>WLXB01000185.1 GCA_012103295.1 Alphaproteobacteria bacterium | reverse complement strand
AGGCGACGACAAGGCTCGACGCGCCTTTCGTGATGCCCTGGGCCAGTTTTGTACGGGCGTAACAACGATGACGACGATCGCGCCGGATGGCGAGCATGTCGGGATAACCGCCAGCTCGTTCAACTCCCTATCTCTCGACCCTCCACTAATCTTGTGGAGCATCGCAGACGACACCCCCAGTTTTGAATGCTTTAGCGTTGGTGATCCTTTCGTGGTCAATGTTTTGGCCGCTGACCAGCAACCCTTGGCAATGAAATTTGCTCAATCTGGTTCCGATAAATTTAACGGTGTCAAAACCCAGCCCGGCTTACGCGGTATTCCAATTATCGATGGCTGTGTTGCCCACTTGGAGTGCGAAGTTGATGCCCGGCATCGGGGTGGGGATCACGACATTATTGTCGGGCGGGTTCAACGGGTCTTCAATTTAAGGAAGGCGCCGCTGTTGTTCCACGGTGGAGCATTTCATTCGCTCCCTGGTCAATAACGCAGAAAGATTTAGCGCCATATTTGGCACATCAGAGAATTACTGATCACATCGTGAACAATCCTACGGGCCGCCTTGTCCGCGGCTTTCCCAGTGGTAAAACCAAATACAATAAGACAGCTGGGCGTTTCATGCGCACCAGCAGAATTTAAAAGTCTGAGGACGTTACGGGTATGTCGATCAACCTTAGGGGCAAAGACCCCGTCATCATTGCCGGCGCCGGACCAATCGGTTGCACTTTTGCACTATATTTGGCTCGGGAAGGTATCCCGGTTCTCATGCTTGAGTCTGAGCCTGAATTACCTGAAGACTTGCGCGCCTCGACATGGCATCCGCCAACCTTAGATATGCTTGATCGACTAGAGATCACCGAAGAATTGATCAGCACGGGATTAATTGTTCCGAATTATCAGTACCGGGATCGCCGCACCGGTGAATACGCTGACTTTAAGCTCGCGGATCTTGGCGACGCGACCAAACACCCTTACCGCCTTCAGACCGAGCAATTTCGTCTCACGCGGATCATCTGCCGAATTCTTGAAGGTATGGATAATGCCGAAGTAAGATTCAGCAACCAGGTCACCAACGTTTCGCAAGATGCTGACAGCGTGACGGTGACTGTGGAAACGCCGGATGGTTCCGAAGACATCCGTGGGTCACTGGTGTTTGGCGGCGACGGGGCCAATAGCGCCATTCGCCGCAAAGCGTCGATCGAATTCGAAGGTTTCACTTATCCTGAGAAATTCCTCGTCGCCACAACGTCTCATCCTCTTGAGGACCATTTTCCAGGTCTGGCGTGGGTTAACTATATCGCCGACCCTGATGAATGGTGTGTGTTGCTGCGCTGTAACAACCTGTGGCGTGTTCTGTTTCCGACGCCACCTGAGTATACAAATGAGCAGCTACTGTCCGACGACTACATTCAAACACGGCTACATTTCTTGGCTGACAAAGACGGTGATTTCGAAGTTCAGCACCGTACGCTTTATAACGTTCATCAGCGGGTGGCGAAAAACTATCGCATCGGCCGCATATTACTTGGCGGCGACTCAGCGCACGTAAACAACCCGCTCGGCGGGATGGGGATGAACGGCGGCATTCACGATGCCGTAAATCTTTGTGAAAAACTCATGATAATTGATCGCGGTGAAGCCGACGATGATATTCTTGATCTTTATGACCGTCAGCGCCGCATCATTTGTAAAGACTTCGTCCAAAGCCAGAGCATTGCCAACAAGAAGGCAATTGAGGCCAAGGACCCTGAAGCGCACAAGAAACAGCAGGCCAAATATATGGAAGCTGCAGCCGATCCAAAATTGGCCTTACCATTCCTGCGCCGCACGTCGATGATTGATAGTGTGCGGGATTCATACGAGATCCAATAAATCAAGAGGGCGCCGTTCCAGAAGAGGGCGGCTGCCAGAAGTAAACGGAGGGGCCCATGGTTGATTCACTTGGCTATCGCATGAAGTTTGGCGTTATTGCGCCATCGACCAACACCAGTGTCGAGCCCGAATACGCTCTGATGCAGCCCAAAGGCATCACCAACCATTTCTGTCGTATCGAAATCCCTGACGATCCGGTGCGTTCCGATGAAGAATTTGAACAGCTGCTGGTTAATATTCGTAGTGCAACCGACGTTGCCATGGACCGGGTGATGACTTGTTCTCCGGGCTTCGTGATCATGGGCATGTCTGCGGAAACCTTTTGGGACGGAGCCGAAGGCGCGGATGTCCTGCACCAAAAGATGGAAGCCCGGGCCGGAGTCGGGGTGTCGCTTGGGTCTCATGCTTGCGAACACGCACTGAAAGCTTATGAGCAAGAAAAGCCGATCAAAAAGCTCGGTGTTCTCACACCCTATATGCCCGCCGGTGACGCCATGGTGCGCAAATTCTTCACCGACAATGAGTACGAAGTCACTGCATTGATCGGTCTTAAAAGCCCGAGCCCGATGTTGATCGCCCACGAGCCGCCTGAAAAGTTGCGCGAGGCGATCATCGAACTCAATCAAGCCGATGTGGATTGCATCATTCAGGTCGGCACCAATCTCGCCTGTATGGCGGTCGCTGCAGAGGCGGAGCGCTGGCTCAACAAACCGGTCATCGCCATCAACGCGGCAACCTACTGGCATTCACTGCGACGCAATGGCTTTGACGATAAAGTTTCCGGCTGCGGTCGTCTTCTTGAAGACTGGTAAGCCGTACTAATAATTTAATGAGGAGTATGTTTCCGTGGTCATGAGTTACCCCTTTTCGGGCATCGCCCAACGCGGCCCCCTAAAGTGGCCCGACGACAAAAAAGTCGCGCTGATTTTGACGCTGAACCTTGAGCATTGGGATATGACCAAGGATACGGACGAAGCCTACTACGCGGGCGGCCCACCAATTCTGCCCGATGTATTGCCCGGACGGATTCCTGATTTCCCAAACTTCACCTGGCGCGAGTACGGCCAACGGGTCGGCATCTGGCGGCTGTTTGATGTGTTTCGCAAAGCCGGTGTGGCGCCAGGGTGTACGGTCAACGCCAAGACGTTGCTTGAGCGCCCCGAGATTGCCCAAGTGCCGAAGGATGAAGGCTGGGAAGTGGTCGCCCACAACTATGAACAGGGTGAACTGCTTACTGGACTCAAGGGCGATCTCGCCGCTGAACGTAAGATCGTTGAAGCGACC
>WLXB01000184.1 GCA_012103295.1 Alphaproteobacteria bacterium | reverse complement strand
TGAAAAAAGCCAGTTTCTTGGGATCGGTCTTGCGAATGTCGCCGAGCCAGGTCGTCGCAGTCGATAGCGCTTCTTCCCATTCAATTTCTTCAAATTCACCACTGCCGCGTGGGCCGACCCGTTTCGAGGGCTTGCGCAATCGGGCGGGAGAAAGGTGGTTCATGATACCCGCAGCACCCTTGCCACAAAGGACGCCTTTATTGACGGGGTGATCCCGATTGCCCTGAATGTAGCGAATCTGGCCGTCTTTCAAGAAAACCCTTATGCCGCAGCGGCAGGCACACATATAGCAAGTTGTGGTTTTGACCTCGTCTGCGACCGGTGGCGACGTCTCGATGCCGTCATTCTCTGCCGGGGCACGAAAAGGCATAAATGTTCTCCATTGCCGCGCGGCTGTAAAAAAACAGACTAGCGTTACTACGATGGGTGGAATTTAGCCGTTCGGCGGCTCAGGTCAAACGATCTATCTCGTCATTGCCCAGGGACCCGGGGACAATCGTCACCGGAATACCGATTTGACCCGCGTGCTTGCCCGTTACGGCTTCGACGAGAGGGCCTGGTTTCTCTCCCGGCGCGGACCCGAGGAGCAAAATGGAGATATCGGGGTGCTCTTCGACCAGCGCGAAAAGTTCATCTTGAACATTGCCGTTGCGGACATATTGATCCGGTGCACTGCCTGATTCCTTGGAGATCTGTGCGGCATGGCGGCTCAGGGTGTTCTCCGCCGTTTCTTGTGCTTCTTCTTCCATTAGGTTGCCGACGAACTGCCAATGCTGGAAATCCTTACTTGATTCCATATCGATCACGTACAGCAGGGCAATTTTCCCCCCCGTATGCCGGGCTCGATTGCAGGCGTAACGCAGGACACCTGCGAGTTCTTCCGAATCATCAACAACAACCAAGAAGACCCGGCCGCTTTCGCGCCCAACAATGGTGTCGTCAAGAGTTGCCGCAGCCGTATTCATGTCGATCAGCCGTGCCTATCCGTTTTCTTTGTCGTTGCCGGCTGCATCCCAGGCAAGGAAGCCACCTTCCATGCGCTTGATCTGTCCGGTGTAGCCTGCCTCAACCATTTTCTCAGAGGCCATGCCACAGCGCCGCCCAGAACGGCAATGAAATACAAGATGCTTGTCGCCTGGATCAGGAACCGCAGCAGGGTCGAAGGCTGAAAGCGGCATAAGAATCGCACCGGGGATATGCGAGTCGTCCCATTCATTCTGTTCACGAACATCGACAATCACTGCGCTGTCCTCATCGCGCCACTCTTTTATTTGCTCGGGCGAAACGTAATAGATTTGATCGGGGGGCAGGGCTGTCATCGATGATTTTTCTTTCAGAGTTAGGGGCGATTGGCTCAGTCCGGAAGGACGGCTATCACTTCGATTTCTATTAGCAATTGTTCGCGTGCCAGCTTTTCGACTCCAACTAGCGTGCCAGTAGGTGGTCTCTCATGGTCGAAGACTTTTGCTTCACCTAAGGCGGTTATCAGTTCTTCTACCCGGTCTTCCGTCAGGCCAACGACGAAGTATTTGACATGTGTAACGTCATTTCCTGTGGCTCCTACTTCTTCCAAAGCGACGCGAACGTTGTCGATGGCTTTGCGGGCCTGGGTAGCGAATGACGCGTCCCCAACCAATTCGCTGTTGGTATCCCAGCCAACCTGCCCAGCGACGAAAACGAGCCGTCCTGGTTTGGCGACAATAATCTGGGAATATCCGACGGCTAGGCTGTCCGACAAGGTCGGCGGATTGATGTGAGTGAGATGGTCCAAAACCGGTCCCTGTGAGTCTATTTGAGGTCGCGTCTTTGACCAAACCGTAGCGGTTTGGCTCGCACACGAAAAGGCTCGGTATGGGATACGACCTCAGTGCATCTGCCCAAAAAACCGGCGCATTAGTAGGGCTGCCCTACTCTAGTGGTTAAAAATTAGACAGTAGAATCATATCTCGACGGAGACGGCATCTAAGCCTCTGAATCTAGGCAGTTTTCCAATCCGCGATAAACGGCATGGTTTTTGAAAGGGACTTATACAAAAGCTCGACAAACGGGTCGATCCACAACATGGGATTATATGAAAATGGCTGGAAATGACGTCTTTTTTGTTCTGATGGGCGCGATCATGGTGCTGGCAATGCACGCAGGGTTCGCTTTTTTGGAAGTCGGGACCGTTCGCAAAAAAACCAGGTCAACGCCTTAGTGAAAATCATGGTCGATTTCGCTGGCTCTACGTTGGCTTACTTCTTCATCGGGTATTCGATCGCCTATGGCATGGATTTCCTGAGTGCGGCATCAGTAATCAGCGGTGACACCGGCGAGGGTTATGCCCCTCAAGGGTACGACCTTGTTAAATTTTTCTTCCTATTGACGTTCGCGGCCGCGATACCGGCCATTATCTCTGGAGGGATTGCGGAGCGAGCCCGGTTTTATCCTCAACTGATTGCGACGATCTTGCTAGTGGCCCTGATTTACCCCCTGTTCGAGGGGATGGTCTGGAACGGGAATTTCGGCTTTCAAGATTTCATGGAGGCAACGTTTGGCGCACCCTTTAATGATTTTGCTGGCTCAATTGTCGTTCATGCCATGGGCGGCTGGATTGCTTTAGCGGCTGTCATCATGCTCGGTGCACGAAGCGGTCGCTACCGCGCGGACGGTCGATTACAGGCCATGCCACCATCGTCAATCCCATGGCTCGCACTCGGCGCTTGGATCTTGTCTGTGGGCTGGTTCGGCTTCAACGTTATGAGCGCTCAGGGCGTAGAAGGTGTGACCGGACTGGTTGCTGTTAATTCTCTCATGGCAATGGTCGGTGGAATTCTTGCCGCGTTGATTGTCAGCAGAAATGATCCTGGCTTTGTTCATAACGGAGCCTTGGCCGGCCTTGTCGCTGTATGTGCGGGATCCAATGTGATGCATCCGATCGGCGCTGCTGCGACTGGCGCAATGGCGGTCACGCAATCGGACAATTCGACGCCGACCCGGAACGTCATGGAGGCTCCGTTGGAGAAGCCGGTGAAACAAACACGCCGTGAGTCAACGGCGAACTGCGTTGGGAGGTCATCGAGCACATCAGCCAGATAGCCGATGTCGTCGACGTTTCGCCGCGAGACAGCGCTGCGCGTGCTTCCGTCATTCCACAGTCGGGGGTTCTCGCGCACTGCGGCCGGG
>WLXB01000183.1 GCA_012103295.1 Alphaproteobacteria bacterium | reverse complement strand
GATCCTGTTCAAGTGCCACGCGACAATCGAGCACCGTTGGTTCAAGTTGTGCCTCTAGTGGTTCAACAGGGCCCCGTCCCCGTTCGAGGAGACGGACCTGTGCGGCCACGAGCTCAAGTCACTATCATTGCCCAAGTGTCCGGAGAGGTTACGGAGACCGGTGACGCTTTGGTTACGGGCGGCAGTTTCAAAAAGGGTGACGCCCTCGCGCAGATTGACCCGCGCTCATACCAGGCGGCCCTTGACCAAGCGGCGGCAGACCTCGCCGCACGGCAGGCGGATCTTGATTTTGCTGAACGCCAACTGGAACGAGACGACAAGCTAGCCAAAAGCGGGGCAGCCAGTGAACGGCGGCGTGACGAAACTCTAAATCAACGAGACCGTGCACGATCTCAAATCGCTGGACTAAAAGCGCTCATTGCCATGCGCGCCATCGATTTAGAACGCACCACAATCACAGCCCCGTTCGATGGCAATGTCTTTACTGAGAGCATCGACGTTGGCTCCGTGGTTCAGCCGGGCGTCGAGATTGCTCGCATTTACGCCAACGACATTTTTGAGATCGTCGTACCGATGACCGATCGAGAGGCTTCGCTTATTCCTGGACTATGGGATGAAACCATGGCCAACCGCCCATCGGCCCGCGCCACGCTACCCTATCGCGGTAATCTTTATACTTGGGACGGCTATGTAGACCGGGTTGAATCGGGCATCGACCCCGACACGCGCACCATTGATATTGTTGTACGAATTCCCAACCCAACAAAACGTGGGATTCTCGTCAAAACCAATGATGCAAATGAGGTTGAGCCTCTAGCGGATGCGCCACCGCTGCTGGCCGGCACGTACGCCGCTATCGAAATTGAGGGGCTGGCACTCTCTTACGCGCTGATCCCGCGCGCCGCACTTCGCGAGAACGACACGCTTTGGCTGGTTAGCGATGATGAAACGTTGGACGTCGTCGCCATTGAGGTTGTTCAAGATCAAGGCGACCAGGTTGCTGTGCGCGGAATGGCTCTGGCGTCAGGCGCCCGGGTCGTGGTGAGTGACCTCAGCATCGCGACTGATGGTCTCAGCGTACAAGCCGTCAACGGCACGGCGTTGTCACGATGAGATCAATTCAATGAGAACTATTATCGAATGGATGACCCGACACGGGGTTGCCGCGAACCTGCTTATGATCTTCATGCTGGCAACGGGCATCATCAACGCCTTCACCATTCCCGTGGAAGTCTTCCCTGAGCTTAAGTTGGATACCGTTACGGTTGAAGTCGAATACCTCGGCGCGTCACCGGCGGAGATTGAAGAGTCCATTCTGCAGCGCATTGAAGAACGGGTCGATGGCCTCGACGGCCTACAGGACATCACATCCACGGCCATTGAAAACCGCGGCACCGTTTCGATGGAACTGGCTATTGGCGAAGACAGCGCTAGTAAACTGGACGAAATCAAAGCCGAAATTGATCGTATCACCACCTTCCCGGCCGGAGCGGAACAACCGGAAGTGCGGGAATCCACCAACCGTCAGCGAGTGATCGAGATTGCCATCATCGGCGATATCGACGAACGCGCTTTGAAGGAACTTGCAAATAGGGTCAAAGACGACCTGACGCTCAGTGACGACATCTCGATCATAGAAGTAAGCTCAGTGCGCGATTACGAGGTCTCCATCGAGATCGATAACGCAACCTTGCGGGCGTACGGCCTATCCCTTCCTGCGATTGCCAACACGGTCCGTCAAGAGAGTCTTGACCTTCCCGGCGGTGAAATTGAATCCCTTGATGAAGATGTCGTGTTGCGCACTCTGGGACGCAACTACGACCGCAAAGACTTCAGTGAAATAATTGTCCTGACCGGGCGCAACGGCGCTCAGGTCAAACTCGGCGACTTGGCAACGGTCGATGACGGTTTCCGCGACCAAGACCTCATCAGCCTGTTCGACGGCAAGCCGGCGGCATTCGTCAAAGTGTTCCGGACCGGGGACGAACAGGTGCTCACAGTCGTCGACGTCGTAAACCAGTACCTGGAAGAAGAGCTTGCGCCCCTTCTCCCGCCAGAGACGAGCGTACTTGTCTGGCGCAACGATGCGGAAGAGCTTGAAAGTCGACTCAGCTTGCTGCTCAAAAACGGCGCTTTAGGTTTGATCTTGGTGATCGTTACGCTGGCGCTATTTTTGGATATTCGTCTCGCGTTCTGGACATCCCTCGGCATTCTTGTTGCCTTTGTCGCGGCCATCGGGGTGATCAATGGACTCGACAACACCATCAATCAAATTGCTCTGTTCGGCTTTATTCTCGCCATCGGCATAGTTGTCGATGATGCCATCGTCATTGGCGAGAATATCTACACCGCCAATGAGAAAGGTGGCGACCCGTTAGAGGCGGCGATACGTGGGGCGCAACGGGTTTCGGTGCCGGTGTTGTTTGCTGTAGCGACAACCATCGCTGCTTTCTCACCGCTGCTCTTGGTTCCGGGTGTGGGCGGAAAATTCCTCGGGCAAATGCCAACGGTGGTGATCATTTTGCTGCTGCTCTCATTGGTCGAAGCAATGCTGGTGTTGCCCTATCACTTGTCTCACCAAAACTTTAGTGCACCGACCAAGCCGGGTTCATTACTCAACCGAATTCAACACATCCAAAACATATTTTCCGGTGCCTTGCGCCGGTTTGTTGACGGCCCACTGGATCGGGCCTTGCGATTTGTCACCGGACATCCGTGGGTGATTGTCGCCTCCGCCGTTGCCATGATCATGCTGTCCTTCGGTTTTGTCGCGGGTGGCTACGTCAAAGTGCAATTCTTCCCGGTGGTTGAAGGCCGCTACGTCACGGCGAGCATGGAACTGAAGCCGGGCACCCCCTTGGCCCAAACCGAAGACATGGCCGAGCACATATTGAGTATCGGGCGCAAGATCGAGGCAGAGATGCAAACTCTTCTGCCTGAAGACAGCGCACCACTGGTCTCGGCTGCCTACGTTCTGGTCGGCAGTCAGGATTTTGCCGCGCCGCCCTTTGGCGGAGTCAGCATCCTTCCCGATGCCAACAAAGCATCAGTGGTTCTGGAATTGCTCGATCCCGAGTTACGCGATTTTCCCGCCCAAGATTTTCAGGACCGCTGGCGTGATGAAGTCGGCGCGCCGCCCGGTATTAGCCGCCTGTTCTTCTCATC
>WLXB01000182.1 GCA_012103295.1 Alphaproteobacteria bacterium | reverse complement strand
GCAATAGAGGCGGGGCAGTACACCTTTTGGATTGTCGCCAGTATTTGTGTTCTGTCGGCTGTCATTTTGCAGATCGGCCTCAAGGGAGGTCCTGCCGCGCGCATTGAAGAGCGTATTCCACTTCGCCATTTAATCACCGCGGGTCTGAATCACGCGCGCAATCCACGAATCGCATTGGCTTATGGGTCGGCTTTTGCGGCGCGGGCTGATTTGGTTGTGGTTGGAACGTTTGTTGCGCTCTGGGGCGTTACCGCCGGCACGGCGCAGGGTATCTCGACGGCGGACGCCCTAGAGCGGGGCACGTTGATGTTTGTGATTGCCCAGGTTGCCGCAATTATTTGGGCGCCGTTCATGGGCATTATTATTGACCGTTTCAATCGCGTGACCGCACAAGCTGTGGCAATGACTCTCGCAGGTTCAGGCTATCTTTCTATGGCGTTGGTCTCTTCGCCATTGGATATGGCAGCGTGGCCGGCGTTTGCTTTGCTCGGGGCTGGCCAGATCAGCGCTTTGTTTTCATCGCAAGGATTGATCGGCCAGGAAGCACCCGAAAAAGAACGCGGCTCTATTGTCGGCGTGTTCGGAATTTTTGGTGCTGTGGGTATTTTGTTCGCGACTGTTGTTGGCGGCCGTCTATTCGATTCAATTGCACCGGCGGCCCCCTTTGTGTTGATGGGCATTGCCAACGCTGTGCTGTTGGTTTGGTCCGTCATTGTCCGCATCAAGGCGCCGGGGCTGATGATTAAAAAGAGTCAAAAAGACGATGGTGTCTCTGAACCGGCCTGAGACGCCAGCCGTATAAAAGTAAACGAGGGAAACAGGGGATTTTCATGAGCGATACGACACAGCAGGCCTACATCCGTCCCATGGGTGTGCGCATCGACTTGTCAGATGGTATTAGCGCCAAGAACGGATGGACGTTGATGTATGCGTCATTCGCCACCATCGGCTTCCTGACCTTTATCAATACGGGACAGGCCTTTGTCCTGAACGCAAACCTCAGTTTGCCCGGCGATGAACAAGGGCGCGTGACTGGCGCGCTCGCCTTCTGGAATGAAATCATCACCATTGCACTGGCGGCGCCCTTTGGCGTAATGGCCGACCGTATTGGCCGTCGCCCCGTCTTTTGCTTCGGTATGATTTCTATGGCGTTTGGCTACGCTTTGTACCCCTACGCGGATAGCGTCACGGACTTGTTTGTCGCACGCACCTTGTATGGACTGGGGACGGCCGCCGCGGCTGGCATGATCGGCATTGTCGGCCAGGATTACCCTCGCGAGTATTCCCGCGGAAAGTTGATTGCTTGGACCGGTGTGATGAACTCCATCGGCGTTATTTTTACGGCGCTGGTATTTGGTCGATTGATGTTCGGCGCTTTAGAAGGCGCCGGCATGACGGCCAAGCAGCAGGGACTCTACACCTTCTGGGCTGTGGCGATTGCGCTTCTAATCTCAGCTTGGATTCTAAAATGGGGTCTTAAGGGCGGTGTACCAGCTGAAGTCGACAAAAAAGTGCCAATCAAACAACAATTTATGAGCGGCATAACCAACGCTAAAAATCCGCGCATCGCCTTGGCGTATGCGTCGGCCTTTGTTGCGCGATCAGATCTTGTCGTTATCGGTGCCTTTACGAACCTTTGGGGCTCTGTCTACGGCACCCAACAAGGTATGACGCCTGCCGAGGCCGCTATTGCCGGGGTAACAATTTTTGCCATTGCTCAGTTGTTCGGCCTGGTCTGGTCACCGATCATGGGGATGATCATTGATCGGGTGAATAGGGTCTCCGCTGTTGTCTTTGGTATGGGCTTTGCCGCTATTGGCTATGCCTCGATGTACTTCGTCGATGACCCAACCAATCCGATTTATTATCCGTTATTCGGCTTGCTTGGCATCGGGCAGATCAGCGCTTTTTTCGCGTCACAGGCCCTCATGGGACAAGAAGCCCCGGCCAAAGAACGGGGTGCGGTGATCGGGTTCTTTAGCGGATCCGGCGCTGTTGGGATTCTGGTCGCGACATCCGTTGGTGGAATCCTGTTCGATACCTGGATGCTGACAGGGCCATTCATCTTTGTTGGAGCATTGAACTTCTGCATCTTCGTTGCCGCCGCCATAATACGGTCAAAGTCACCAGGCATGATGGCTGATGAAATCAAAGCCATACGGGTTGCGCGTATTGCTGAGCTGGCGGCAGCGAAGCAGGACTAATCGCGTATGCCTGTTGCCGTCATCACCGGCTCGACCCGGGGGATTAGTCTTGGCCTCGCCCGAGAATTTCTCAAGCGAGGTCATAGCGTTGTGGTGTCGGGTCGCAGCCAAAGCGCCGTCGATGCGGCATTGGCGTCTCTGTCGGGCGATGTTTCAGGAGAGGCACGGGCCACCGGTCAGCCTTGCGATGTTGGTGATCTCGCGCAGGTGCAAACGCTTTGGGACAAAGCCATCGCCGAATTCGGCCACGTCGACTACTGGATCAACAACGCGGGTCTGATTCACAGCTATACGAACATCACCGAGCTACCGCCGGAAGATTTTCCCCGCATCATTCAAACCAATCTCACCGGCGTTATTCATGGCACCCAGGTCGCGACGGTCGGGATGGGTGCGCAGGATGACGGTGGATGGATCTACAACATGGAAGGCTTTGGCTCCGACGGCATGACCCGGCCCGGCCTGACGCTTTACGGCACAACCAAGCGGGCCATCACATATTTTACAGCCAGTGCGATTAAGGAAGCGAAGGGGACCAATGTTAAAATTGGATTCCACAACCCCGGGATCGTGATGACCGATCTGGGTATGGGCGACACCAAAGAGCTGCCCAAAGAAGAGCGTCGCAAAAAGAAATTCCTCATGTTGATTGGCGATACGGTTGAGGATGTGACGACGTTTCTGGTGTCACGAGTCCTGTCCAATTCCAAGCACGGCAAACGCATCGCCTGGATGACGCCGCTCAAATTATTGGGCCGGGTGTTGGTGTCGCCGTTCCACAAACGCGATCCGATGACTCCTGGCGGCTACTAAACCTAAATCTCTCCTACTCTCTATTTGACGTGTGCGTCGTGACGCTGTCTCCTATCGACATCCTTTTGACCGGAGAGTTGTTGTGACCAATAAGAAAATTGAAGACGGATTAAATGTGCGCCGCGCCGTGCTCGGCGACGATCACGTTGACCGCACAC
>WLXB01000054.1 GCA_012103295.1 Alphaproteobacteria bacterium | reverse complement strand
CCTTAGTGACAGCCAACTCGACAGAGTGAACTTGCTCCCGCGCACCAATGAGCAAACACTCTTCGCGATCTTCCACCCATTTGACGGGGTGCCCGACGAGCTTGGACAAAAAGCAGACCAGACCCTCTTCCGGGTGACCGTGCATCTTCATTCCAAAAGCGCCACCGATAACCGGCGCATGCACCCGAATTTTGTTTTCAGGCATGCGAAGAATTTTGGACAGAACGTTTCTGAGTGGATGAGGGTTTTGGACAGTGCCGTACAGCGTGACACTGTCAGTGCCAGCGTCATACACCCCGTTATAAGTACGCGTTTCGATGGGCTGGGTTGAGAAACGATGTACTTTCACATCTGTCTTAATGACTCGGTCGGCGGACGAAAACGCCTGGGCGACATCACCGCCACCAAATGGTACCTGCATAATCATGTTGGCGTCCCACCCAGGAACAACCATCGGTGCATCGTCTTTCAGTGCATCTTCCGCATCGATAACGGGCGTGGTGACCTCGTAGTCAACGACGATCCGTGAAACGGCATAACGCGCTGTACGTTTATCCTCAGCGACGACGACTGCGACTGGCTGCCCAAAGCACCACACGTGATCTAATGCGAGGCAGCGAATTGTGGCGCTGCGGCCTCCAAATACGGCTGGGTCGATATAGTGAGGAATAGGATCTATATATTCAGCTGCTTGCGCCCCGGTGACGACGCGAACAACGCCGGCTACCTTCTCGGCACCGGACGTATCGATACTTTTTATATTAGCGGCTGCGTGGGGGCTGCGCAGAATGTGCGCATGCAATTGCCCAGGGAAATTTATGTCATTTGTATAGGTGGCTTTACCCATGACCGGCGCGCGCCCCTCAACGGTGCGCACCGATTGGCCGACATAACCTTCGGTTTCTGATTTTTGCTCGCCCACGCTTGCCTCCCCAAATTCTTACCTGGTGCCCCGATTTTGGTCATTTCGAGACTCACTTTATAGGGTCAAGTTTATGCCGAGAGAGTCAGATTGCATACAAAAATGTATACTTATATCGATGGCGGAAAATAGGTCTGGCCCGAACGATTTCAGGCCATCTTGGTCCCTCACAAGACCCACGCATAGAGCTTTGAAAGGGTAGCCGCTGGGATGGGACGATTGAGGTGAATTCATACTCAATCTTTCTCTATAGCCTGAGCTAAAATCTTGTGCACCGCAGCCGTGTCGTGCTCACCCAGGTCTAGTTTAATTGCCGATTCGTAGAGGGGTTGAGTCGCTTCAAACAGAGGCGTAATCGCGCCCAATTTAGTAGCGAAGTCCTGAATAAGGGCCATATCTTTTTGCCAGACATCGAGCTTCATAGTTGCGGGTTGGTAGGTTTCGTCCACCATCATGGGCCCGCGTAGTTCAAAGATCTTTGACGAGCCAGCGCCTGAAGAAATCACATCGAAAACTTGCTGCGGATCAAGGCCAGCTTTTTTCGCCAAAGCCAAGGCCTCGGCGGACGCAACATTGTGTATCGCGACCATAAGATTAGCGATGAGCTTCATCCGCATGCCATTTCCAAAACCACCGAGAAAAAAACTTTCACGAGCGATAGCGTCAAATATTGGCTGGCACGAAGTGAATGCGTCTTCGTTTCCACTAGCGTATAAAACGATGTCTTTGGATTGCGCTTGCGCACCAGTCCCACTGATGGGGCAGTCAAGCATTTCAATCCCGTTCTTAGAGAGGTGCTGATACGATTCGAGCTTGGATTCGACTGAGAGTGTGCTGAGTTCAATCAAAACAGCTTTTGTCGCAGGATCGCGCCGTCCACTTGTCAAAGAGTCGGCAGTCAATACAAGTGCAGATTCAGACGGCAAGCTCGACAGGATATGACGGGTGCCTTGTGCTGCCTCAAAGGCCGTCGCGGCAATCGTGACGCCATTGTTCGCTGCCCTTTCCGCAGCAGCAGAGTCGGGATCAAATCCACGAACGTCAAACTCTCTTTCAATCAGGTTGCGCGCCAAGGCTGACCCCATAATACCAAGGCCTAAAACGGCAACAGATTGCTCACGATTTGGATCAGGTGTCATAAGTTTCCGACATCATCTTTAGGCTAAACTTTCAATAAAGCACGCAAACGAGCGACCGCTGAAGCTGGTGTAGTGATTACGGGAACAGCAATCCGTTTAGAGAGCTGACTTGCGGCACGAGCCATTGAAAATTGACCAAGGAGTACGCAATCGACGTCACCCAATTGTAGCGCTGCGTCGGCAATAAGGGTGTCATGGGCTTCGCCATCTCTAGCCTGTAAAGCCAACAGAGCGCCATCAGCAACAGCCGAGGTGAGTTTCAGATCCATTCCTTTTGCAGAAGCCATTGCTTTGAGTTCCGCCACCAACGCCGCCTCAGATGGCGGAAACGTAACAACTAGCCCTACACGATTCCCTGTGGCCAGCGCATCGTCGAATGCCGCTTCATTGGGCGTAAAAACTGGAATATCCAAATCCCGCTTGACTGCGTCTATCGCAGGTCCAAAGGCAGAGCATGTGAACAAAATGGCTTTGGTCGCATCTTCACCCGCACGAGTTTCTTTGGCGTAGCGCCCCAGCGTCACGAACCGGTCGATAATGCTTTGGGTTAGAACGCCTTCTTCAGCCAAGTCTGCTGACAAGGAATCGTCCAGAAGATTAAATGTCCGGGCTTCTGGCCAGCCCGTTTCGAACGCATCCCAGATCGGTACCATTGAGTCACGCAACGCGTGGATTAAAGCTATGCGGGGTGAGGCCAACATTTCAGACTAATCCGTACACTGACCTAAGGTGTTTTCGCAGGGATAACTGGAAGAAGAACGAATCCATCGTGGCCACCGCCAACATGCAAAGTGGTCTCACCGCCGAAAACTTCGGGCGGGCGATCAACGGGATCATCATGCAAAAAGGGTCCACACCCCTTTAGTTCGTTCTTGAAATTCGAAAGCCGCTCGCCAGAGGTATTAGAATGTTCATAGTCCTTGCCGCGCACGGTCACACCAATACGATACCCCGCCGGAACGACTAAGCTTGTCGGCCATATTTCAACGTCGACCTCAACTGGAACACCGGGTTCTAAGGGCCATTTCTCATCATGGGTATGATATGGCCGGTAAGGCTGACTCAGGTCCGAATCAAGCTTGCGATGAGACGCGCGCAGCCAACCCTGCCCAATCGGGGTATGCGGATCTATGGCACCCTGAAAAGTAACTTCGTCACCCTTTGCATCGAAGACCCGGAACACTAGAAATAGGTCAGCGTCGGTTGTGGAAGAAGATACATGCAGCTTTGCAGCAGATGGCCCTGTAATCTCGGTTTCTGATTCAAGCGGGTCTGAAAAAAAAGTAAGGCCGTCTCCCATAGCGTCAAACGTGATGGATTTTTCAACTTCGGGCGCCTTTGAGCCAAGACACATATTGTCAGGATCTATATAGAACTTAGTCCACTGGGTTCGGGGTATGGGCCACTCTTCCTCAACACGTTTTTCAAACTTATCAATATGGCGAACAAGCAACTGCACTTTTGGCTGGTGGCCCCACCCGGTATCTTCACCTTTCAGAAAGTGGCCAAAGAATCGTTTCTGAACTTCAACGCCATAGGCTGTATAAAACTCCGTCCAGTGCTCAAGACCATGGGCTTCTAGCCATTTATTTTCCGACGCGGCCCGAACGTAACCCTCAAAGTTTCCACGCAAGTGCAGCCCCTGCCCGCCCCAGTTTGCAGCCGTGAGCAGCGGTGTGGTGATCTTGTCCCATTCAGCAGAGCGCTCGCGATAGTATGAGCCGTCCAAAGGCTGAGACCGTATTTCCGAGCCGAAGTCACAACGGTTCCTCGCCATTTCGTCTTCCGGCAAGGTTTCATCTCCACACACTAACTCACCAGTTACGACACTCTTCGGACCTCGTTCCCCCAAGCCGTATTGGACAGTCTTAACCTGCATATCCGACCAATTGGCCCAGAAAGTGGAAAGAATACCACCGTGATGTGTCATGTCTCGGTACCAGTCCGCTGCACCTTCCCAGATACACATTGCGGCCAGGTATTTCGGCTGACGCGAGGCCACCTGCCATTGATTTATTCCGAAATAGGACACGCCGTTGAGACCAACTTTGCCGTTGCACCACGGCTGGCTTCCAGCCCACTCAATGCACTGGACAAAATCGTCCGTTTCCCTCGGCGAAAAATGCTGAACGTAGCCTGGTGAACGACCGCAACCTCGGGAGTCCACACGCACGCAAACGTACCCATCGGGAACCCATTTCTCTGGGTCTACAACCTCCCAGTTTTGATATTTGTTTGTAGACCCGGCGGTGACATCGGGGTGTTCCTCCGCCATGCGATCCCAAGCGCTAGGATACCCTTCTTGGAACGACAGACCTTTGGCATAAGGCCCGTAGGTCAAAAGGACAGGATACTGCCCATCTTCAGTCGGTCGGAAGATGTCGGCACGGAGAACGAGCCCGTCATCCATCGTGACGGAAACATCCCAATCAATCCGCATCCCGTCGCGGACTTCACTCTTATATTCACTCATGGATACCGCTCAGGTTTGTGTTTTCTGACGTGTCATTTTATCGCTTAAGAACCGGACAATGGCGACGGCGTCTTCCTCACCCATTCCACCCGCAGATGCGGCCGAATAAGACATCAAGGCTGAAGATGCTGCAGGCAATGGAACACCATGTCCGCTGCCAGTTTCTATCATCGCCAGGATATCCTTTTGCATGCTGTCAACGTCAAACGCCACCGCACCTGGCTCGCCGAGTATGGCGGGTGTCTTGAGGCCAAGCACTGCGAGTGCGGCGGAACTGTCAGTGATCGTCTCTAGAATCAGTTTCCGGTCCAGCCCTCCCGCTTCACCAAGCGCGACAGCTTCCGCCAAAGCCTGCCAGTAAACGCCAAGCGGTAAATTGACGACCAATTTCATCAACGCACCTTGCCCCACCGGACCAACATGAACTGTTCGCCGACAAAGGACATCCAAAAAGGGTTGAGCCTTTTTGACCGCCACATCCTCACCGCCCACCAATCCGAAAAGCTTACCATCTGCAGCGGGCGCAACAGTTCCCGAGACCGGTGCTTCAATGAATTCTATACCGGCCTCAATCGCATGTTCTGAGATCCGCTTGGATGTGCTTGGCCGGACCGTGCTCATATCGATAAACAGAGTGCCTTCCGCATCCCCCGTAAACAGCCCTTGTTCGCCGAGGTAAACCTCTGACACTGAAGCGTCATCGCCAAGAATAGAAATGACAACTTCACTGGAGTTAGTGACATCCGCAGGACACGCAGCCGCGCTGGCGCCACGTTCAGCGATAGACGTGCATTTGCCGACTGTACGATTCCACACAGTCAATTCATGGCCAGCATCCAAGAATCTGGGCGCCATGACGGCACCCATTTTACCGAGACCGACAAATCCGACGGTACTCAATTTTCTGGACCTATTCGCCCTACCCAAGACATCAATCGGGCGCGTAGGCAATGAGATCGAGCAATGTGTTCGCGCCAGGAACCACTAAAGGTCCACCGAGGCGAATGGTTGTCGATGCTGGTTTATCCTCTGGGAAATAGGATGCCCATTCTTCGATGGATTCAGCAAACCACTGGAAGTCATCATGGAAGCAAACACGGCGGCAGATATTCTCAACCGTCGTGCCTGCAGCTTCACAGATAGCGCCAATGTTTTTCATCATGTAACGCATCTGCGTCTGTCCCGGTGACCCGTACCAGGGAAAAGATGGATGGCGGACCATGCCGTCGGGCAAATTGCCATCAGAGTCAAACGCCATCTGTGTGCTGAAGAACAGCAAATCACCAGCTTTGACGGCTTGCGGCTCGTGGCCCACCGGCGTTGGAGCTTTTGATGTATTGATCGTCTTTGTTTTGATCTTAGAGTTCTTTGTGAGCAGCGTTAGAGCAACTTCCACTCGGCTGCCACGCACGCCCATACCCAAATAAGGTATGACAACACGTGCCGGAGGGTTTTTTGGAAAACGCTTCTTCCAGACACGGTCCATAGCGGCAAAATCTTCTGGATGCCCGATACTCACATCTGCCTTAACCGCACAGTCAAGTGAGGATCCAGCCGCTTTGGCCATTGCCTCTAATTTATCGAGCACATGTTCAGTCTGAACTTCTACGGGGTCCTCATGCCATTGCACAGGATCGCCTTCATCTTCGATGAGATCAGATGCGTTTACCGATTCAAGGAAAATCCAATCACCGCGACGGAGCCCAGCTGCATGACCACCAGCCGCCGGCACCACCCCTTTAGGCGCCTTGATAACTTGGGGCTTATTGCCGTCGTCGAGGCAGATCATGTCGACTTCCAGGACAGTGCCAAAGCACAGTAATTCACGCACCCCAAGGTAGGAAGAAGGTGGCGCAGGAGATTTCACAATCTCGTCACGCACATTCAGATAGGGCCTGAGACTAACCGCGGGCCAATTGTCACCCCATTCGAACGCATCTTCCGTCGGGTCTTCTGAAACCAACCACTGCCACATGCGGACCATGTCTTTGTTGATATCGCAGCCACTGGCTTTGATCGTATTAGCCAGATTCGTCAGTACAAAATTTGCTTGGAGAGATAATTCATTGCCGACATAGGAGTTCGCACTCAAGACCTCAGGAGCAAGACCAGTTTTAAAATCGCTTGCGATCTGCCCAGCAATAAACACCCAGTCGCCCGCACGGATGGCAGGGCTATAAGGCATTAAGGGCTTGGGTACGCCTGCGGCAAGGCCTGGCCAGATCGCCTCAATGCCGGGCTTTTTCTTTGGCGCAACCTTGGACCGCCTTTTCGTCGATTTCCGCGCTGTTCTCTTTGCTGTCTTTTTTGCCACTTTTTGTCCCCTCGAATTGGAATCGCCACATAATCAAACCGCGTGCTCTAAAGGTAAGTATCGTCCTAGTATGGGCTGAATGAAAACTGTTTCCCTCATGATAATGATCGTACCTTGGAAGTAATCATTATTCTTCGCCTTTCCTATTGTCCGGACGGCGAAATGACCAGTGATGCTAGAATATTCGCTAGGAGATCAGAATGAATCTCGGATTTTTCACCATGCCAATCCATCCGCTCGGCAAAGACTGGCAAACCTGTCTGCGGGAAGATCGAGAGGCTTTCATCCTCGCCGATGAATTGGGCTTCACGGAGGGTTATGTCGGCGAGCACGCAACTGACCAAGCGGAAAACATCACCTCTTGTGCGCTATTCATTGCGACCTTGGCAGACGCGACGAAAAATATTCGGCTGGGCACCGGTACGGTAAATATGCCCAATACTCACCCTGCAGCAGTAGCATCTCAGATTGCCATGCTCGACCACCTGCTTGATGGGCGCCTCAACTTTGGCATTAGTCCAGGGGGGCTACTGTCAGACGCAGAGGCATTTGGCACGCTCGATAACGATCGCACCGCAATGTTTGTCGAAGCGATAGACATGGTGCTTAAGATTTGGAGCTCAGAACCACCGTACAACTTAAAGGGTGAGCATTGGACCATATCAACTGAGCGGACCATGATCCCCGAGATCGGACAGGGCATCATGCCCAAACCATTGCAAACACCACATCCGCCGATCATCGTGACAGCAGTGGCGCCCTTCTCGAAAGGATTGATCTCGGCAGCCGCACGCGGGTGGGAACCAATTTCAGCGAACTTCTTGCTGCCTCAGTGGGTTGCTAGTCACTGGCCAAAGTACGTCGAAGGATGTGAGCAAGGTGAGCGAAAAGCGGACTCTGCCAACTGGCGCGTGGCAAAGAGCGTGTTTGTGGCCGACAACCTCGCAACCGCAAAAGAGTACGCCTTAGGTCCTCAAAGCCCCTACCGTTACTACTACAATCAAATTGTCACCAAGATGAAAAAGAGCGGTCGTGCCAATTTGTTTAAATCTGATCAGGCTATGGATGACGACGCGGTTACGGTTGATGGCGTTCTCGACGACTTGGTGATCTGGGGCACACCTGACAAAGTTGCCGAAGATCTATTGGCCTTCCGTGAGACAACGGGAGACTTCGGCACACTTCTTTATGCCGGTAAGGACTGGGCTGATCGCGATCTTTCTCGCAATTCAATGGTACTGCTAGCCGAGAAAGTACTCCCGGCCGTCAATAAAACGATCACTTAGGGCAGACGCTGACGCCCCACCATAGCGCCCATATGATCGACCAGTCGTGATCTTCGCGGAGGGGAAAACCCATAAGAAATCTCAAAAAGCAACGCGTTTAAAAGATGTGAAGCAGACACCGTACACCTTTTCTTGCATGCGCTCTTGCTAGCCGCCAAACTCTACTCCAGGGTTGAGAACCTCAATATTGTGATCATATTTTGGTATCTTGGGACAGTGGTTTTCAGCGGCAGCGCTGCCGTTTAGCCAGTACGGGGCACCCTGACAAAGGGCCCTACCTATGTCTCATTGCCCTTGCACTGAGGTTGCATAAGTACCGGTAACTCTGAACCACTTCCAAGAGTCAGATGTAGGTCCAGCCTCGATTCTGACGACCAGGAACGCGATCGGCCATCAACTGAGGTAAGTCCGTCTCTTCAGCGATCTCTACCATGACGCGCTCAGCGTCACGGATCACCTCTTCTTCATCCCAAACTGTTGAGCGGCCGCCTTCTAGAATTTTTCGTCCTTCGACATAAATCGTATCGACGGAATCTGCAGCGCCCGCCCACACTAGAACACCGAGTGTGCGGCGGTGTTGTTGTGTCGGCCGCATGGTCGCGCGATTGAGGTCGGCGATCACGCAATCTGCTGCTTTTCCCACTTCGATACTTCCAGTGACATCGTCCATGAACAGCGTGCGCGCACTGCCGAGTGATGCCATCTCAATTACGGTTTCACTGGTGGTCCAATGGTGTGTCTCCGGAGCCGGCATTCCCTCTCGTCCCTCTCGCAAAATCGCGAGATTCTGAGTCAAAATAGTTTGCCGCATAAGCTCAAATACGTTCTGGCAGTCCGAGACCATTGGACCATCAGTACCCAATCCAGGGAGAACGCCACGAGACAGAAAGTGGTGAACCGGAAGGCCGACCGCATCAAACTGGCGCAGCATCGGAACAAGTCCAACACGCCCGTCGTGTTCCGCAAGGATGTCGAACTCATGATTTTGCACGTGAACGGCTTTGCCCGCATACATAGGTCGCTGAAGAACGCCGAAGTCGCGGTAGTATTCGATTTGACCGCCTTTATACCCGCGTGCCTGCAGGGCTTTACCGCGTGAGTTGTCGGTCATATCGACATCAAGGCGAATATCCATGGCAGCGCTGGCATCGGCGATGCGGCGCATATCCTCTGGGTCGGAGAGGTATTGGTAATTCAAAATTCCTGAGGCAACTTCAATCCGAGATGAATTGAACTTCGTTTTTAAGCGTTGAACCTCTTTAAGACCATCATCGACAGCCTCTCTGTCTCCTTCAGAAACTTTGTCGCCATTAACGATGCAGCGCGCCAGAAAACCACGCATGCCAGAATCATCCAGCGCGCGCCAAGCACCATCAACAGCATTGGGTATCGCGTTGGTAAAATGCTCATCGTGCGTACCGACGTATCCAGCATGAATTAGATCCAGAGCGTGGAGCCGCGCGAGTATGTAACTACGCTCCTCATCCAACCGACTAGAGACGAGTGCTTGTTGCTTGAGCAACGCGGCAACCGCAGCTGGAAAATCGAGAACCGGCCAGCGATCATCGTTGTAGCCACGAAAAAAAACCTGGCTGAGATGATTGTGGGCATTGGTGAAACCGGGGAGGACAACTTTGCCACTGCAGTCCAAAGTTTCTTTGGCCTTAACAGCGCAATCCGTCATGGGCCCAACGGCTGCAATCCGACCATTTTGGAAAGCCACGTAGCCATCTGTAAAAACCCGCCGATCTTCGTCGACGGTAACCACGTAGGTATTCTTGAGAAGAGTGTCAGCGGTTTGTCGTTCGGGCATAGTGCCTTATAGCCAATCTACGGGTAACAGTCTCACTTCGTCGTTATGACTGGCGATACAATTTCAGACCATTCTCATCGGCTTCTTCTGTGAGTCGCCCCTTACCAAGCAAGTAGTGAAGATGAGCCAAGCTCTCGCCGACGGCAATAATTAGATTGTTCTCTCCAATCTCACCCTTGAACAAAGCGGTAAAAGTATCCACTGCTCGTTTGGGCTGGGCGCACAGGTCATATAGTTTCTCAAGGTTATCCTCGTGCTCTTGGATCAGCTGGCCTAATCGCTCGTGCGCACCGTAAAAAGGTCTGCCATGGGATGGG
The DNA here is from genome assembly GCA_012103295.1 of Alphaproteobacteria bacterium. Taxonomy (GTDB): domain Bacteria; phylum Pseudomonadota; class Alphaproteobacteria; order Rhodospirillales; family Rhodospirillaceae; genus WLXB01. The sequence continues at coordinate 11,795 of WLXB01000054.1, read as the reverse complement.
AGGACAAGAACGTCAGGCGGTAACGTGTCGATAAGCATGCGACATGACTCTAGCCAATCTGCCAACGGATTTTCGTGTGGTTCATTTGACCGGACACTAACGTTTGAAGAAATGCGCGGCAGTATATGATCGCCCGCAATCAATAGGTCGAGGTCAGAACAATACAAACAAGCATGCTCGGGTGAATGGCCGGTGCCGACGATGACAGTCCAGTCGTTGGCACCAATACTTATCGTCTGACCATCCACCATTCGATGAATGGCATTTGGTAGCGGTGAAATACGCGCGCCATACCAGCCAAACCTTTTCCGGTAAATATTCAATGCGTCTTCATCGAAGCCCGCCGCGCGGTAAAAGCGAATCCCCTCTTCCGGTGCCTCTTTGCCATTGTCGGCCATGAGATTTCGACACATCAGGTATTCTGACCGTGTCATCCAGAGCTCTACGTCCCACTTGTCCACGAGCCACCCTGCCAAGCCAATATGGTCCGGGTGCATGTGAGTCACGATGAGCCTTTTTACGGGCTTGTTATTGAGATGCGTCTCGAACACTTTTTCCCACAAAGTTTTGGTATCATCTGAACCAAAGCCGGTATCAACAATGGTCCAACCATCGTCATCTTCCAAAAGCCAAAGGTTAATATGATTCAGTGATATTGGCAGCGGCATCCGCAACCAAAACACGCCAGGTGCAACGCTGATAAGCTCACCTGGTTCGGGATGCCCATCCAAGGGAAATGTCAGTGCATCTTCTGGTTTTGTCTGCGTATCCATAAATCCTCTACCTCAATACGAGGCAACGTATTGTTCAAAGTGCGGGCGCTGAACGTAGTTCAGGTAAGCCCCAAGGCGTAAGCCATGGCGCTCGCACATATTTTTCATCGTCTAAGCTTTGCACCAGATTGAGTGCCTTCACCTGCGGGTGTTCCATGAGTTCCGTCAGTTCTGAAAATTCGATGGCCCAAATATCATACCGCTCAACAATTTCTAAGGCTTCCTCACTTGAAAACTGAGAAACATACTTGTCCCAAACCGGCTTTGCGGCTCCAGATAAATAGCCAAGCCCCAACGTATGCCACCAATTCTCTGCGAAGTTCGGATTCTCCTCGAATGCTTCTGTCATGCGAAATTCATCAAGCATTCTGTAAAAGTCTTCACGCGGCAGACCTGTGGCAGGCGTCATAAATATAGGTTTGTCTTTCGTTTGGTAACCATAGTGGGGGCTATCCTCTTCATTGCTGCAGTAGGAATCTCCCAGCCACTCATCAGGGTTTGTGCGCGCTGCCCATTGATGCGTTCGAACGCACATCATCGAGCCTAGAAGACTGGTCGCGATACGCTGCCCCTCTCCCGTCCGTTCGCGATGGTAAAGAGCGCTCAGAACACCCACAAACGCCATCGAGCCAGCGCAGGTGGCAACAATGTCGGCACCCGCTCGAACCGGCGGCTCACCCAGCTTGCCCAATAACCGTAGATATCCTGTCATCGCCTGAATCACTAACTCGCTTCCCGGCAAATGCTTCATTGGCCCTTTTTCACCAAAGGGAGTAAGCGCCAAATAAACCAAGCTCGGGTTGTCTTTGGTCAAACTTTCATAGGCGAGGCCGCGGCTGTCGGCGACGCCAACCCCCCAATCCTCAAGAACAACTGCCGCATCGCTCACAAACGACTTATATTTAGCCTTGCCGTCAGCTGTATCCAAATCCAACGTGACGCCATCTTTGTTTCGATTGAATGAGGCGAAAACAGCACTGTTGCCGGACGGAGTTCGCGGAGCGAGGTGTCGTGCCCAATCTCCTTCAGGACGTTCGACTTTGATCACTTCGGCTCCAGCCTCGGCTAAAAGCAACCCCAGGTATGGGCCGGCAAATCCTTGAGTAGAGTCAACCACGCGTAAACCACTCAACGGCAGCGCCATATCCGAAGTCGTTCTTGCCTCTTTTTCGAGTGTCAAGTTCTCAGCAAAACCATGCGCGACCACTTCTTCTGTGTGCTCACCGGGAACCGCGACCGTGGCATCAATTTGCGCAGGTGTTTTACTAAATGACCAAGGCACACCCCCCACATACATTGAGTCCGTGGGCGACGGATTGACCGTAGTGAGAAACCCGTTCTCAACGACTTGCTGATGATGTTTTATGCCCTCAAAGTCCAAACTAAAGCCGTGTGGGACACCTTCGCGCTGGAACTGAATAACCCACCAGCGCGACGGCTTCGTTTTGAGGACCTCACCGGCCAACTCCGCGAGTGGTTCTCGATTGTTGACACGATCAACATTGGTAGCAAAACGTTCATCCGTTAGAAGGTCGGGCATATCAACAGCACGACAAAAACCCTCCCACTGCTCTTGATTGTCACAGGTCACTGCCAAGAAGGACCCACCCAAGGTTTCGAAGCACTGATTTGGCGCACTGACGGACGAGGCGCTGCCAAGAAGTTCTATTGGCGCGTCATCAAGTAGACCTTCGGCTACCCGGTTCATCTGCTGTGCGACACCCAACGCCAAATGGCTTGTCCGAACCCAACACGCATGACCAAATCTTTCTCGCTCGATCAAACCGAGCAATGTCAATCCGGCAAACGAAGTGGCTGCGCTTGGGTCCATGTGAACAAAACGAAGCATCTCTGGAGCACCGCCTGGCACTCCATTCAAACTTGCGATGCCGGTGAAGGCTTGCAGGTGTGGGTCTAAAGCCGCGCGATCACGCATCGGCCCTACATCCCCCCAGCCCGTGCTTGACCCATATACCAGTCGCGGATTTATCTCGTGCAGTTGGTCGTAGCCGAGGCCTATTCGATCACCGACACCTGGTCGAAAATTCTCAATCAGAATGTCTGCTTGGTCCGCCAATTTTTGGACCGCCACTAGATCCTCAGCTTTCTTAACGTCCAGTTCTGCGATGCGTTGATTGATATTTGTTGATGTGTAAGTCGTCGACATTCCGTTCTGGAGGGGGTAGAGGAGCCGAAGATACTCTCCGGACGGCCGTTCAATCTTGACGACGTCCGCACCGAGATAGCCTAGGAGCGTTGCCGCCCATGGGCCGACAATAGAACTCCCAATACTCAGAACGCGGGTGCCTGAAAGAGGACCAGTCGGATGCTTTTTTATGGTGTCACTACCCATGTGCGTACTTTGAATTGATTCGTTGTTCTAGGCCAAATTCGGAGAATGTTGAATATAAGCCTGTGGCACAGTATCGGAGTAGGTAGGAGAAATTGCAAGCGTATACATTATGTATCCGAGTTTGTTTTATATATATTACATATGGTTAGACCCTATTTATAGGCAACCCTTCTTGATTCTATTGAAAAGGTAATCACTACGAAGATGGAAGCGCGCTGAGTAGGCTAGCTTGGCAAGCAGACCAGCAGAATTTCACTCGGCTATAGACGGTGTCGCGTCAAGCTTCTCCTCCGTTAGGTCGTACATGGCCATGAACACACAACTGAATGCTATAAACACGGCAGGAATGAGAGCAAAGCAGAGATAGATTCCGGTTATCGCACTAGGTGGCTGAACAACGGTTTGCCCGCCCGTGGACGCGATATAACCCATCGCCCCGAGCACTGCGCCAGTAATGGCGACGCCTATGGCGCTGGCGAATTTTTCTACCGTCGTATAAACGCCCGCGAACAATCCTTCGCGCGTGAGACCAGTTCGACGGTGATCATATTCTATGACGTCAGGGAGCATAGATTGGCTCGCTAGTAAGATAGCCCCCGTCATAGCGCCAATAAGCAGCACTCGAACGAAAAAGAAAATCGCGTTCTCAGAAGAGTCGGCCAGCATCCAACTCGCTGACACGGGGGCGTAGATAAGAGCAGTAATAAGATAGACTTTCCTTTTACCGATCATCCCGATGACTTTTAGCCATAACGGTTGGGACAAAAGAAGCGCGCCACCGTAGGCAAGGAAATAGAACCCCAACCAGCGATCCGAAAGCTGAAGAACTCGGCTCGTGAAAAACGCCACGGTCCCAGTATTCAATGCGGACGTCATCAAGACGAACATTTTCGCCGACAGAAGAAACATAAAGGGGCGATTAGCCGCTGCCGACTTTAGTTTTTCTGTGAACGAATATTTGCTGGTCGCTTGATGGTGACGAAATGGCGCGTTTCGAGTCAGCCAAAAGCACGTCAGCATTGTGATGAAAATCAGCCCGCCTAGAAACCACGACATCACGGCGTGACCTTCTCGTCCACCGCCATTCGCCTCAATGATAATGGGCCCAAGAAATCCACCAAGAATGGTGCCCAATCCAATAGCCCCGGCCCGATAGGAAAACATTTGCGAGCGTTCTTGGTGATTGGCCGTCATTTCAACCGGCATTGCCAGATGAGCGACGTTAAAAAGTGTGTAGGCCGTTGCGAAAAGAATGAGCAACGCGCCCATATAGAAAATTACTACGCTTGGTGAATCGAATACAGGAACAGAAAACAAAAGCACGAATGTTACAGCGCATAGCACTGATCCGGCCAGTAGATAGGGACGGCGGCGCCCCCAGCGGCTGCGCGTTCGATCACTAATGACCCCCATGAGAGGGTCAGTAAAAGCGTCATAGAACTTGGAAATTGCAAACAAAAATGCAGCCGTCGCGGCGGCGACACCCAGATAATCGATCATGTACCGGAGAACGAGGGACTTGGAGAACAAAAAGATGGTTGTTCCAACCCCACCCAAGCCCCAGCCCAAACGCACGGACAGCGGCAAACCTTGACCTGGTGTTGAATAACTTGTCATGCGTTAAACCGCCCTCGATGTTTCAATTACCTTAGTAGCCCGCGCGCCAGCAGACTGCGCATGGCTTCAGATGGTCCTTCGTAGATCCGCATGGGCCGGACATCTCGATAACACAGTTCAAGAATCGTTTCGTCGGACAACCCGGAAGCCCCGTGAATCTGAACGGCCCTATCCACAACTCGGCCTGCCATCTCAGACGAATATACTTTTATCATGGCAGTCTGCTGTTGCACGTCTTCACCTTGTGTCGCGCGCCAAGCCGCGTCGTAAACCATCATTCGCGTTGCATGTATTTCCATAGCAGAATCAGCAATCATCCACTGGATAGCTTGTCGGCTCGACAAAGGCTTCCCGAACGTATGCCGCTGCTTGGCATAGTCGATGGACATTTCCTGACAGCGGTCGGCGACGCCAAGTCCGCGGGCCGCGATCTCCATGCGTCCGGCATAAAGAAAGATGTTGCCCGCACCCCATCCTTGGCCGGGCTCCCCCAAAATCTGTTCGTCGGACACGGTACAATTGTCTAGAAAAACCTCGTGGGTTGAGCGCCCATGAATCATTTTTTGCTCACGTCCGATGTTGAGCCCTGGCGTGCCTTTATCCAGAACAACCCATGTCATCCCGTCATGACGTTCCGTACCCTTCATGCGAGTCAGCACAAGAATAAAGTCGGCTACATCGGCGCCCGTAATCCAACACTTGTTGCCATTGATGACCCACCCATCGGCCTTTTTTTCAAGCGTGGTCCTGATACCTGCTAAATCTCCAGCCGCTTGAGGTTCACTAAACGCCGTAGCTGCGTTGAGGTCTCCCTTTACAAACGGAAGGAGGTACTTCTCTTTTTGCCCTGGCGTCCCCAATTCGTAGAGTACTGGTGCAAAACGAGGCGTAAAAATACTTCGGCCAACCGTGGACCTATAGACTTCTTCAATGACGACACATCCATCGAGCGGGCTAAGTCCAGCACCCCCAACATCCTCGGGGGCACCCCAAGCCCAGAGCCCCATATCCTTAACTTTAGCAGACAAGTCTCGATAGATATCATCAGGAAGGTCGAACGTATTCTTGCGGTCCGCCAGTTTTTGTTCGAGCGGGATAAGCTCGTTATCAACAAACCGCCGGAGCATGTCCTTCAGCATTCTACTTTCTTCTGGAAGGTTGAAATCCATTCGTTTAGTCCTAAAAGCAACGAGGCAGTTCGTCAGAAACTGAACTGCAAACACAAATTAGAAAGTTGATTGGTTAGAAAGACAATGGCTTCAAGGGTCTTGCTTCCACTCTTGCAAAAGTCCCGACCACTTTTTGTCTATACGCTCAAAAATATCCGGCTGGCCTTCAACGAGGCATTCCCGGTTCATTTTACCGAACTCCTGGGGCCCACCCTCTTCTGGGAGTTGTCGTGTTGCGTCGATCACAACCCGACTGGTGATGCCGCGTTTGGGTGTGCTTGGATCACCCGACATGCCGGGCGCTTCATCAACAATATGTGTGGCCGGTGCCGGTTGCCAACGCGCGCCAACTGTATGCAGCACTTCGGTTTGGTTATGAATATCCACGTCCTTATCGACCACTATTGTGATCTTAGAAATTTTCAGAAGTTTGGAAACCTCGCGACCTACGGCAAGACCTTCCCCCGCCCCCTGCTTGTCGATGCTGACAAAACAAAAGCCGGGTATGTGCAATGCAATATGTAGCCCAACAAAGTTGGGGAAAATCTTCCGCAACTTAAAACTCGCGGTCACCTCAAGAGGCGCGGTCATGAAATGGCGCGTCACGCCGGTAAACTGATTGATGAATATAGGATTTCGGCGATGGGTGATCGCCGTGACATTCATATAAAAATTCTCGGGTTTGTGTCTCCCGATGTAACCGTACATTTCGCCAAATGGACCTTCGGGCTCCATATCAAATGGGATCTCACCCTCAATCACCATCTCGACATCTGCCGGCACCATAATGTCACTGGTCTCGCATTTGACGATGTTGATCGGTTTACCTTTTAGCCCACCCGCGATGGCGAGCTCATCTTGGCCATAACCGGCCGCCTTCGAACTGCCAATGGCATACACCACAGGCTCAGCACCAAGCACCACCGCGGCTTTCGCGAATGGTTCCCCCCGTTCTTTCATACCCATCAAGAATTTCCACCCGTCCTGATTCGGCTCAGGGTTGATGGCGATTTTCTTCGGGCCCTTCACCTGGCAGCGATAGGTTCCCACATTGCGGCCATGAGTCGGGTCTTCAAGCACAACATTCCCGGTGTTGATGTAGCGCCCACCATCAGCGGGGTTTGTTTGAAGAAAAGGAAACGCTGTGACGTCGATATCGTCACCCGTCACCTTCACTTCTTTGCACGGCGCCTGATCAGTTGAAACTTCAGCAGGCTGAAGCGTGGTCCATTCACCGTTTTCGTCCATGAGTTCAGTGAGTTTGGCCAATGTGGCTCGGTACATTTGGCGCTGATCCAAACCATCGGGATCAATCCCAAAGGCAAGCGCGTCAAATTCCCATCGCCCAAATTGGTTGGCGATCACGGGGCTTTCCATCCATTGACCGTCAACTTTTACACGGTCAAACACCACCGCCGGTCCACCGAGCCAGCCAAATTCATCTATGAACCGGTACATCAGGCCGGTTGCCTCGTAGGCGTCTTGATCAATCTCCTCGACATGGCGGACAGCGCCCCGCGCTTCAAGGGCAGCCATATATTCTCGAAGTGAATCGAATGGCCCGATCGGTTTTGAGTTTTGGGTCTTGCTCAACGGTTCAGTCCTGTCGATCTAAAACGGTTTCATTTGCCCCATAAAGGCCATCACCATTACCAAGACCCAAATGGAAAATGCGGCTCTATTTGAAGCCGCTTGTATTTCTTTCATGCGCTGTTCGCCGCGCACACCATCGTCACCGCCAGCGCGAACCATGTCATAGGCGCTTTGCCACCGCGCTATAATCGTTCGAATCCAAATTCCGTTAAGGATGACCACGCCATATAGGGTGATTTTCGTTGCAAGCCATCCATCATAGATCGGGCCGTCTGAGAGAAAACTATACAAGCCGAACCCAATCATACCCGCAGCAACGCCGTACCGAATCCAAATATCGACGGTTCTCAGTGTCACCCCGAGGGGGGTTCCTCTTTTGGCGTGAATAACCCAAACCAGCCAAAGCCAACTCAAGTCAGCCACCCAGAATAGTGTCAGCCAGAGGCCAGTTAGAGGCGAGTTATATGCCGTAGCGAGTGTAAACCCGACCGGAAGCAATAGGACGAGACATGTTCGCGCAGACATGTCGACCATAAGTCGGATGTCACGGACGCGAAGTCGCTCGTCGAGGCTCAGGTCTTCGCGAGTCAGGTATTTCCCGATGTAGAAGACAGCAATGTCGCCGCCGATTGAATAGACAAACAACACGACATGTACAAAGACCAGGAGACTATGAAAATCCATATTCACACTAAGCATCCGACTTTATGAAGTCGATCACCGCACTCACCCAGCGCTCAGGTTCATCGAAAATAATGTAGACGCACCCTCCATCGAGCTCCGCGAAGGTAAAGTCAGGACGCAATTCTTTTAGACGTTCCCAAATATAGTGAATGAGATCCCCTGAGTTAGATAACGCTAGAGTGGGCTGGCTAATCTCTTTGAGTGCGCGGGTCATGTCATACTTAAAAGCCGCTTGGTGGCAGTACCATTCGGCCTCACCGGTCCAAAACGTGTGAACGGCGTTCATTTGGCAGGCTTCCAAGCTGGCCACCTTACCAACGCGACTGAAAATCCAATTCCATCGGTCTGTCAGATGAGACCCATCAGCCTTTAGCGCCGTACTGACATGAAGGCGCGCAAGGCGTTCTTCCTTTTCCTCTTCGGTATACCAGGGCACCCCATGAAGCACGACGCGGCTAACGCGGTCCGGGTGCGCCGTAGCAAATTCGCAGGCTTGCGATGCGCCCGTGTGATGCCCAACCACAACCGCTTTTTCAACGCCCACGGCATCCAGCACGTGAGGAAGAACAGATGCGTATTCTTCTATCGAGGGAGGCGAGTCAGGCGTATCCGACATTCCGTAACCTGGTGTGTCGGGCGCAATCACTTGCATACCGGCGTCCATTAACAAGGGACAAACATTCTGAAATTGTAGCGAAGACTGTGGTGTTTGGTGCAACAGTAAAACTGGCACACCTTGGCCTCCAGTCCGGTAATGAACCTGGCCGATCGGAGTTTCAACGTAGGCTTTGTGCATCAATGCGACCTCGGATTCGCTTCTTGTTGGGCGAACAAGATAATCCGACGTAATTCATTTTATAATTTTGAGCAAGGGCTGGTCAGAAAACATGCTCTATGAATATCGCGTATTCATACACGTCCGTTGTTTGACGTTGTCATTGAATACTATTCACCAATTTGTTCAATGGGGACACCGCGTTGAATGAGGTTGATCGCAATTCCATCAGAATCGAAAAAGATCATCTCCACATTCTGGGTCGGGCTGCCCTCTCGACGATACAAGGCTATTGGCTGCGAAATGACTGTATAACCTGCCGCTTTGACAGCATCGTGAATGGCGAAAATGTCGTTGGTGTAAAACACAATCGCGACATCGCCGGTCCGCACTTCAGGAATAATATCTGGCGCGTCTGAGTCCTCATCCACATATTCAAATAATCCAACGTTGGCGTGAACGATATTCCCGGATTGAAGAATAATGTTATGCATCGACTTACCCTCAGTCCCCACCAACGTATTTAAAGCATCTCCTTCAAGCGGCCCCTCGAACCAAGGCCTGAGCCCTAAAATGTCGCGGTAAAGTTTGAGGGACTCGTCCATATCTCTGACGATGATCGACGTTCGCATTACCGGCGTAACGATAAAGCCCTCTGGAACTGGCGGAATCCCAGGGTCTTGAGCTAAAGCTGGTGTTGCAAACGCGCAAATGAAAAAGGTGACTATTGATTTTGAAAGCGTGGGGCGCATAACGGGATTCCAATGAAATAGAACAATGATCTGTTTGGTTATAAGTTGCACGTTGACGTTTCAAGTGTCACGCATACAAATCTGCAGCACGGCTTGAGAGTGTCGGAGACCAACAATGACTCAACGAATACCTATGGCGTCGAGCTTTCTTGTCCTCCTTGCCGTTCTATTATCTGCTTGCTCGGCACCAGGGCCACATTCTGCAAAGCCAGTCATTTTTGAAGATATTCATTACTTCGCGACTGATCCGGACGCGTCGGGTGTTTTTTTCCAGAAGCATTTTGGCGCAAGACTGATGGCACACCCGGGCCGCCCCCAGGAGTATGTTGATTTCTGGGCCTTACGGTCAGGCGAAGTGCCCATAACAATTTCTCCCATTGGGCCCTACAGGACCACTCCACCGGAATCGACGTTCTGGAGCAGCAAAGAAATCATTCCACCATCACCTGACAACAACGCCTATTACGGCGTCTACTCCGTAGGTATTGCGACGCCATCACTATCCGAGACGATATCTAAGATTAAGGAGAGTGGCGTTAACCTTGCCACGCAGCACATTCCTTTGCCTCACGAATCGACAGTTCCGACACAAACAATCTTTGGGCCCGACTACAATTTGTTCACGCTTGTAGAGCGACGGGACATGCGCGCTGGTTACGGTGGTTTCGGCGTCGATCATGTCCATCTCCTGGTGCGCGACAAGGATGAAACGGTGAGGTTTTATCAAGATGTCTTTTTTGGAGAAGAAATCTGGTCTAACAGCAACAGTGCGGTTCTGAGAATCGTCGATATGCTCTTCATTCTGTCGGAACCGGAGGCCTTGGGACTAGATCGCACCTCAGTTGAAGAGCGGGACTATGTTAAAAAAGTGCGTTACGGCGTCGGCCATATCGGCTGGCTGTCCACAGATATGCAAGCCTTCATAGATCATGTCGATTCCACGGACTACAAATTCGGTGTCAGACCAGCGCGCTTTTACCTAGAGGGTGAACGTACGGTTTACACACTTGGCCTATTGCTTACGCCCAATGTTTTATCAACTGAAATTCTGCAAGAAGACGGGCGGCATTCCGCACGCACGGTTTTTGCCGACAGCGAGGATCTCCCGCCCGCTCCGTCTGCTGGATTTCAGTATCAGATTACGCCAGAAGAATACGGCGCGACGAAGTAACCCTTATAGGAGCGTCCTCGCCACGCGGAATCCAAAGTTGTAGTAGCGGATTTCTTTGTTATCCCAATCTAAGGCTTCGAACCCGTAGCGGTTCGCTGATCGAAGAAACCGCGGGTCATCGTGCCAAGAAGCTCCACGAAGAATGGGCCGGGTGCAATCGCCTTCGCGCCATACTGAACCGTCAATCGGCGCACCCTCGAATGTCTCATTCCAACAATCTTCGACCCACTCGGCAACATTGCCCAACATGTCATGAATACCAAAATCATTCGGCTTGAAGGCACCCACTTCCGCAGAATGAATGTATCCGTCATGGCATTGCGCCACCGTCCATCCGGGAAGGTCAGCCTCAGAACTCAGGTCTGCTCCATTCGCGTATTCACAGGCATCGTGTTCAGACACCCCCCAGTGCCGGCTGGTCGTGGTGCCCGCACGTGCCGCATATTCCCATTCGGCCTCTGAGGGTAGTCGATAATCATGGCCCGTTTCGCGTGATAGCCAAGACACGTAGGCTTGGGCATCATTCCAGCTGACACAGACGACGGGATGTTGATCCGTTTGCTCATAGCTTGGATTGCGCCAATGGAATACATCGCTGTACTCAGGCTGCGGCCCCGTTCGGTGATGGCAGCCGTTTTCCATGTCTCGCCCAGTCGCACGGACGAATGCCGCAAATTCACCGCGGGTCACTTCAAATTTTCCGATGGCAAAGGCAGAAGAAAACCGAACCTGATGCTGCGGTCCTTCATCAAACCCATGCTGAGGATCAGAGAGCGGCGACCCCATATCAAAATGACCGGCCGGCAGCACCGCCATGACAGGACATTGTTCACAATCTTGAAATTCTGAAATGGATGAAAGCCGCTCTTCAGCGACCACTGATGACACTGCGGTAAACAGTACCGCAA
>WLXB01000053.1 GCA_012103295.1 Alphaproteobacteria bacterium | reverse complement strand
TCATGTTCATGATCATGGCGACGGAACAGTCCACCGCCACGGACATACTCATCATCATGACCATGCTCATATACATGCGGAGAAATCGAAAATCGGCTTCACGCCGTTGGCCCTGTTCATCGTCTTTGTGCTCGGCCCCTGTGAGCCGCTGATCCCGATTCTTATGTATCCCGCTGCTGAGGCGAGTTGGATGGGCGTGATTGCTGTGGCAGCGGTTTTCGGTTTGACCACGCTCATCACTATGACGGCGGTTGTGGCTGTTACTTTGGTTGGCTTGCGGCAGGTCTCTTTTGCGCCCCTAGCGCGATTTAGCCATGCTTTGGCTGGCGGGGCGGTCGCAGTTTCGGGAAGTTTTATTGTTTTTCTGGGTTTATAGGAAATCTCATCCTATTCCCGGTTTTCAAGGCAAGTTTTCTTGCTAAGGTAGCGTTCAATTCAGAAGGAGGGGCGTTGTGACACTCGGTAGCCTGACAGGCAAACCCAATTTACGGCCAGAGATGACGGCCGAAGAAAAAACATGGTTTAACGAAGAGCTCAAAGAGCAGCTCGACCGCTATGAAACCATTGTAAAGGCGATGGACGATATGAGCGCGGAGCGCGAGCAGTGGGTCGCAGATTTTCTGCATCGGGTTCAGACCCGAGGCTTCCACTGGCATGCCGAGAATCGTCGGGTCATCCCCAAGGAAGAAATTCGTCCACGCGACGGTCGACCACTTCAGGTCATTTTCTAAGACGGGCAATACGCCCACTAAATTTTTTCGGTGCAGCGCAGCGGAAGCATGACCTTCCGGTCTAGCGCAGCAAAGTAGGAGACGCACTATGGCCCGCCCACATATCGAACCGTTTGTAGACCGCGATGTTGGCTTCAAAAAAATGACGATGGCTGGCATGCCAAACGGCATGCAGTACAAAACCTTGAGCATGGACACTGATCACGGTGCCGTGACGATGACCGTGCAATATGATGCTGGTTTCAAACAGCCGCCCGGTTTTTGCTACAACGAAATGGAAATTTTCGTCCAGGAGGGATCGCTGAAGTACGGCGATCAGCTCTGTCAGAAAGGTCACTATCTGTTTTTGCCCGCCGGTAAGGCGATGCCGGCGATGTCTTCGGACGAAGGTGCGCTGTGCCTGATCTTTTACAACAATGGCCCGCCGAGCTTTGAAGAGTCAGATGCGAACCACGATGAGTGCGACGAAAAGAACTTCGCCAGTGTGAATTCGTATGACGGTTTGGACTGGACCGGGAATGCTCTATTCCCCGCCACGGCGCCAGGGTGTTTGCTCAAGATGTTGCATTACGATGAGAAGACTCACGGCATGACCTTCTTGTATTGCATGGTGCCCGGCTTTTGGCAGGACAACATCAGCTATCATGACTGTGCAGAAGAGGCCTATCACATCTGGGGCGACTCCTGGATGATGCAGTTCGGCACTTTGCCGACGGGTGGGTATTTCTGGCGGCCGGCTTATATCAACCACGGATGCTTTGCGTCTGAGCGCGGTATTCTCGCCATTGGTCGCACGGATGGTGATCTGCACAACCATTTCCACCATGATCCGTACTCGTCACCGCAAGAGAATGCGGAACGGGCCGCTGCCCGTTTGGCGCGTCAGAAGCCAGCCATGTACAAGTGGATTTTGACTCAAGACCATAACCACGTGCCTCATGACTTTGAGCATCCACATGATCACGTTGATCCGATGGAAGCTGACACAGCCCAGGTTATTCAACCTGATGGCAGTCACTGGCCGTAGCGCTAGGATAAAGCAACACGGAAAAACCCGGCGCTTCTAAAAGAGACGCCGGGTTTTTTGTTAGCAGTTTCCGTTTGGAGTTTCGTCATGACCAAGATGATGAGCCGCCGGTCCCTCGGTAAAAAAAGTCGCAGCGACTACGCTGTCGTTGTCGGCCGTCAGCCCGTTCGTTCATACGCGTCGCGCGCGTGCAAATGAGCAGGTCGACGTGGTTGTTATTGGTGCCGGCCTGTCGGGTCTGAACGCCGCCGGTATTTTGGCTGACTCTGGTCTCAGCGTGTTGGTGTTGGAAGGCAGCGGGCGAATTGGAGGCCGTGTCTGGTCAGCCAAGGAATCCTGGGAGACCAATGCCGGCGACGTGCCAATTGAGTTGGGTGCCTCTCAAATCAGTGGGTCTTACGCTAGAGTCCTCGATGCGGTGGACCGGTTAGACCTCACATTGATCGATCAAGACCGATTTGTGTTGCCGTTCTCTCTCCACATGAATGGCATGCATATCAAAGCTGACGATTGGGCTGACTCACCAGCCAATCCGCTTCAAGGGGATGAGCGCGAGATTCCGGCAACTGCGTTTGGCTCGACCATGATGGCGAAGGTAAATCCTTTGGTCGAACTGGATGATTGGCTTGATCCGCGATTCTCTGACTATGACGTTTCGGTTGCCGAACTTCTGAGACGGCACGGCGTGTCAGAGGAGGGCATCCGATTTGCGGCTGTATCCGGCCTTGGAACAGAAATGCACGGCGTGTCAGCACTGCGTTATTTCCAGGAACGAACCCGGGGTGCCTTGGAATCTCAGTTCGTTGGCCCATTGGATGACGATGGCGAACCAATTGAATTTTGGCCGAAGAATATTCTGGGCGGTACGGCGATGCTGCCTCAAGCCATGGCGGCTCAATTGGGGGATAGGGTCCGCGTCAACCACCAGGTCACGGCTATTGATAACGAGAAGGATGCCGTTGATGTCCACACACTCGATGGCAGCCGATTCCGTGCCCGTTTTGTGATTTCGTCTCTGCCGTTCACTGTTCTGCGCGCGGTATCCATCTGGCCACGACCACCAGGACCTCAGTTTCAAGCAATACAAAAATTAGACTACGCAGAAACCACCCGCGCGTTCTGTCGTATTAAAGAGCCGTTTTGGCAGGAGGATGGTTTTGAACCGTCCTTGAATACCGACGGCCCCATTCGCATGTTTTGGGCTATGGATAATCACACAGGCGAAGGGGAGCATCGCGGCATGTTTGTTGTCACTGGCCAGGCTGGACTCCAGGTGGCGTCCAGGTCACCCCAGGCGGCGTCAGACTTTTTGATCAAGGAACTGGAGCGTGTCCGTCCTTCGACAAAAGGGCAGATTGAAATCGTGCGCTATCATTCTTGGGGTAACCAGCCCTTGCAGCGGGGATGTAGTCCGATGTTTGCTCCGGGACAGGTGACTGCGTTCGCCAATGAGATGATCGTTCCGCACGGTCGACTCCACTTTGCCGGTGAGCACACGCGCCGCCTTGAATACGGTATGGAAGCGGCAATGGAATCAGGCGAGCGGGCAGCTTTTGAAATTCTCGACAGGACGTAGTCAAAAGATATGAGACCGACACTTTCCCACAACCTGTCACGGTGCTTTCCATCGGCAGATGTTCCTTGGCATGCCATGGGTGACTGCTGGCCCGGCGTCGGTGATGGAAAAATTCTCCGTGCTCTCGACGACGGCTCTGTGCGCAGTGCACTCGTTCGCTTGCAACCGGGACAGACCAGTGCGCCTGCTGATGCAGTAGCCGCCACCATTCAGGGGTTTGTGTTGTCCGGGTCGGTCACGTTAGGGGAAATAGCGCTCACCGACGGAGGCTTCTTTGTTGTACCCACGGGCGCATCAATGCCCGCCATCGCATCCAACTTGGGTGCCGAACTGGTCGTAATTTTTGATGATCAGAAGACGGCCAAAAACAGTTCAACCCAGCTGGTGATTCACAAGTCTGCCTATGATGATGTTGAACCGATCGTGCCGGTGATTGATGGAACACCGCTTAAAGGATTCGCACGTCGGGTGCTGTGGGAAGACCCTGAGACAGGTGCGGATACGCGACTGCTAACCGTCCCAGGCGGGTTTGAAGGGAAGGGTCCCAATTGGCATCCGGTCCACGAGGAAATTTTCTGCCTCGAAGGCGACATTGGCCCGGACGACACGCGCCTGATGACCCCCGGCACCTATCTGCATAATCCGGCCTATGGCGTGCACGGCTATCACGAACATTCCAAGGATGGCGCAACAATTTTGGAATGGCACGATGGCCTCTGGGAGATAAATTTCACGTCTTGAGCACGCGGCAGGTTGGGCTAGTACCTACCGAACGTGCAGGACATACTGGTGCCTTGTCCCAACACCGAGTGGTTTAGTCATGCGTGACCCTGTCCCTTTTCTTGATACCAATACGATGCCCTGGACGAAGCCGGGCCCTCCCGGCATTTACTCCAAGCTGCTCAGCCGCGACCCTGAAACCGGTGAGCGCACGGCCTTGAATAGGCTGCTACCTGAGGAAGGCATGAACCCGCCTGGCGCGGCACACTACCACCACACCACCGAAGAGCTGCTGATCGTCAAAGGTCGAATGTCATTTGACAGCAAGGTGTGGTTGACGCCGCAGTCGTACTGTTTTCATCCGCCAGAAACGGTGCACGGGTTTAAAAGCGCGGTGCCGGAAGAGTCCTGGTTTTTGTCCAGGGTTGGCCGTGAATTGGACTTTAATTTTGTCGATGAACCCAAACAGCTATCGCCATACTATGTAAGTGAAGAGCCGCCCGCCCGATCGGTCGCATATCATGCTGACCCTCCCGGTGGAACGTGGGACGATGTCGAGAACGCGTCACGCTTCGTGCTTAGCCTGCATCCCGAGACCGGCGAAGGGTCGGTGTTGTTGAAAACTGAGACCGGCTGGTCGTCGGGTGCTGATGGCGAGGTGCTACAGCGCTACGAGGAACTGTATGTTCTCGACGGGTCGTTGGTGTGCTCCAACGGGCAAACTTATAGTCAGGGCTGTTACAGCTTCGAGCCACCCGGCACAAAGCGCCGTACTCTAACCTGCACCGGGTCAGCGACGATTTATTTTACAATCGGGCCGCCTGCTCACTAGCGTCAGCGGCGTTTAGCGGCTCGCTTTAAGGGCGACGGCTTCTTCTTCGGTGATGTCGACGATCTTATCGATCATGCAGAATCCGCCCGAGCGCAGCACCCGCAAGGTGTCTTGTTTGCACAGCTTGTTGATCGAGGTCGAATGACTGAACCCACCTTCGAGCTTCAAGCCGCTACAGCGATTGCGAAGATCGATACGTTTGTAGGTATTACCCTTCATCTCGACCAATATGGTCTTATTGTCGATCACCGGTGTTTGATCGACGTACTGCAATCGGATGCACTGTTGCGTTTTTTCCATGCCGTCATTGGTTTCTGCTGTAGCGGGCAGCGCAGAAATTATTATTAAGGGCAGTGCGAGTAAAAAAGCTTTCATGGGAAACTCCTAAGATATCTGAGCGTCGGGTAAGTGTTCACCCGATCGCGGCATTTATTTTTTCATCAGTGCTTTCGCGTTTTCTTCCGAAATGACGGTGATCTGCGCAAGGCCACAGCTGGCACCACCGGTACCGAGAACGCGGATGATGTCCCCTTTGCAAAGCTGGTTTAGGGATGTCGCATAACTGAAGCTATTTTCGATTTTTAATCCAATGCAGCGGCTGGCCGTGTCCATTTTACGCCAGCCATCCTGGCCGCGCATCTCGACCACAATGGTTTGGTTGTCGACGGCCTTGGTACGCTTTATCCGCGTGAGAGGAATGCACTGATCAATCTCGCCGATGGCCGGTACGTTTCCTGCGGCTCGTGATGGAGATACACCGCCGAGCATCGCAGTTGCTGTTACGACGGTGGCTATACACGTGAGCCCGAAAGCGCGTAAGCGGTGTGGAGGCATGATCTGTTCCTTTGGTCGTGCGAATCTCTAATTTCTTTCAAGTCTATGATGGGGGCCAAATAAGGCAAAACTTTGAAGCTGTTTCGGTAGATAACCCAAGATAACGCCCACACTGGGACTTGGGTTGCGCCATAGTGCTGTATTGCTGATATGCAAATATTCATGTTGTGATGCGGCGAGTCGTTCGTATTGTCGGGTCTATAATTCAGTAGGAGTGAGTCATGTCGACGCCAAAGAGAATTTCCATCGCCCTGTTCACAACTCTGCTAGTGACCGGCCTGGTGGGTATGCGGTTCGAGGCGGCAGAGCCTGTTGCCCCTGACGCGGATAAGATGGCTGAGCTGTTCAGCCCGGCCTCCGTTGGTGGTGCCATGTGTGGCCCGGCCGGTCAGCAGCGGCCCAATCTCCTGAGACAAGTTCTTGCTGCCGCCGCTATGGGTCAAGCTGAAGCGGCTACGGACGCGGCCGATCACCCACCCCTGTATTCGGACCTGGGCACAGTGACCTACGCTGCAACGTCGGATTCGCCGATGGCGCAGGCGTACTTCGACCAAGGGCTGCGGTTCGCCTACGCGTTTAATCACGCCGAAGCGGTGCGTTCCTTTAAAGCCGCACAGGATTTGGATCCCGGCTGCGCCTTGTGTGCTTGGGGTGAGGCCTATGCCCTCGGTCCCAACATCAATTTACCAATGGCTCCTGATGCAGTCGATCAAGCGTTGGCGGCGGTTGAACGATCTGTTGCAAACGCAAGCAACGCGTCTCCCCGTGAACAGGCCCTCATCGCCGCGCTTGCCACACGCTACGGTGAAGATGCGGCACGCCGCCCGGTGCCCTACAACACGGCATTCGCCACGGCGATGATCGATGTGCAGGCCTCATATCCCGATGATCATGGCATTGCATTGATCACTGCCGATGCAGTCATGAATGAATCCCCTTGGGTCTATTGGGAGCCCGATGGCCGCACGCCCGCTGGTCGCATCGGCAAAGCGGTGGCGCTGGTCGAGCAGGTGTTGGCAGACAACCCATCTCATCCAGGCGCGATTCATCTCTATATTCATCTGCTCGAAGCTTCGGTGATGCCGACTAAGGTCGAGCCCTACGCGGAGATTATGGAAGGGCTGATGCCTGGTGCTGGCCACATGGTTCATATGCCATCGCATATTTACTACCGCATCGGTCGCTATCTTGATTCGCTTGAAACCAATATTGAAGCCGTTCTTGTTGATGAAGCCTATTTTCAACGGCCAGAGGCCATCGCTGGTGGCATGTATCAGTACGGTTACTACCCGCACAATGTGCACTTTGTTTTGGTCTCCGCTTATATGGCCGGTGATCGTGACCGGAGCCTGGAGTATGCCGACAAACTTGACGCACTAGTTCCGATGGCGATGGCAAATTCAGCGCCGGGTGTGCAGCCGGTCAAGGTATCGCCACTGTTTACCTATGCTGAGTTTGGCGCCCATGACCAAGTGATGGCGTTGCCTGACCCTGGCACTGAGGCGCCATACGTCAAAGCCATGTGGCACTACGCCCGCGCGATATCCCTGGCAAAGAATGACCAGTCGATTGCAGCACTAGCTGAGGTGGATGCGATCGCCGCTTTGAATGACAACGCGAATTTCCGAGGCTTAACTGGCAACGGCGTGCCTGCGCCGACACTGCTATCGATTGCGCAGCAAGTTGCTCTCGGGCGAATCGCGCAAGCCGACGATGAATTGGACGCGGCGATCGGCCATTTTGAGGCAGCCGTATCCCTACAAGACACAGTCAATTATATGGAGCCACCCTATTGGTATTATCCAGTACGCCAATCCTTGGGCGCGGCATACCTCGCCGCCGGTCGCCCAGACGATGCAGAGCGGGCGCTAAAAGCGAGTTTGATCGATGCGCCGAATAACGGGTTGGCGCTGTTTGGTCTTGCCGAGGTTTACAAGGCCAAGGGCGATGCCGTTGCGGCGAAGCTTACGGAAGACTTGCTCAGCGATGCCTGGGCCGGGACACAGGCCGATCTGGATATGAGTAAGCTCTAACGATTGACGAGCCTAGGCAGTCCAGCGCCTCCATTTGGTGATGTCGCCATCGCTGACAGCCATGCCGATCTGGTGCGTGCTGCTGAGTTCACTGCCGCCCTCGCTGTTGCGTTCATTTGAGCCGATGTAGTAAAGGCGCAAACTGCCATCATCCATGGGTACGACCCAAGGGCAGCCCAGTCGGAAATCCAATCGGCCAGATCCTTTTGGTGATTGTTGTATGATCGAGCCATTGTCGTTGGGACCATCGACGCGCTCCCAAGTGATGCCGTCGTCAGATACGGCAAGCCCGATTTGACGGTCCACTTCCGGATTGGTGCCGACGTCCTGACAGCCTTCGTAAAACAAAGCCCACTGTCCATCGATCTTGATGATCTGCCGTGTGGCAATGCTGTAGTCGTCGAATCGACCCTTTGGGCCGCGGCCGAGCAGGGGGCCACGCTTTTCCCAACGCAGACCATCTTCGGACTCGGCCCAGGCCATGACATAGCCTTCATTGGCATCGAGGGTGTGATAGTAGAGCCGCCAACTGCCGTCGTCCCAGCGGATGACCTGTGGCCAAGCTGCCATAAAGGCATCGAAGTCGCCCGGCTTGCCGTTGCTTAAGAGGGCACCGTTGTAGGGACCTTCAAGGCGTGTCCAATGAATGCCGTCACGAGATACAGCGGCACCCGAGCGCATGGGAAAGCCTTTGACGTCAAAGCCGCGAATATTATTGATCGCCTGATCACCGCCGAAGTACCACATCCAATACAAACCGTTATCGTAGTGAACATCGTTGACGCCGACATGAGAAGAATCGAAACGCGTCGGATCAGGGTGTGGGTCCAGGACAGAACCCATCACACCGGGGCCGCGGACGCGGTCCCAGTGGATACCGTCTGAAGATGTTGCCATGCCAACCCGCCCGGTGGGCAAACCAATCATGCGATCAAAGGTCTTGTCGCGGCCGTAGTACCACATGCGCCACGAGCCATCGGCCATGCGCATGACCTTGGGGCAGGAGACGCGTTCTGAGTCCCACCAGCCCTCACGGCCGGGGCCAAAAATGAGGCCAGGACCGCTGGGGTGCTTGCTGGTTGACGTGCTCATGTGAGTGTCCTTTGAATTTAACGTTTATGACTTGTCGAAGAAGGCGTTTGCCGCCGCGACTTTTTCTGACGGATCGCGACCGACGACAATCATATCGGCGAGGTCTGATAACACCGACATTTCTTCCGTGCCCTTGATGAGGTGGGGTGGGTCACTCTCGCCAGCCATGATTAATGCTGGCACTTTGATTTGGGGCATGCGTTCCTTCGCTGGATAACGGAACGCCGCCAGATAAGCCTTGTGATAGGTGGTTAGCCCTTTCAAAACATCAACGGTGTGGGCATGGAGATGTTCTGGTGTGCGTCCTGGATTGCCGAGTGCATGGTCGGCGTCGCGCATGAAGTAGGGAAAGAAAAACGCCTGATCACGGACAAAATTCAAAGCCCAGGAAAGATGTCCGCCGTGATCGTCGGGTGTGACAGCCGGTGCGTAGTTTTCGAGTATTTGAGCCTTAAGTTCCGGTTCGTATTCGACAAGGCCATCGATGACTACGCGTCGCACACGATCAGGGTGCCGGACGGCCATCTCACAGCCGGTTCGTCCACCTGTATGACTGCCATAGAAATCCACTTTTTCCAGACCGAGCTTGTCGAGGAGGCGGACGACACTGTCTGCAAAGTAAGTGATATCTGGCTCGTCCGGTGATGGCGCCGCCGAATCTCCGTTGCCCAGCGTGTCTGGGGCAATGACCCGCCGGGTTTCGCCAAACAGGCGGATGATCGGTTCCATACCGCGGGCGGACGCGGGCGATGGGTGCACAACATACACAGGGAGATGGGCGCTATTGTCCTTTCCGCATGTGCGGATATGCACAAGGCCCTCGTCTAGCCGGATGAATGCGCGGTCTATATTCAAGATGTACACCTAGGGTTGATCAAGATCTGTGTTCGCAGGGTTAATTGAACCATCTTTCTATCCAGTACAGAATAGGGTTTGGGGATAGCCAACCACAATGCGGAAGGGGGCGCAGGTTGGAGGAAGACAATCCGATACGGACCGAGCAATGTCGTGCCTTTTATGAGCATTGGCGGGCACTCGGCAGCAATGATCTGTTGCCGCATACCCGTGATTTTGTGGACCGGCCAGATCCAGCGCTTATACCGTTTGTCGTTATTCTGGATGTCACTGAACGTGGGCCGGTGTTCCGCTTTATGGGGACGGCGTTGGTTGAACTTTGGGGACGGGATCAAACCAACACGATTTTCGGTGCGGGACTCCCAGAACCAGCGATCCAAGCAATGCGAGGGAACTGCGAAGGCATAGCGATGCACCCGTGCGGTATGATTGAGGTGGCTGAATTTATCAGCCCTAGCGGTAGGTCATTTCAAATGGAAAGTATTATGCTGCCGCTGGCGGTTGATGACGGTCGCCCGCCGCGCCTTTGTTCTTTCTGCCAGCCATTGGACGACGTCGATGAGTTTGAGGACAAAGGGTCGCGTTACAAAACGAAGCAACGCGTTAGTTGGATAGATTTGGGTTTTGGAATTCCGCCGGGCTTACCACGGGATACTAATTTGAGCGCCGACTCAGTCGTTTAGGACAATATCCTCGGTCCGGACCGTATTGGCACCCGACCAATAGGTTTTAACACGCGGCCCAAGACCCTCAAAAGATACGTTTTGCCATAGGAATATGCCGGGCGGCTCGAAGTGCTCGTGCCGCAGCACATCGCGGGTTAAGCGTTTGCGATCTTCCGGTGTTGTCGCTGCGAGGGCTTTTTCAATAAGTGGCATGATTGTCGGGTCGCAGTGATACGGGTGCTGCCAAGAGCAGGACCGCGTGCGATAGGCCGCCAGCGGGTCAAATGTGTAGGTCGACATTGCGAAACCCAAGCTTGGCCACCCACCGTTGTACATATAGTCCATATAGTTGGGCAGACGGCTGGGGCGAATTTCCATGCGCACGCCGACTTGAGAGAGGTCAGACGCGATCTGTTGATACCAGTCTTGAGAATTTGCCGGTCCGCCGGGGACCAGGAGAATCGGGAAGTCGAAGCCATCTGGATACCCCGCCTCTGTAAGCAGCTTACGAGCGAGGTCGACATCGTAGGTGTAGGGCTCTAAATCGTCGTTGTATCCGTATGACATATTGTGGGCGATTTGGCTGGATGGACCAATCGCACCATCCATAAAAATGTCGGTCATACGTTTCTTGTTAACAGCATGATTGAGGGCGCGCCTGACTCTAACGTCCTGTAGCGGGCTTTCTTTGACGGTGACAAAGGCCAGAAAGTTTACGCCTGGCTCGTTCCGTACCCACATTCGCCCACCTGCGGCTTCAACCGGGCCCGTGTCATCAGGTGCAAGAGCGAATGCAATATCAATCGAACCAGAAATCACTCCCTGTCGTCGTGACGCTCCATCGGAGAGTTGAATAAACTCCAGGTCAGATTCCTGTGGTGCCCGCCAAGAGTCGGTGAAGGCTGTCATATTGATTTTGCTTTCGCCCCAGTCGGTTGCGGCGAAAGGGCCAGTTCCAACCGGTGCTAAGGCGAAGGCATCCAAACCCAACTCGGCCATCGCCCCGGGTGCGGGTATACGCAGCGCCCTCATGTATTGAGCGAAGAGGACATCTTGTTTTTCAGTTGAGATTGAAACGACATGTGATGCGCGTGCCGTCGCACCAGTAACCGTCATACGTTTCAACGTGGTGCCAAGGGACGTGCTCGCAGCGGGGCCAGACAGCAATGTCTCGATGACAAATACAACCGCACGAGCGTCAAACGGCTCGCCATTGGAAAAGGTCACGCCCTGTCGAAGATAAAACACCCAGGTTGTTGGGGATTCATGCTCCCATCGTTCGGCGAGCGCCGGTACGGTGTCGCCCTTCTCATCGATACCCGTTAGTGCATCAAAGACGGCAGATAGAGGGGCTCCTGTTGGTATGTTAAAAGAGCCAAACGGAGTACCGAGACCGGTCGGAAGGTTTTGTAAGCCAATACGAATGGTGTCGGCATTGGCCGGGCCTTGTGTCGCGAGAATTCCCCATGCCGCGATGCAAACCGTATGCAGTAAAGTCCGGACATTTCGGGTTCTTTTTACCATGGCAAAATTCTACCGCCCAAAGGGCTGGGTTGAAAGTAACGAAACATCTGATTTACGAGGGCTGACCCGCATTCACCGCTGGTTTTTAAGGCTAGCATGGTTTGCCCAGCCTGCGTCTGCCTGACTCATTCGAAACTCAGCCTATTCCGGACTCATTGATGCTCTTCAAGTCTTGTCTTTTTAGTGCGGCGCTTGCGGTTTTCTCCGTGCTTGTCTCCGACTCTCGAGCATTGGAGCCGATCGAAGAGGTTCGGGTGACTGGGTCGTACCTAAAGCGGGAAGATTTGAGCAGTGGGTCTCCGCTTAAAGTCATTTCAGCCGAAGATTTACGCGGTTATGGACTAACAAACATCGCGGACGTCATTGGCTATCTACCGTTCAACAGCGGCTCCGAGTTCAACGCCGATGTCTTTACGCAGAATCTTTCCGTAGGAACCTCGAATTTCAACCTGCGCGGGCTTGGTCTGAATTCGACTTTGGTTTTGCTTAACGGTCGCAGGCAAACCGTATCTGGCGGTGTCGCTGATGATGGCTCGTCGTTTGTCGATCTTAACGCCCTAGTTCCACTCAACGCGGTGGGCCGAATTGAAATTCTGAAAGACGGCGCGGCGGCTCTATATGGCACCGATGCGATCGCCGGCGTGGTCAACGTGATGACGCGCACCGATGTTGATGGCTTGGAGCTTGAGGGTGAGGTGGGCACGACCACACGGTCATCTCAGCGTGATGTAACGCTGCGCGGAATATACGGGCTGCAAACGGACCGTGTCAGCGCGACCGTTGCGGCGAGTCATCTTCGTCGATCCTGGTTGCCGTCGGTGGAGCGCGCGTTCACACAGGGACAGGGGAATTCAGGGTTTGGCCAACCAGGTGCATTTATTTTGCTGGCATCTTCACCAACGTTCCCGGCCCTGCCGTCGGGTTTGACCGATCCCCAGAGCGTCATTGATCCTGACTGTGGTCCGGCCGGTGGAACGCCGAACCCGTCTGAACCAGGTTCAAGTCTTGGTACCTGTACTTTCGATTTTTCGCCCTACTATCACCTCATCCCGCGGGAACGCCGTTGGCTGAGTTACGCGTCGGCTGCGATTGATCTCGATGAGGTCGAAATATTTGCCGACGCCGGATATGCCCATACACATGTTCTCCGTGGGACATCACCTTCATTCCCGATTCTCAACTTGGCAACCGTACCGGCTGACAATCCCGGAAACGTTTTTGGTGTACCGGCTTTATTTTTGGGCCGGCCACTCGGCGCGGATGCGCCGGTTAATCTCGTGACTCATACGTCGGAGACTTGGCGCGCTGTTGGCGGAGTACGGGGTCGTTTACGCGACAGTTGGGATTGGGATCTTGCCGCCAGCTATAGCGCCAACCGTCACGTCGTGAAGATCGGCAACGCCTTAGCGGATCGGTTTGATGAAGCGCTCAACGGTCGTGGTGGCCCCAACAACGATCTGTTTTTTAACCCCTTCGGCTCGGCGACATTGTCGCAACCCGGTGATGCGACCTACAACGACCCCGCTGTGATTGACGATTTCCTATCCACAGCGACTTACGACTACCAAACATCACTGTTCTCTGTTGATGGCCACGTAACGGGTTCAGTTTTTGAAACCGCGCAGGGCTCGGTCGCGCTTGCCGTCGGGGGCCAACTGCGTCGTGAATCGGTCACCGGTGATTTGGACGATCAATTCAATGCAGAGAACTATCTGTTCTTCATTGGTGGCCCTGACTTCGCGGGTCACCGCACAGTAGTTGCGGGTTTCGGCGAGTTTAGTATACCGCTGACAAGCACGCTGGATGTGCAAGTGGCTCTGCGTCACGAGGCCTATCAGAACGGGCCGAATTCAACGGATCCCAAAATTGCACTCTCCTGGCGGCCGAGTGATCATTTGTCTGTGCGAGCGTCATTCGGGACTGCGTTCAGAGCACCGAGTGTGTTCCAGCGCTTTTCATCGCAAACAGTTCTGCAAAATATTTCAGACCCCGTGACAGGCTCTCTCGTATTTCGCGGCGTACGAACCGTAGGTACAGAAGGTTTGAAGCCTGAGCAGGCTGACGTCTTTAACGCTGGTATGACATTTAATCCGGTCGAGGGGTTCTCATTGGGCATCGACTATTGGCGTTTTGATTACACCAACATCATCGTTAAAGAGAGCGCCCAGGCGATCATCGATACCGATCCTTTCGATCCCCGCGTCATACGTGAGGCCGGCCAAGTGCTGCGAGTCGATACCAACTATGTAAATGCTCCCGCCGTCGAGACAGACGGAATTGACGGTACTTTGGCTTATGAATTTGGCGTCGGTGGCAACATCTGGGGACTGTCTGCCGATGTGACCTACATTAACAAGTACCTTATTCAAGAATCACCGAATGGCCCAAAGCGTGATGTGTCCGGCAACCGCAATTTCAGAAACTTTGCGCGGTCTTTGCCCAAGTGGCGCGCAACTCTTGGTGCAACGTGGTCAAAAGGTCTGTTCGGTGCTGCAGTTTATGTGAAAACCGTGTCAGGGTATTTCGATGATCAGAACAGCGTCCCGATCAACAACCATGTGACGGTGGACGCTCAGGTCCGATACGCGCCGAACGCTATGGTGCCGTCAGAAAAAGATGGCCCGGTATTGGTTTTAGGGGTGACAAATCTGTTCGATAGAGACCCGCCGCCCGTTGATACGAATGTCGGGTACGATTCCAAAGTGCACGATCCGCGTGGGCGGGTGGTTTATTTGCGGCTCTCGTCAGCCTTTTGATTTTTTGGCGAAGGCATCGCGTGCGGCAACCGCTTCGACGAAAGCCCCAGATAGTTGACTCTGATCCGCATCTGCGAACGCTGTGGCCTTATGCAACGCATTCGCCGTCGCGTTAATTCCTTCTTTGACCATGCGCACAGTCGCGGCCGGCATCTCCAATGTTTTCCGCGCCCACTCTTCGGCACGGGGTTGGGTTTGGCCGACGGGTGCGATGTCGTCGACCAGCCCCCATGATAAGGCATCAGCGGCGGGAAGCCGTTCACAGAGCAGGCATATGCGTTTCGCTTTGGCTGGTCCCACGAGGGTGATTAAGCGCGGCAAGGCGCCCCATTGCAGATTCAGGCCAATCTTGACTTCCGGGACCTGAAGAAAGGCGTTTTCGGCGAGGATTCTAAAATCGCAGGCCAGGGCCAGAGCGCACCCGGCGCCAATCGCGAAGCCTTCCATTGCGGCGACAGTGACTTGGGGCATGTCCTCCCAGGCTTGGCAAAGGCGCACCCCGCGATAGAATATCTCGCGCTTTTCTAAATCAGACATTCCCTCTTGTTGCCACATGCGTTCGTCTTTGAGGTCAATCCCTGCCGCGAACACGTCGTCGGCACCGGTCAAAACGACCGCGTGGATCGATAGATCGTTCTGTAGGGACTGTGCGATATCGGTCAGAGCCAGGATAGTATCTTGATCGAAAGCATTGAGGCTTCCTCCCCGGTCAAATCGGACTCTGGCAAGGGCGCCGTCGCGCTCTAGGGTGACACTATCTGTTGGCATGGTATTTCCTTTTTGCCGGTCGTGTTCTTAAAGCTACCGCTTTATAAGGGTCTTTGACGATTCAGTGTGTGTGGTGTGAGGGTTAAGTTGTGAATTCATTGTTACAAGATATCGCGAGTTCGACTGCATTTGCGTTTGTTGAGCTGTTTGTTTTTACGTTTATCCTTTTGTTCGGTGTTGGCCTGATCGCCATTCTGGTGATGTATGTCATAGACAAAACCCAGACCAAGCAAGCCATTCGTCGTAACTATCCCGTTATCGGTCGGTTCCGCTATGTCTTCGAGGAGTTGGGGGAGTATTTCCGTCAGTACTTCTTTGCGATGGACCGCGAAGAAATGCCGTTCAACCGCTCTCAACGATCCTGGGTCTATCGGGCTGCGAAGGGTGTGGATACCACCACCGCGTTTGGGTCTACCCGAGATATTCGGGGCGTCGGCAGTATTTTCTTTGTGAGCACACCTTATCCTACCCTTGAAACTGATGCGGTTGAAGCGGCCGTCGCGACCATAGGGCCGACTTGCAAATCGCCATACAAAACCAATTCGTTTTTCAACATCTCAGGCATGAGTTATGGCGCGATATCGAAGCCGGCTGTTAAGGCTCTATCCAACGGCGCAAGAATGGCGGGATGTTGGCTGAATACGGGTGAAGGTGGATTGTCGCCGTATCATCTCGAAGGGGGTGCTGACATCGTTTTTCAAATTGGCACCGCTAAATATGGAGTACGCGATGAGAATGGCGCCTTAAACGATGATCGTCTGCGTGATGTGGCCGCCCATGACCAAGTTAAAATGTTCGAGCTGAAAATCAGCCAAGGCGCAAAGCCAGGCAAAGGTGGGATTCTTCCTGCCGAAAAAGTATCGAAAGAGGTTGCCTCCATCCGCGGTATCCCAGTGGGGCAATCATCCATTAGTCCGAACCGCCACCCGGAGATCGAAAGCATCCCTGATCTATTGGATATGATTGCCCACATCCGCAACGTTACTGGAAAGCCGGTCGGCTTTAAGATGGTGATCGGCGGCTATGAATGGATGGACAAGTTATGCCGGTTAATTGTCGAACGCGGTCTGGATGCTGCGCCTGACTTTGTCACCATAGATAGTTCTGATGGCGGTACTGGTGCGGCTCCACCCGCGTTGATGGACTATATGGGGTTGCCGTTATCCGAAAGCCTTCCGGCTTTTGCAGACAAGCTGACGGAATACGGCCTCAAAGATCGCGTTAAGTTGATTGCCAGTGGCAAGCTGATCAATCCTGCCGAAGTTGCGTGGGCGTTGTGTGCGGGTGCAGACTTCATCGTTTCAGCTCGTGGCTTCATGTTTGCGCTTGGATGTATTCAGGCATTCCAGTGCAACAAAAATACATGCCCGACGGGTATCACCACACATGACAAGCGCCTACAGAAAGGTTTGAATCCGAAAAACAAAGCGGAGCGGGTCCGCCGATACGCCGAAACTGTTGCCTACGATGTCGGCGTTATTGCCCACTCCTGTGGTGTGGCCGGGCCACGGGAACTCAAGCGCTATCACGCACGTATCGTGACTGAGACTGGCCGGTCAAAGGGATTCGATGAAATTTTCCCGGTTCCGCCAGTAAGAGAAGACATTCAGCTAAAGGCGTAATAAGAATGTCTCCCAAGGTATGGGTCGAGACAAAGGGCATAAAATGGCGAAGACACTCTACGACAAAATCTGGGACTCACACGTTGTTCAAGAATCGGAAACTGGTGAGTGCCTGATCTATATTGATCGCCATCTGGTGCAGGAAGTCTCTAGCCCTCAAGCCTTCCAGGGGCTGCGAGATGCGGGCCGTAAGGTCCACCGTCCGACGGCGTCACTCGCTATGCCCGATCATGCGATGCCGACCACGCCCGACCGGCTTGAAAAAATCGATGATCCGGAGGCGCGGGCTCAACTCGCCGCTCTTATCGAGTACACAAATGAATTTGAAGTCCCCTATATAGAACTTGCTGATCGTCGCCAGGGCATTGTCCACATTGTTGGGCCCGAGCAGGGCTTTACCCTTCCCGGCACAACATTGGTATGTGGCGATTCTCATACCTCCACGCATGGTGCGTTAGGGGCGCTTGCGTTTGGCATCGGAACATCTGAAATCGAGCATGTTCTGGCGACTCAGTGTCACATCATGCGCAAGGCCAAAACTTTGCGCGTCACTATTGATGGCGCGCTTCCCCTTGGCGTGACGGCGAAAGACCTGGTGCTGGCAGTTATTGCCGAATTGGGTACGGCCGGTGGCACCGGCCACGCGATCGAATATGCCGGAGAGGCAATTCGAATGTTGTCGATGGAAGGGCGCATGACGCTCTGCAATCTCACGATTGAAGCGGGTGCGCGAAGCGGAATGGTATCGCCAGACGATATCACCTTCGCGTACATCAAGGGGCGCCCATACGCCCCCGCCGGTGATGATTGGGACCGTGCCGTAGCGTATTGGCGTTCGCTCGCTACTGAACCTGATGCCGTGTTTGACCGTGAAATCGTGCTTAAGGGATCTGAAATCGCGCCCCGTGTTACGTGGGGGACGAGTCCGGAAGACTCTGCGCCTATTACCGCCTCTGTTCCAAGCCCAACGGATTATGCTGATCCAGATAAGCGCAAGGCTGTCGCACGATCTTTGGAGTACATGGGCTTGACCCCCGGTGTTGCTTTGCAAGATTTGAAAGTTGATCGCGTCTTTATTGGCTCGTGTACCAATGGACGGATCGAAGACATGCGGGCTGCGGCGGCCATCGCGAAAGGCCGTAAGGTCGCCGACGGTGTTGGTGCCATGGTTGTTCCCGGATCGGGTCTCGTAAAACAGCAAGCCGAAGAAGAGGGCTTGGATGTGGTTCTTATGGACGCCGGGTTTGAGTGGCGTGAGCCCGGATGTTCCATGTGTGTTGGCATTAACCCGGACCGCATTGATGCTGGTCAGCGTTGCGCCTCGACGTCGAATCGCAATTTTGAGGGGCGCCAAGGGCGCGGCGGACGCACCCACCTCGTCAGCCCCGCGATGGCGGCGGCGGCAGCTGTTACCGGACGGCTTGCAGACGTGCGAGACCTAACGTAAGGGCGCGCTGAAAGCGGCCATTTTGGGCCCGATTGCCTGCTTCCGTTAACTATGGATTCAACCTTTTTGGAGAGTATGACCCGACGCCCGGGGATGGGCTTTTTAGACTTCAGTCCAGTTTGAAACAGGGGAATACACCATGCAGACCACGATCCGAGCCGCCACACTTTTCGCACTCATGGGTGCTGTCGTCGTTTTTGGTCAGGTTACAGCGGCCGGCCTCTAGGGTCCGATAGGGCCCTTGCCCGCTTCTGCCCCAGAATTCTTAGGTATTTAGCCCCTGTCGTCACGGTTGAACGGCTCTTAGGGGCCTTATTTATTGTCAAAGTGTGCTAGAACCCAGCTCTTATGTTCGCGGGGACCCATTGATCTATGGCTGATCTGGCTAACTAAGTTGAAACAGGACTGACGAACAGGGTCGTGTACCGGTATAAAAGAACGTCATGATTAAACTGGGGCAAAATTTTCTTCGCGGGGCCTATACGCCGCTTATCACACCGTTCAATGGCTGGGCGGTTGACTACGATGCCTATGCCCGATTTGTAGATTGGCAAATTCGCAATGGTGCGCAGGGTCTCGTCGTTGGGGGCACGTCTGGTGAACCCATGTCGCTGACGATAACCGAACGACAGAATTTATTGCGCATTGCTATTAGTTCAGCGCGCCGCCGGGTTCCTGTGGTGGCACAGACCGGTGGAGCATCTTTGGCGGACACCTGGTCGTTGACCGAGCACGCTGAACAGGTTGGGGCTGACGCAATTATGCTGATGACACCCCCTTTCGTGAAGCCACCACAGCGCGGTTTAAAGTCGTTCCTGGCGTACGTGTCGCGTGCGACAACCAAACCAATTCTGCTGTACCAAATTCCAAGCCGGACGGCATCGACAATTGAAATCGATACACTTGAAGATTTGTGTGAGGACGTCCCTTCAATTGTTGGGCTTAAACAATCGTCAGAGGACGAGGACTTCGACGCCGAAGTTATGTCCCGTCTCGGCAGTGAATTACGACTCTTTATGGGGCTACCGAAGATTGAACTGGAGCGAATCCCCGAAGGGGCTAGCGGCCTTATCGTCGCTCTGGCAAATCTGGTGCCTGGAAAGATCGCTCAAATATGCTCCTATGCGGATGAGCGTGAACTCACAAAGGCGATTGCGCTTCGGGCTGAGTTGGAGGGCCTAAACGACGTTGCCTTCAGAGAAACCAGCCCAGTTGGCGTCAAATATATGGCATGGAAGATGGGTCTTATTACCTCTGGTGAGTGTCGGCTTCCGCTCATGCCCCCTCAACCTGAAGACGTTGAAGCGATGGATGATGCCTTAGAGGCTGCGAACTTGCTCTGACGTTGAGTCGCGCCGTGACTTGAGATGGCCGCTCCTTTAAACATGAAACTGATCGTGTGTGCGTTTCGTTAACCGCGACGCGCATCAGTTCGATATTTTTCAAAGCGAGGACGATAAGCCCATGGGAACGACGCTGACATTAACGGCCGATGACGGACATTCATTTGAAGCCTATTTGGCGGAGCCCGATGGAGAGACGAAGGGTGGGCTGGTCGTTATCCAAGAGATCTTCGGAGTGAACGATCACATGATCGACGTGACGGACGAGTTTGCCCGCCATGGATATACTGCGATTTGCCCCGCTTTTTTTGACCGTGTCGAACCGGGCGTGGTCTTGTCCTATACGGACTTCGGCCGCGGCCGGGAAATCGTGGGTGAATTGTCTGATGAAGCGGTGATAGCCGACATCAACGCGGCGGCTGACCGGGTTCGCTCAGCGGGAAAGGTCGGGGTTATAGGCTACTGTTGGGGTGGTGCGATGGCCTTTCTTGGCGCTTGCAAAGCGCAGGTGGATTGCGGGGCGTCCTACTATGGCACGCGGCTCATTCAATACAGCCCTGAGATGAAGCCCAAAGTGCCCATGCAGTACCACTATGGCGAAACCGATAAATCGTTTCCGATGGACGCCGTCGAGAAGGTGATGGTGGAACAGCCGGAAGGGGAGCATTTCGTTTACCCAGGTGCGGATCATGGATTCAGCTGCGACGGCCGGCCCCAGTACAACGCTGAAGCGACTAAGCTTGCCCTTGAGCGGTCACTAAAGTTTTTTGAAGAAAGTCTTTAGCCTTAGCAGCGTAGGGACTCCGCTGTGAATGACCTCGATCTGCTATCAATTCTGGTGATTGCCGTCGGCTTTGCAGTGGGTGGATTGGCCAAGGGGACATTCGGGCTCGGTATGCCTTTCTTGGCACTCCCGGTGCTGGTCACAGTATTACCGTATCAGACCGCCGTGGCGTTAATGCTGGTTCCAAGCTTTACGGCCAACTTCCAACAGGCAGTCCGTAAGGGTGTATGGCGGCAAAACCTTCGTCGCTATAGATGGCTTCTCATGCCGATGTTGGTCGTTATTCCGTTAACGGTGCAGATTCTCATTCAGATCGAACAGGAGACGGGCCTGCTCATTCTTGGTCTGATTTCTCTGACTTTCGTCGCAACCCAAGTTTTTCCTGTTCAGCCCATCATAAACGTAGCGCGTGAGAAGGTTTTGAATCCCATCGTCGGCATCGCGGCCGGGCTGCTGTGTGGGTTGTCTGGGCTCTATGGGCCGGTGCTCATCGTCTATCTCCTCGCCCTGCGTATTCCGAAAGACGAGTTCGTATCGGCCTTGGCGTTGATGTACTTCCTTGGAGCGTTTGCTCTCTATGGCAGTTTAGCCGTCGCCAGTATTTTGACTCTGGAGGTGGCGGCGGTTAGTGCGATCGGTGCCATTATCATCGGGCTTATGATTCTGATTGGGCAAAGAATTCGTGACCGTCTCGACGAAGAGCGTTACCGCAAACTTGTACTAGGCCTACTGTTTCTTGTTGGTTGCGATCTGATGCGCCGCGCCCTGGTGTGAAGTCCCGCTATCGAGAAAATCCGTCGTAGCCGTGAACGATCATTGCCTGCCCGACGGCCGCATAGGCGTGGTGGGACGAAAACTGAATACTGTATTTCTCTACCGCTTCGCTCCAGGCTTGTCGCTCTCCCAAGTCGGGCCGCGAGGCATTGCAATCCCAGTCATCGAAATATATCAGCGCACCCTCGGAGACTTGACCTCGACTAAACAAGCCGTCGAGAACATCCCTGGTTGACGCGTACAAGTCACAATCAACATGAATGAACGCGAATTCCAACTTCGGGTCCAATAAAGGAATGGTGTCTTTAAACCATCCTTCAAATATGTGAATTCGATCGTTGGTGAGGTGCTCCGCGCATCTGGCACGAAGTTCCTCAGGGCTGATCCCTAGGCATGTTCCGGGAGCCCATACACCGTTTGCAACGATCGGAGACCTAAGGTCGGCTTCTTCCGTGGTTTCTGGTAAGCCTATGAAACTATCGAATAGGTACAGATTTCTGCTTTCTATGCCCATCTGAGGCAATTTATCACTGTAAATGGATTCAGACGACGAGATGGCGGACGCCATTACGCTGGCAGTGTCTCCGGTCATCGTACCAAACTCAGCAACGTCGCCTTTTATTCCTCGCAAGTAGCTCTTGATAACGCCTTTGCCGAGCTCGCTCAGAGCGTCAACTATGTACCAATTGGCTTTAAGGGATTCGGACGGCATACTTTTTCCTTGCGATCGTGTTGTGCGTTGGAATGAAAGGCTTTGCGATGGCTCGTCACAGTGTTGACCTTTGTAACAAGTAACGGTGAATTTTGACAAGCCGACGGTGGGCTCGTGATTCTGATTGGGCAAAGAATTCGTGACCGTGTCGACGAAGAGCGTTACCGCAAACATGTACTAGGCCCGCTGTTTCTCGTTGGTTGCGCTCTGGTGCGCCGCGTCCTGATGTCAGGTTCCGCTAGCGAGAGAATCCGTCGTAGCCATGAACGATCATCAAATGCCCGACGGCTCCATAGGAATGAGAGGATGAATATTGGATGCTATATTTTTCCACCGCTTCACCCCAGGCCTGCCGTTCCCCAAGATCGGGCCGTGAGGCATTGCAGTCCCAGTCATCGAAATATATCAGGGCACCTTCCGCGATTTGGCCACGACTAAACAAGCCGTCGA
>WLXB01000052.1 GCA_012103295.1 Alphaproteobacteria bacterium | reverse complement strand
TTAATGCGGGACAAATAAATATTGGTAAAGGTAACCAATCTACTTTCTCTACTTTTTTAAACGGTAGTTTAGGTCCTTGTATGATGTATGACAGAGCGTTATCACAAAATGAGATATTAAGAAATTATGAAGCATTAAAAAATAGATTTGGACCAATAAAAAAACCTAACTTTAACAGAATAAGTACTGCGTTTGATGGAATTAGCGATTACATAAATACAGGTACTAATTCTTTAATAGGTGCATCAACATTAACTATTTCTGCTGAATTTAATGAGAAAGCCGTCTGCACATCTGTAACTGGCACCCCGACTTGGAGCAGCCCAACGGAAGCGATCTGGGCTCCCATGGATCTAGGGGGGCCAAATCGATTCAAGAGCAATGGCCGTATTGAGACGGCTTATGCGGTAATAGCCACCCTCTATCTCTAAGTCCTTTAGGTATAGCGTTCCTGATTGTGAGCCCTCAGGCTGTATTCCAAAAGGAAAGACTGCACGTGCTGCAAATTCGCCTGATGTGGGCGTAAACGGAAGAGCTAGAGGCGCTAGGTCGGCAGGTGTTAGGCCTTGGCCACCAAACACAAGAGGACCCACCGTCGACGCTATCCGGCCAGATTGGGTGTTCACGTCATACTGAACCTGGAAATCACCCAACTTAATATCTGAAGAAAGGTTCATAACCCCTTCAGAAATAATATTATTATTATCAAAAGCCAAGCGGCCTCCGATAATAACCCCTGATCGTTCGGCAGCCCGGGGAGTAGATTTGCGGAGAATCGCGCTAAACGGTCCGGTGAAGCTGTCCAATCCGCCAGATACATCCAGTTCAATGTCTGAGACCGTGGCTGAATCAGATTGTATTTGGGCATCTCGTATTGCTGCCCGCATATCCAAAGCGCCATCAGTGCTAACCCAATACCCCTCTATCCAAAGAGACGGAATGTCAGCGACAAAAGATAGCACACTATTTTTTGTGCGAATGTCTAAATCTGGGATGCTCAAATTGAGATCTGTGTCTAGTGTGGCTGTCGCACTGCCGTCGGCGCCAAAAACCAAAGTTGCTGTTTGGTAGGCCGAGCGAGATTCAGATAATCCCACTTTAAGGGGGGCCATCAGTTTGATTGTGTCGCCGTAGGTGAGACCGTCAATCTGGGCGGTCAGATCATTTAGTGAGAAGGCAAGAGATAGTCCGTCCAAGCGAAAATCTGTATCTGCACTGAGGTCAATCTCTTTGAAGGACGCGGTCTTGATAAATCCCTCCTGTATGCGTCCAGTAATTTTTACTGGTCCCCCTGCAATAGCCAGAGGGCCGCTCAAACCGTCGGCTACTAAGCTGCCCCAAATAGTTCCACTGGGTGTTTGCACACCATCTATGCGAACCGCTAGTCGCTCAAACTTGAAGTTTTGGGGCAAGCCGTCCTTATCCATCGATGCCCAACCAGCGGCGTTTAGATCGCCCCGGCCAAACGGAGTCACCCAGTTAAGATCGAAATTGATCATACTTCTGAGCCCAGATTGATCGGGTCGTATATGGAAAAACGGCGCGGTTTGTGATGACGTACCGAGCGATAGGTTAAAAGTCTGGTCTTTCGGCGTTTCTAGACCAAAGGGACTTAGAAATTCTGGCCATGGACCGGATATTTCTAAGTCCTGGTCGCTACTGATGGATAGCACTCCATCTTGAGCCAACGCTTCGACCTGAATATTAGTCGTTATGGGTTGATCAAGACCGGGGACGCGAAACCCTTCGGCCAGGAGGTTTATATTTCCAGCCAATGATGATTTCAGGATATCACCCAGAGCGACATCACCCTGCCAGTTGACCTCGCCAGATAGACTTGGGCCTATCAGAGTTATTGCCGCGTTTACGGTCACCGGTGAGGTTGATGCTGCAAGGTTTGCGTTGGCCGTCGCCTGGATTTGCCCGTCCGGGTGTGCGAGCACGATGTATGCGTCTTCTATTATTAAGTTATCGAACGGGAGTCTTTCGCCCTTTACCGCCGATCCATCACCATCGTTGGAAGATATGGCTGTTTCTGAGGTGCTCTCGTTCATCTCGTCAAATAGACCGAATGAGACGCCTTCCTCTGTCCAGGCGCCATTGATTCTAAGGCCATTGAGGCGCAATTCATGGAATCTTTGATCGCGCAGCGATGTCCATGAGTAGCTAAGCTTTGCCTCGGAAAAGGAGAGAGCTCCTCCAGCGAGAACGCCTGATTTGATCTGGAAACCCGAAAAATCAGCCCGGACAACATTGATTTCAGCCGGGGCAAAACCTTGTTGGCCAAGAGCCGAGGAAAGGGCCAGTTCGATAACACTGGTCCGAAACACCACTAACGTTACCAGCAGCAAGGTGACAAACACCGTGGCACCGAGGAAAAACCGGGCCAATGCATTCGATCGTCTGTGTCGTGGTTGATAGCGGGCCATGGTCGAGTTTAATGTCCTGTCACGCAAGACGGAGCTTTAGGCCCGTCAATTTGGGGAGTGTAGGAATGCTTAAGCCGGCTGTCGATTCCTGCTTCGAGGTGGCATTTTGGCTCCTCGACCGGGCGTTAGACGACGGGGAATATCTCCAACCCCAGAAGATGCATAGGCTAATGTTTTTGGCGCAGGCGTACTATGCGTCTGCTCGGCATGGCGAGAAATTGATGCCTGCCTCGTTCGTTATTGGGCCTGAAGGTCCGATCGAACCGACCGTTTTTCGTGCCATGGAGCGGGGGCGTCCGATGGTGGATACGACCACTCTCGAGGAGCATGTCGAACATGTCCTTGATAGTGTTTGGCGTCAATTTGGCACTAAGTCTGTTGAACGGCTCACCAGCGCGATCGGCAATCATCCCCCCGTGGCCAACGCCAAGGAAAATGGCCTGGGTACTGAAATCTCATATGAGGAGATAGTGGATTTTTACGTTCGGGCACTGAGCCAGAATTTAAACCGGAGTCAGTCTCGGCCTGGACAACAAGACGCCGATGCGCCTTCACCAGACCGGGTTCTAAGGCCAAAGTTAATGCGCTCTCATACAGGAAAAGCAGTCAGCGTCGACAGGTGGACTCCCCGCAGGGTCGACTAGCTGATAATTGCGCATCGAACCGATTTTCATTGCCATAGAGGCCTGCCGCTGTTACGAAAATTCAATGAACCCATAGAGTTGCTTGTTGTTTTCTGAATAACTGGCATACGATATGAGGGTGTTAGCTCAGGGGCACTGTG
Source organism: Alphaproteobacteria bacterium (assembly GCA_012103295.1). Taxonomy (GTDB): domain Bacteria; phylum Pseudomonadota; class Alphaproteobacteria; order Rhodospirillales; family Rhodospirillaceae; genus WLXB01. The sequence goes on along the minus strand of WLXB01000052.1, from coordinate 19,597 downwards.
TCAGGACCGTTTATCTGACTAAGTGGGAAACAGGGGAAAGAGCTTTCGATGGGTCAAGTGATAAGCCTGACAATCGTCTTGCTAGTTTTTTGGCTTACGCTATCAGGCCATTACACCACATTTCTTATTACAGCCGGCGTGATCAGCGCAGTCGCCATTGCGCTCCTTGCCTACCGCATGGATATCTCAGACCGGGAAGGTCACCCCATACATCTTGGTTTAGCATCTATAACCTATTGGCCGTGGTTGGTGTGGCAGATCATTTTGTCGGCCCTCAACGTGACCCGAATCATCATCAATCCAAATCTCCCGATCAGCCCAACATTGACTCGCGTGACGATGACCCAAAAAACCGATGTTGCGCGAGTGACTTACGCAAATTCTATTACACTGACACCGGGCACGATCTCAGTGGATGTTGAAGGTGACGAGATTCTTGTTCACGCCATTACAAGCGATAACGCTTCTGATCTAGAAGCCGGGGATATGGATCGGCGCTGTACGCGGTTCGAGGGTAAGGTATGACCATGTTTACCGTTGCTGCCCTGGCTCTGCTCGTGTCTTTGGGTCTCGTTCTGGTTCGGGTTATTAAAGGGCCAACGATTTTTGATCGAGTCATTGCTGGCAACTCAGTAGGTACGTTGTCCGTTTTGCTACTCGCCGTTATCGGTTACGTGTTCGGTCGGCCAGAGTTTATCGACCTAGCCATAACATACGCGCTGCTTAACGTGATCGGCACAATCGCAGTCCTTAAATTCTTCCGCTACGGCGATCTCGGGGCCAGCGAAGACGAGGCGGGGTCTTAGACATGGACGCAGCGCTTTATTTTCTAAGTTGGGCCTTGCTGGCGGGAGGCGGTTTCTTTTGTGTTGTCGGTGCTGTCGGCATTCTTCGGATGCCGGACGCATTCACTCGCCTTCATGCGGCAAGTATCATTGACACCCTTGGCGTTGGAATGATTATCGCAGGGTTGATGGTGCAGTCGGGTCTAACACTAACGACTGCACGGCTAGGCATAATTCTGGTCTTGGTGTTCTTCACCAGCCCGGTTGCTAGCCACGCAATTGCGCGTTCCATGCGCCATAGAAACGTCAAGCCGGTTCTTTCAGAAGACCGGACAGGCGAGGGCAGCTAAGCATGGAATTCCTCATCAACCTCGTGCTGTTGCTATTTCTTTCCGCCGTGACCGTCGCAATTATTGGCGTCAGAAACCTGTTTGCCGTCGTGGTATTGGGTGGGGCGTATAGTTTTCTTATGGCGACATTATTGATCGCTATGGACGCGGTTGATGTTGGAATGACTGAAGCTGCAGTCGGTGCAGGAGTTTCGACGGTGTTATTGTTGTCGGCCCTGCACCTAACTAAAACCGACGAAGCCCCAGCGCGACATTCTAACGTACTGCCAATCGCTTTATCGGTGCTCACTGGTTTGGTCTTAGTTTATGGAACGTGGGATCTGCCCCGTTACGGTGACTCAGATACGCCAATGAATACACATGTTGGAGCGGAGTACCTCGAGCGGTCGATTCCAGAGACAACCGTTCCCAATGTCGTAACGTCCGTGCTCGCTAGCTACCGAGGATACGACACTCTAGGCGAGACGGCTGTTATTTTTACGGCGGGTATTGGTGTCTTGATGTTGCTCAAGGGGCGCCGACGTAGGGAAGACGAAAAAGAGGAGGACCGTTCATGAGAGGGCACCTCATTCTTCGCGTTGTTTCAAAATTGTTGATCCCGTTTTTGCTCCTGTTTGCACTCTACGTACAATTTCATGGTGACTTTGGGCCAGGTGGCGGATTTCAAGCCGGTGTAATAGTCGCTGCTGCTTTCGTTCTTTACGCACTCATCTTCGGTCTCCGTGAGATGCAGAGAATTATCCCGCCTGCAGCATTGGAGGTGGCTGTGCCGCTTGGTGTTCTAATTTACGCAGGTGTTGGCGTCTTAACGTGGTTCCTCGGTGGCAATTTCCTGGATTACGGAATGCTCGATTCACACGACCCATCTCACGGCCAACACCTGGGCATTCTTTTGGTTGAAGCGGGCGTGTTGTTGACTGTCGCATCAACGATGCTTTTGATTTTCTACACTTTTGCTGGTCGCGGACGCTAAGGGGACGGATATGGAAGGGTTAAATGAACTTGCCTTCGTCCTTGGTGGCGTTAATCACTGGATTACTGTCTTTTTGATAATGGCCGGGCTCTACATCATTGTGTCCCGTTCAAACATGATTAAGAAATTGGTCGGTCTCTCTATTTTCCAAACGTCGGTTTACCTTCTGTACGTATCACCTGGAAAAATTATTGGCGGAACAGCACCGATCATATCAGACGACTTTGCTGTCTATTCAAATCCGCTACCGCATGTTCTGATTCTCACCGCTATCGTCGTTGGGGTTGCGACGCTAGCACTTGGCCTCGCTCTTGTTGTGCGTATCAACGAAGCATACGGGTCCATTGAGGAAGACGAAGTTTACAGCGACGGGGATTGGAACTAACCAATGCTCATTGATCAGTTTCCAGCCATTGTTGTTGGTGTTCCGCTCGTCGCAGCCGCTCTGTGTGCAATTGTTCGCAATGAAACGGCATGCTGGCTCATTGCCCTTGCGGTTGCGTTTCTCAGCTTCGTTGGCAGCGCCACAATGCTGGGGCAAATTCAAGAGTACGGCGTTGCTCTATCTTACGAAATGGGTGGCTGGGCTCCGCCTGCCGGGATTGAGCTTCGTGTCGATCTGTTATCTGGCTACCTTCTTGTTCTCGTGTCTCTTATCGCAACTGCTGTTCTTATTTACGGGCGACAAAGCGTACGGGTAGAAATCAAAGAAAGTATCCGCGGCTGGTACTACACCATGTACCTCTTATGCATGTGCGGCCTACTTGGAATCGTCATCACTGGTGATGCTTTCAACGCTTTCGTGTTCATGGAAATTTCTTCACTGTCCATGTACACCCTGATCGCACTCGGCAAGGATCGCCGTGCACTAGCGGCAGCCTATCAATATCTCATCATGGGAACGATCGGCGCGACGATGTACGTCATTGGCGTGGGGCTTCTCTTCACGATTACCGGTACACTTAATCTCGTCGATATGGCTGATCGTCTCGCGCCGTTGCTCGATACACCAGCGGCCATCGCTGGAATGGCGTTCGTCGTCGTCGGCTTGTCCTTGAAGATTGCTCTGTTTCCGCTGCACCTTTGGTTGCCAAATGCGTATGCCTTTGCCCCCTCTGCAGTTACGGCATTCCTCGCGGCGACCGCCACAAAAGTGTCCATCTATTTGTTGATGCGTTTCATTTACAGCGTCTTTGGCTTCGGCTTTGCTATCGAACAGACCCCGATACCTGAAGTCGTGATGGTGTTGTCTATCGCCGCAATATTTGCCGGGTCTTTCAGTGCTATTTTTCAAGAGAACATAAAACGTATGCTGGCGTACTCCAGCGTCGCGCAGATCGGTTACATCACACTGGGGATTGCGCTGGCAAACGCGACGGGACTCACGGGTAGTCTCGTTCATATTTTCAATCACGCCGTCATGAAGGGCGCACTGTTCATGCTTGTCGGTGGCATCGCCTTACAGATTGGCACGGTGCGCCTGTCAGATATGGCCGGTGTTGGCAAAGCGATGCCTTTGACGATGTTCGGTTTCGTCCTCGGTGGTTTCAGCATGCTCGGTGTACCAGGCACCGTAGGCTTCGTATCCAAATGGTATTTGGCTATCGGCGCGCTAGAGAACGGTTGGTGGTGGGTTGTAGCGTTGCTCATGCTTAGTTCTTTGTTGGTGTTGGCATACATGGGGCGGGTCATTGAAGTTGCTTTCTTCCGAGAAAGACCGGAGGGCGCGCCGCCAATTAGCGAAGCCCCCAAATCGATGCTCATGACGGCCTGGGTTTTCATTCTGGCTTGCATCTACCTGGGCTTTGATACGTCGTTCACTGTTGGTGTTGCGCAGCAGGCTGTTGATGTCTTGATGGGAGGCGCGCAATGAGCGATCTCTCGCTATTCATCGTTGCGGCGATTTTGATTCCGGCCGTCGGAGCGGCGTTTATTGCTTCCAGCGGATCAAAACCGAATGTGAGGGAATCCTATACACTTGTGACTGCCGCGTTGTTGTTTGTGGTGGTGTTTTTGCTGGTGCCGTCCGTCATGCAAGGCGCTCGGCCTGCGACAGAAGGCTTTGATATACTGCCCGGTCTGACCGTCCAATTTGTTATCGAACCACTGGGCATGATTTTCGCTATGATCGCGTCGACATTATGGATCGTGAACTCGATCTATTCGGTCGGCTATATGCGTGGCAACAATGAGAAAAATCAGACGATTTTTTATACATGCTTCGCGATTGCAATCGCGAGCACGATGGGGATCGCATTTGCCGGCAATCTTTTCACGCTCTTCCTTTTTTACGAGGTTTTGACCCTATCGACCTATCCTCTGGTGACTCACAAAGGGAATGATGACGCCAAAGCGGGCGGTCGCATGTACCTCGGTATTTTGTTAACGACGTCCGTTGTGTTCTTGCTGCCCGCAGTGATTGGAACCTATTTCGTTGCTGGTACTGGTGATTTCACAGTCGGGGGCATTATCCCGCAGGATGAAAGCCCGTTTGTGATTGCTGCGCTTAGCATTCTGTTCATTTACGGTATTGGTAAAGCCGCTGTGATGCCGGTGCACAGGTGGCTGCCTGCTGCCATGGTGGCGCCGACCCCGGTTAGTGCATTGCTTCATGCGGTTGCCGTCGTGAAAGCGGGCGTGTTTTCCGTCGTCAAAATTATTGTCTACGTTTTCGGCTTGGACCTTTTCAGTGGATCGGGCTCGACGGAGTGGGTGGTCTATGCGGCCGGCTTTACAGTTCTGGTGGCGTCCATAATCGCCCTGGGGCAAGACAACTTGAAACGCCGGTTGGCTTACTCCACGGTCAGTCAACTTTCGTATGTTGTGTTGGCAGCCGCTATGGCGACGCCGTTGGCGATCATCGGCGCGGCGATGCACATCACGGCCCACGCATTTGGCAAGATCACTTTGTTTTTTGCTGCTGGGTCTATATATACCGCCGCACATAAGACAGAGATCAGTCAGCTTAACGGAATTGGTAAGCGCATGCCGTTTACCATGGCTGCCTTTACGATTGGCGCTTTGAGCATGATTGGAGTGCCGCCAACAGCGGGTTTCCTTGGCAAGTGGTACATCCTATCTGCAGCGATGGAGATTCAGGACTGGTTCGTCCTATTTGTTATTTTCGTCAGCACGCTGCTTAACACTGGATACTTCATTCCCATTATCTATCGCGCCTTCTTTAAGGCCGAGGACGTGCCGCCGTCTCATGAGCATGGCGAGGCGCCATGGCCCGTGGTCCTCGCTTTAAGTCTGACGGCCCTTGGAACTCTCTCTCTCTTCGTGTTCCCAGAAGTGCCACTAACGTTGGCCAAAGCATTGGTGGGGCTAACTCTATGAGTGATCAAAGTAAATCCCACTGGCTAGATGATCCGGCTACGCCGAAGCGTATGTGGACGATATTTGCGATAGTCCTTGTCTTGCTCGTGGTTGCTGAATTGTTCGTCACCCATCATCACAAAGGCTTTATGTTCAACTTTGGCTTTAGCGCATGGTTTGGGTTTCTTGTCGGCGGCGTGTCGATCGTGCTTTCCAAGGGGTGGAAGAAAATTCTGAAGCGGAAGGACACCTACTACGATGAGTAGCCTTCTGTTTCATCCCGCGCTGCCGATCCTCATCGGTGCGTTCCTAATTCTTAAGCTTAGCGGAACCGCTCGCAGCATAGTGTTGCTGGGAGCGCCGCTTGTATCGTTTGCATTCATTTGGATGACCGCCGATGGCGTCATCCTTGCTATTCCGTACATGGAATGGACCTTAGAGCCCTTTAAGGCAGACAAGCTAAGTCGCCTATTTGCAACTGTGTTCGCGATCATGGCATTCGCCGGCAATCTCTATGCTCTCAAGCAAGAGAAGGTGCTCGAGCTATTTGCCGCAAATGTCTACATCGCGTTCTCGTTAGGCGTCGTGTTTGCTGGCGATCTCATCACGGTGTTTGTTTTCTGGGAAATGATGGCACTGGCATCATCGACGGTCATATTCTCTGCTGGGACAGCTACGGCCAGGGCTGCGGGTATGCGCTACATGATGGTCCACCTGCTTGGTGGTGTTGTCTTGATGGCAGGGATTGCCGGTGAAGTGTCTGCAACCGGATCAATCGCCTTTACATCGATGTTGCCTGACACTCTGCCACGCGCGCTTATTCTCGCCGGTTTCTTGTTAAATACTGGTGCGCCGCCGTTCTCGGCATGGGTGCCTGATTCCTATCCCGAAGCTAGTTATTCTGGGATGGTCTTCTTGTCGGCCTTTACGACGAAAACTGCGGTCTATGTGCTCGCGCGCGGGTTCCCCGGTGCGGAGATTCTAATCTTCATCGGTCTATCCATGATCTTCTACGGCATCATTTATGGACTTTGTGAGAACAACGCCCGCAAGATGCTCGGCTATTCCATTGTGAACCAAGTCGGGTTCATGGTGACGGCCATAGGCATTGGGTCAGCGTTGGCGATTAACGGGGCTGTCGCTCATGCCTTCGCCCACATCATATACAAAGCTCTTTTGATCATGGCGACGGGGTCCGTCTTCTATGTGACGGGTAAGCGCAAGTTTACAGAATACGGCGGTTTGTTCCGCACGATGCCGTTGACGGCAATTTGTTGCATTATTGGCGGCCTATCGATCTCGGCATTTCCCTTTACGTCCGGCTTCGTTGCAAAGGCGATGACCTCTGAAGCCGCATATGTCGGTCAGTATTATTGGGTCTGGTATTTGCTGGCTGCAGGGACTGCAGGGGTGTTCCTCGACGTTGGCATTAAGCTCCAGTATTTCGTCTTTTTCGGTAAGGATTCAGGATTACGACCGCCAGAGCCGCCACTGCATATGCGAACGGCGACGGTGTTCTTCGCTGTCCTGTGCGTTGGCATCGGCCTCGTGCCCCAACAATTCTATCAACTTTTGCCGTATAGCCTGGACTATGAGCCAAATACGCCTGATCACATTGTCACTCAGTTCCAGATTTTGCTGTTCTCTGGCGCGGCCTTCTTCCTGTTCCTCAAATACTACGGTTGGCATTTGGTCGAGAGCTTGACCCTAGATCTCGACTGGCTTTATCGCGTTTGGGGTCGCAAGCTTGCTGTGACGTTCACAGAGAATTCCGGTTCAGCCCGCGACAGCATTATTGATGACCTTTCAAAAGGTGCGAGTGCTACCATCGACGGCATTCATCATCGGCACGGGCCGGACGGTATTCTGGCACGCACAATGCCGACGGGCCGCATGGTGTTCTGGGCTATCGTAATGCTGGCGATTTATCTCTTGGTCGACTTTGCCTTTATGTAAAGGCGGTCAATTGAGGTAAGGTGCTGGCTATGTTCACACCACTTGTCCGCATATCTTTTCTAGTTGTTCTGGTTTTGGCAGCGGTGCCGGTCGGCGCGCAGTTTTTGCGCCCGCACGAACCATTTGATTCCACAAAAGCGCAAAGCCTACCACTCGATCCCGGTGAGATTCTTGTGACTGGTGAGGATGGCAGCGTCACGAGGTACCCGTTTCAGTTTGAACTCGCGGACACAGCTGCATCCCGTTCTACCGGTCTGATGCATCGAGCAGAAATTGCCGCAGACCATGGCATGTTGTTTGATTTTAAACGGGACCGCATGGTTACGATGTGGATGCGCAATACCTTCATTCCACTCGATATGCTGTTTTTAAGTGTGGAAGGCGAGATCATCACCATCGCAGAAAACACAGTGCCTCACTCGGAGAAGACAGTATCGTCGCGCAAACGTGTTCGCTCTGTTTTGGAAGTGGCGGCAGGCACGGTTCAGAGTCTTAGCATCAACGCTGGCGATCGCGTAAAGCACGCGATGTTTGAGAACTAAAACCTGCATTACCCAAGAGGCGAGTAAAATGAATCGATGGCACGGCGTACCTAAGCTCATTATTTCTTGCCTTCTAGTATCTGGGGCTGCTCTTGCCCAGCCACGCGAGGGTTCCGGACCAGTAAATCTCCGCGATTTAAATATTCCAGTTCCAACCGATATTATTGCGGAGTTGTATCAGCAAGAATGTGCGGTCTGTCATGGCGAGGCCCTGCGCGGTGCTGCCCAGGGTACACCGCTCATTGGTATCGATCTCCAACACGGAAATTCCGTCGCAGACATTGCGAAAAGTACGGCTGAAGGTTCCGTAGAGAAGGGAATGCCCGCTTGGTCGTCGGTTTTTGACGACGACCAAATTTGGGCGTTAGCCCTGTACATAACCGAGCAACGCCAAGGAACCAACCTGGATGATTTTCGCTACAATGCACCTTTGGTTGTGCCAAAAGGCGTTGTCAAAAGCGAACACCATGATTTTACGGTTGAAACTGTGATCGATGGCCTAGACGCGCTACCCTTTGGCATTGCGCCGCTCCCTGATGGGCGCATTCTCCTTTCTGAAAAAAGACGTGGCCTCAGCCTCATTTCAAAAGAGGGGGTCCAATCAGATATCATCAGTGGCGCGCCGAAGGCCTACGACGACTCCTTTAGCTTTGTCGGACAGCCCATGGGCTTAGGTTGGATGATGGATGTCGCGCTTCATCCTGATTACCCAAACAACGGCTGGGTCTATATCCATTTCGGTGATCGTTGCTCAGACTGCAATGAGATGAGCAGTCGATCCGGCCAACCGGTATCTATGAACAAATTAGTGCGCGGACGGATCAGCGATGGCGCGTGGGTCGACGAAGAAGTCATCTGGGAATCAAGCAAACACACATACACGATAATGCCAGAGATTGCGGCAGGGGGGCGAATCACTTTCGATGACCAAGGCTATGTCTATTTCAGCGTTGGTATGAAAGGCCCGCTTGAGCATATCGGTGTTCAAGATCTGGCGCTTCCGTATGGCAAAATTATGCGCCTGCATGACGATGGTCGAGTGCCAGAAGATAATCCATTCTTGGATGACCCAACTGCTGTCCCTGCGATGTGGTCGTATGGACACCGCAATCCTCAAGGCCTCGAGTACAATATCGATCGTGACGAGCTCTGGAGTTCAGAAATGGGGCCGCGTGGAGGTGATGAAATAAATCTCATTGAGCCAGGGTTGAACTATGGCTGGCCGCTTGTCTCCAAAGGTGTGAATTATGACGGTACCCCAATAAATTTTGGCGAGGTGCTCGGCATTGAGTTTGATCCTGCGGATATGGTTGAGCCAGTCATCGACTTAACACCAGCACCGGCAGTCTCTAGCTTCGTTTTTTACAAGGGATCAAAATTTTCGAAATGGCAAGACAACATTATTGTCGGAACCCTTAGGGCAAGCGACCTTTCCCGTATCGTGATAGAAGGCGCCAAAGTCGTTCATACCGAAGTCTTGTTAGAGAATGTAGCGCGATTCCGCGATGTCGAAACCGGGCCTGACAGCACACTCTATGTTCTGCTTGAACATGATTCGGGCGGTCAGATCCTTCGGTTGGTCCCGGCTATTACTGACGCTGCCGCGAATTAATCTATCGCTTTCGTGCAAGCGTTAGTCCATCCCCGATGGGCACCATGCTTACAGTCACACGCTTGTCCTTAGACAGAGCCTCGTTGATACTTCGAATGGCCTCAGTATCCGGTCTGTGATCCATAGGGTCTGCGACGCTGCCTCCCCACAAAACATTATCGATGCCGATCACCCCTCCTGGCCGAATTAACTCAAGCGCCGCATCGTAGTACGCTTGATAATTGGTTTTGTCGGCATCTATGAAAGCGAAATCAAAGCTGCTGTGTTCGCCAGCGTCGAGCATTGCCATCAGACTATCTTTGGCAGGGGCAAGACGAAGGTCGATTTGATTTGCCACACCGGCTTTTTGCCAGTGATCTTGCGCAATCGTCGTAAATTTCTCGCTGACATCCAGAGCCACGACTCGCCCTTTAGACCCCATGACCTTCGCGATAGTTAAGGCGCTGTAGCCTGTGAAGACGCCAATTTCTAAATACCTTTCCGCGCCGATTAATTCGGCGAGCAGGGCCATGAATTGCCCTTGCTCCGGTGAGATTTGCATCATCGACATTTTACTTGAGTCAGGGTGAGACGCTGTCGCTTCACGCAGCGCCAACTGGTCCGCATCCTCTCGCATTCCAAATGTCCGAAGATACTTCAAAACGGACTCACTCAGACCCATGGATGAGGATGACATGGCGCTACTCCTTTAGGCTTACCGCAGTAGGATCACTATACGTTGCTGCAGCTATTGTTGTCCGATACGCTTTGCCGCCTAAGCGACGGATGAAAATGGTGAGATCATGACTCCGAAACGTGGATATGCTGACGGTCCCTATGGCCAAGTACATTTCCAAGATACCGGACCGGCCGATACGACCCTGGTGCTTTGTTCCCAGTCCCCTTTGACCAGCGGCCAGTTTGACTACGTTTATCCGTTGCTTGCCGAAGTAGGGATTCGAACCATCGGGATTGATACCGTCGGGTTTGGCATGTCAGACCCACCGCCAGGACCACCCACCATTGGTGATTTCGCGACCTCGGTTCCTGCCGTCTTAGATCACTTAGGCATTGAGACGGCTCATGTCGGTGGGCATCACACTGGCTGTAAAATCGCGACGGAAGCGGCCATCGCTTATCCAGACCGCGTACTGTCGGTTGTGCTTTCAGGGCCGGGGCCGATGAGTCGGGACGAGCAGTTGACGTACATTGATACCGTTTTGGAAGCTGAGAAATCTTACACCGCTAAACCAGACGGAACGCATTTGTCAGAAATGTTTGTTAAACGGTATCCATGGATCAAGGATCATCCAGACGGTCTCAATCTTTGTACGGGCTATATCGTTCAGCAACTTATGGGGCGGGGGCCATTCTGGTATGGGCATCATGCCGCTTTTAACTACGATGGCGCTGCGTCGATGCAGAAGGTAACGCAACCGGGTCTCACGCTCTTCAACACCGGCGATATGTTGTATCCGTTAGCTGAAAAAGCAAGAAAGCTATGCCCGCACTTTGCCTATGCTGAGCTCGAGGGCGGGGGCGTTGACATCACCGACCAAGACCCTAAGGGCTGGGTGCGGGAAGTTTCCTCATTCATCATTGCTTTGAAAACTTGATTTGCGGCCAACCAGCACGATCTACGCGTCGAGAAATGGTAATATAGCCTCAGCCACATCCTGTGGCCCGGCTTTAAAGCCCTCCATGGGCAGATGGCTGAGTTCAATCAGCGGTGCATCGGAAAAGTAAAGCCGATGCGCATGTTTGTGTGGTTCCGTCAGCACTTCATTGAAGGCTAAAAAACAGCGTCGGTTTTTTTAACGCCGCTAGAGCCGATAGCCCCTGATCAGCATCGTAGCTCCATACTGCGTCGGGGCCGTCCTGTCCGTGCGGTCCAGCGCGCATGCGGCCCAGGAATGCCGCGAACCGGTCTTCGTTAGAGCGATCATTGGTCGCGTTCAGTACCATCCGCCTGTACATGTCCGGTACATAAGTTGGATCGGTCAGGAAGGCGTAGGGAGTGACGAAACGCTTCTCCATCGCCGAGCGTTCTTCAGCGGGGTAGTACGGAATACCGACCAGGATCATCCGCCGGACCAAGCCTGGATGTGCCAGGGTCAGTTCAATGGCGCCCAGTGATCCGGTGTGGAACCCAAACAGATCAACCGGTTTGCCTTCGCTGTATCCAAGGTCCGTAAGGGCATCTGCAAGGCCGAGACCGAAATTCTCGATATTGGCCTTTGCTCCATTTCTCACTTTGAGTGGCCGGTCCGAACCGCCGAATCCAGGGGTGTCAGGGCAGTGGACTAGACGGTCCTGTGCGATGACCGGAAGGAATTCTTCAAACACGTCGCCGGACATGGGGCTTTGATGTAAACAGATCAGTGGCGTCTTGCGGGGCGTGTTCGCGGTTGTCGGTTTGGCAGAAAGCACGTGGACCTGTCCGTCTCGACTTTTGGCGTAATGCTTCCAAATGTTGACGGTTGCCATCGCCTTAGATCTTGTCGAGGAAGGGGCGGACGACAGCGGCAATACGCTCCGGAGCCGTAAACCAAGCCCACCCATCCAAGTCCATCAAATCAACGAATACCTTGTTCTGAATCATTTGACCGGCGTTACGCGTTGGTTCCGCCAGAGTCTCGTTCAGGATTGGCAGCAAGGTGGGCTGATCAAGAGTTTTGAGCACTGGGTCTGGGTCATACCGGAATACGGCGTCGAACCCATAGTGAGATTTGAGCCCAGCGCGCAGACGCTCGACGAACATCTCCAGGTGCCGGTCTTTGGGTACACCGAAGTCCCGATGGTAGACACCATTTAAATAAGATTGAGCTAAGTACTCTGGATCGGTGAAATAGGGGCGTGGCTGGGCATACTGAACCCGCTTCGCTTCGCGTTCTTCCTTCGGATAGTAAGGAATGCCTGGCATAACGAGGCGTCGCACCAGGTCTGGTCGCTGGCGAGCGATTTCCATCGCAACAAAATTCCCGGTGTGAAAGCCGAGTATATCCACCGGACCTTTTCCGTCCTTTCCATACCCCAAATTTTCAAGCCCAACCGCGACTGCGCGGCCATAGTCTTCCATGTCCGGCATTGAGGGTGGAGCGTCTGACCCGCCATATCCCGGCGTATCCGGTGAAATTACTAGCCGATCCGTCGCCATGACGGCCTGAAACTCTTTGTAATAGGCTCCCGAAGTTGGGCTTTGGTGCATACAAACGAGCGGCGTGAGATTGCCCGGACCGGCCATCGGCTCAGCCATCCACAGGTGAATTTGGCCCCATCCGCCGCTGGCATACTGCCGCCAGGTTCTAATGTCGGCTGACATGGCCCTGGGGCTGCGAGGCAGGGAGGAGACAAATGCGGCTATCGAAGCTGATCCAGCTAAAACCTGGCGTCTAGAGAGCTTCATATCGGCATTTCCTATCCCAAACCCAGACGTTGAACAGTGCCAGCCTTTCCCAAACCCCGTCAACGTACTGTTTTGGATGAATAATTCGCGACAAAGCTTGCCAAAAGCGGTGCTGACCCGTAGATAAACCCGCGTGTCGGGGTGTAGCGCAGTCTGGTAGCGCGCCTGCTTTGGGAGCAGGGGGTCGGAGGTTCGAATCCTCTCGCCCCGACCATCTTATCCGGCCTAGAATTGGGCCTCATTGTGGTGTGAGGATGTGGCATGGGTTCTGAAGTTCGTATTTATCGGCCGTCGAAAACGGCGATGCAATCGGGTCGGTCTAATATCCGGAAATGGGTCTTAGAATTCGAGCCATCAGATCGCTTGCAAAGCGATGCTCTGATGGGATGGTCCGGGTCACACGACACTTCACGACAGTTGAAGTTGCGCTTTCCCTCAAAAGAAGACGCCATCGCATACGCGAAAAGACGCGGGTTGACCTACCGCTCCCAAGAGCCTCGCGAGCGTGTCGTGCAGGTAAAAACCTACGCTGATAATTTCGCTTACAAGCCTACATCGTAAAGCTAATTCGGTTCGTGACCGATTCCCAAAGGACCCGTAGCTCAACTGGATAGAGCACTCGCCTTCTAAGCGAGATGTTGCAGGTTCGAGTCCTGCCGGGTCCGCCATTTCTGAAAATCGAGATTTGCCAGCCCCTTAGCGGAGATCTGTGGACGACAAATAGGGGCACTCATAAGGTGCCAACTTCTGGCCATGTAAGGGCATAACAGGCTACCTTTACCTCATCACATATGTGAATCATTGCGCTAATCCGTAAGCGAGCTGATCCCTACAGATCAAATAAGGAGTAACTTCTATGCGTACAAAGAATTTTATTCAGTCCTCGTTGATCGCATCCACCGCGGGGTCTGTTTTGTTGCTCGCCGCCGCGGCGATTGCTCAGCCGGCAGACCTGACAGCGTTTCAGCAACATGTTGTGGACGCCATGCAGGGCGACATCCGCACAGAAAAAGATCGCGCCCGTGATGCCAATCGCATGCCAGCAGAAGTGCTCGAATTCTTCCGCATGCGTGAGGACATGCGTGTTATTGAAGTGCTGCCGGGAGGCGGCTGGTATACGAAAATTCTCGGCCCAGTGCTGAAAGAGAAGGGCAAACTTTACGTCACCCATCCACCTGGGCTGTACGAAGATATTTTCCAGCCGACGCGAGCGCTGAATGGGCTTGAGGACGTTGAGGAAATCGATTGGAACGGACGTCCCAGCGAGACCGGTGGGTTTTTTGGTCCTTCAGGAGAGTGGGATGTGGAGCCTGTCGACCTCGTCCTGACCTTTCGCAATTACCACAACTTTTCTCCGGAAGACCGCATGGAAGTAAATAAATCCTCCTTCGATGCACTGAAGCCTGGCGGCTACTACGGCATCGTGGACCACACCCGAAGACATATGGAGCCCGGTAATGAGGAGAACGGCAGACGTATCGACCCGGTCCTTAACATCAAAGAGGTGTTGGGCGCAGGATTCATCTTCGTCGATTTCACAGATGTTTTAGCTCGACCGCAAGATGGGCTCGTCTACGAAGTTGCAAATCCAGCCGTAACCGGTCAGTCGGACCGCTACACACTGTTGTTCCAGAAGCCTAGGTAAAAAGTGTGAAGTGATGGAGTGGTGGGCTGTCAGGACACGACGGTTTTGCGCTGTACCGGCCCACCACCACCACCTCAATCAATTTTCTACTAGTGACTTAGTTTTGACCCATAGCGGATCTAGGCAGGCATTGATGTGGATGTGCTTTCGCGGCGGGCGTACAGCTTGATCGCGACAAAACACAATAAAAAGCCGAGCAGCCCGTCAAAGGGATATGAGATATAGGTCAAAATTCCATCCCGCGGAATCTGTACGGTTATGGCTGAGGCAAGATTCGAGGCCAAAAATACAACTGTCACCCACCAAAAACGTGTCAACCAGACAAGGGTGATGGTGGTCAGCAATAAGATCATCGCCGAAATCGGAACAACCGGTGACAGTGCAAATTCACCCAGCCCAGCATCTTCAGGTCGGCAGGCTTGATCCGGATGAACTTCCAGGACATAGCGCACCACATCAAAGACACAGGACGGATACAGAGCCATATCCCAATACGCGATAACCTGATACGCGCCTACGCTCACGGCGAGCCCTATCACCGAATTAATCACAGTTTTGTTTCGCGCCCAACCGACACCCGCATAACCAAGATACAAAACGGATATGGCGATCAAGAGCGGCATGGTCGCGTAGTAAAAAGTCATGCGAAAACGGATGAGCGTCTCAAGCGCTTCACCTAGGCCCATAAAGCGCCCAATGCCATTGGTAAATGCATCAAAGACAATCGACAGCAGAATTGCCATTGCGAATAAAAGCGCAAGGTTGTCCTTTTGCCTCAGCCAGTGCTGTAGAGCCCATATCAAGGCCCCCAGTTCAATCGTCGCCATCGTCAAATTAAAAGTCGACATCACTCGGTCCGTTCTGCCTATGCTTTCTTGAAGTTAATTGCGGGTGCTTTTCGTAACGTGCGATACGTCTATAAACCAGCGTCCAGTTTTGTCCTTGTCGGTCCACCATTCATATCGTCCTTTGGCGCGCTTTCATTTTCTACTATACTTTTTCACCCGATCTAAGGCTGAACATGATGGGACGTTGAATGATCCGAAGAATTGTAGATGCACCGCTATTTATGTGGGTAATTTTGGCACTGCCTGGATTTCGGATGACGAGCACGCTTGTGTCTGGAGCGACCGGGCCTGACGGACAATCGACTGAGGAAATGCTTCTCCATCCGTCGGGAGAATCAGCTGCGCAGATCATGGTGCTTGCCATGATGATAACCCCTTTCAGGATGATGTTTCCCAAGAATAGATTTTGGGCCTGGATGCTAAAACGACGCCGACATATTGGTGTTGCGGCTTTTATATATGCGGTTTTTCACACAGTGCTTTACGTTGTGGATATGGACAGCATTCGCGCGATGCTCGATGAATTTACCGCATTGGGGATTTGGACCGGTTGGCTTGCATTTTTTATATTTATTCCGCTCGCTCTTACGTCAAACGACTTTTCCGTCCGTAAGTTTGGATCATCTTGGAAGACAATCCATCGATTTGTCTATGGGGCAGCAGTGGCAACACTTGTGCACTGGATTTTCGTTCATAATAACGTGGGGCCAGCGTTGGCACGTTTCATTCCCCTGGCCCTTTTAGAAGGGTATCGTATCTGGAGAACGCTCAATCCAAAAAGCTTAGCCAGCGCTTAAACTTAAATGAGGAGATAACGGGAAATGAAACACGTACTTACAGGAGCCATGCTCCTTCTGATGTCAGGCGCTGCGCAGGCATCTGGAATATATGAATGTGAAAGTGTTGAACGTTCTAAATGGTTGACCGAGGAGCAACTGACTCAGCAGTTAGTTGCCGGAGGCTGGCAGGAGGTTCGTCGCATGAAACCAGACGGCGGGTGCTGGGAAGTTTATGGCACAACTCCTGAAGGCCAAAGAGTCGAGGGCTACTTTGACCCAGTCTCGGGCGAGCAACTTCTCCTGGCCCAACGAGGCCGGATTATTTTTCGCAAGGAAGAATAAGTCTCCTCAATCTAAGCTCCCTCAATGAAAGCCCGTGGATCAGCGAACTCTGTTGGATACTGGTCGCGCATAATGGCGCTCCATTCTGGCGGCATACCGTCTATAGAGAAAGACTTCCGCCCGAAGCCCCGCGAGACGTAGTTGCCCGGGTGATCCCCCATGTTGAGCCATGCTGGCCACGTATTGATATCGTTGAAGGTTTCCGTGGCGTTTGCACTTGCTACATCTGGGTTAGACACTTCCGAGATCGAACCCTGGTATGTGGTCCAGTCATTAATTTGCATCATGCGGCCTTCATCGGTCGTCGGCTCACCTCGAAATCCCGTGTCACCGCGGCACCACACATCGTCACCAATGACCCAGGCCGGCCCGATGTGGCCGTATTCCTTTATCTCCAGGCCTGGACGTTCTGCGCGATGTCCGGCTCTGCCTTGTTTATTGTAGAGTCCGGACGTACGCCGCACGCCTGGTTGGCGCACGGGAATTATTTCGCCTGTGTACGGATTATTAAACGTCTCAACCAGCTTTCCTGTCTCCAGGTCCGTATAGAAAATGGCGCTCATACTTTTGCTGCTATGGCCGCCATCTACGTCCTCGGTAATTGAGAGAAAGCCAACGTGCATATCCCAAAATGGAATGAATTGGCTGTCAAACAAACCGTAACGGATAGCCCGGATGTACCAATAGACTACGCGATTATCGAACGAGTGGTTCAGTTTTCTATGGATGGTATAGAGATCATCTGGATCGTTCGGGTTTAGTAGGTTTGTGGCAGCGCTAGCTGTACGCGGGGTAAACGTCGCCGCCGCGAGTGGAGCGGCGCCCATCAGGCCTAAAATGTGTCTGCGGTCCATATTTCAATTCCTTTTCAGGTTTTGTGGAAGAGGCTTGCGGCGTGCTTTACCAGTTTCGTTTCTCTTTGATGTATCGCGCTGAATCTACCATGTCGGTGGGCAGATATTCTAAAGATAGGCCGGGATCGATGGGCACGCGGTATTTCTCATACACCGGCATGACCAAGGCCATCGGGACGTCGGGCAGGCGGTGATTGCGTCGAAATTCGGCGATTGGGATAGTAGCCGACACACTTTGTTCGTACACGCCCTTCGCCATCCCGATGAGCTTGCCCCGTGGTCCGTAAATGCTGGTTCCGCCGGCGCCTGAGGCCCCGGTATTGTCCGGTGATATCGATTGGTTCATCGTTATCGTGTAGTTGTTGTTGAATAACGACGCGGACTGGGAATCAACCTGATTGAAACCACCAGAAGAAAACCGAAGGCTGATCTCAACGCCTTTAATGGCAATGGCACGATGAATGTCGGGGTCATAGGGGGAGCAGAGTAGAGAAAAATTCCCGATGTCGGTGCGGGCTACCGGCAACACCGCATCTTTTCCGTACATTTCAATGTAGCGCGGTAGCACGTCGTAGGCCGATGTTGTGTACATCGTCCATCTCGGATTAATCCGCACGTTGTGTTGCTTCCAATGGTTGGCGACGACACTTCCATCTGGCCCAATAAGGATGCCGTTTAGCAACAAGTGACCGGGCCAATTTTCCTCGTCTTTCACGTAGGAAGCAAAGGCTATGTAGCAGCCGTGCTCTTTTGCTTTTTTCCCAAGCGCTTCAGTTTCTGGGCCAGGTACTTCGATACAAACCTTAAGTGCCTCTTCGCGGGTCCATGGCGCCCACCCCATTATGGGTTGCTCGAAAAAGCTTACTAAATCCTGCTTGCCCGCGATAAAGCCGTTGGCTTGATCGACCAAATCCAGCATGCGCTGCAGATTGCTGCGCATAACCGGTTTTGGGTTGTCCGCATCAGCTGGAATCATAGGTGATTGGATCGCTCTAACCCGTATAGACTCTTTTTTCAACGGGACGCGTTCGTACTGTCCGTCTTGCGCCACACTGATATCGTTATCGACTGCGGCGTGAGCGGCTTCTGTTTTTACAGTGGTTGTAAAAGCTGCGGCAGTCCCCACGCCTGCTGCGGTTCGTAGAGCTGATCTCCGCGTCAGATTTGTACCGGTTTCTTTGTCCATGTTTTGCGCCCTTGTCAGACAATGATTTATATCCGCGCGAGAAGTGCAAAAGAGTGTAGCCCCTCTGAGCGGTGAGGAGCCAAGCATGGCGGATTGGCGGTCCATGCGTCCACACAATTGCGCGATACCGTGGTGGCTGTTGGATAGGTGTTCGACCTGCGACGGTAAGTTGAGTCCGGTTTGAGATTTTCCCTGATTTTGGGTACTTTTGATACGTGCCTACTACCACTGGCGTAAAGTCAGTATCATTAAATCATCAAATCCATTCGGCTCTGTAACCCTTCGTTAGAGGATCAACATGCCCCGTTTATCACGCCGCCAAATCTTGACGACCAGCGCAGCAGCAGCCGTTATTCCAGCATTGCCGATAGCGGATTTATCGGTCCGCGCCGCCGGCACAAACCGCACATTGGGTCGGGGTGGTCCTGTCGTGTCTGGTGTTGGAGTAGGGTGTAATAACTTCGGAGGTCGATTGGATGCAGCAGGGACCGACCGAGTGGTTCACGCCGCCGTGGCTAACGGCATAACTCTGTTTGATACGGCCGACGTGTACAGTCGTGGACTGTCCGAGGAGTATTTAGGCAAGGCGCTTGGCAAGCGTCGCAGCGAGGTCTTGATCGCGACAAAGTTCGGCGGCTCTATGGGGGCTGGACCATCCCCTGATGGCGGCGGTACGAGTACTAACATCATGTATGCGGCTGAAGCTTCGTTGAAACGCCTGAACACCGATGTCATTGACCTCTACCAATATCATCGGCCTGACGGTGTGACACCGGCCGAGGAAACGCTCAGGGCGTTGGATGATCTCGTTCAGCAGGGAAAGGTGCGTTACATCGGCAATTCGAACTTTGACGCCACACAGGCCCGAGAAAGTGCAAAAATCTCAGCGGAAGATGGTCTCGCGAGCTACGTGTCAGCACAGAACTACTACAGCCTTCTGACACGCGACATTGAAGATGAGCTGGAGACCAAGCTGGGAGTGTTCAAGGTCCACATCAACGGTGGGTGGAGTTTTAGCTCAA
>WLXB01000181.1 GCA_012103295.1 Alphaproteobacteria bacterium | reverse complement strand
CGCCAATTTGATTAGCAATGCAACGCGATACGGCTCACGAGTTGAGATAAAGGCGAAGCGCACAGGCGCCCACATTGAGATTAACGTGGACGATAATGGGCCGGGCATCGCTGACGACCAGCGGGAAAGTGTCTTCAAGGCATTCTATCGGATTGATGCGTCGCGTAATCCGGAAACCGGAGGGGTTGGTTTAGGCTTAACAATTGCGAGAGATATTGCCCGCAGCCTTGGCGGCAACGTGGTCCTTGGCGATAGCCCTACTGGTGGGCTGCGCTCGACAGTACGCATCCCTGTATAGACCTAGTCCTCATCTCTATCTGCCGTATGGTTGGAGGATGGTTTTTTGTCCAAAATTAGGGATTGTATTTTCTCTAATCGGCTCAGAACTTTATCTAGAGCAGACATAGTCTTCGCCATATCAGCGCTGTCGTCCACCAACCAAGTTCGCACCACGGTACCATAGGCTACGGCCAGAGCATGGGCGCGGGCAACGCCGAGTGGGCTGTTGGCGTCTATTCCGGATGCAATCAACATGAGAGCCATAGAGTGCACAAGCGCTGGTGCCCGCATCAAAAGTGTTGGCGGCCGGCGGGACAACCCGCGTATCAGCGCTGAGTATCCAAGACGATGGTGTTGCAAAACATCAAATCGAATCATCAAAATCTCGAATAGACGGTCCCGTGGCGTCTCCGATTCATCAATGGCCTGCACTTGAGACAAAACGTATTGATCGATGCGGTTCAATAACGAGGACGCAATACGACCCTTCGTCGGATAAACGGCAAGCACCACACCCAATGGCTCACCAACCGCCTCAGCCATCTTTGGTAAACTCACCGAAGCCCAGCCCTCTCGTGCCGCCATGTCTAAAGCTGCGTCAGCAATTTGATCTGCGAGACTTGGTTTGCTCTTGGAGCGTGGCTTCGTCTTTGTGGCCTTCTTGGCAACCATCACACTAGCCCGCGAGATCTTTCGACCGCTGAGTTGCCGCTGCGACAGCGCGCTTCATCAGCTGGGACAATCCGTCTTCCGCTCTGAGAATCTCGAGAGCAGCTTCCGTCGTGCCCCCTGGACTGGTGACATTCTCTCTTAGCGTACCAGCTGAACTTTTTTCCGCATCCAATAGCGCCCCAGCTCCCGAGACGGTTGCATGTGCCAATTGTTCAGCCAGGGCCGGTTCCAAGCCAGCCCCAATACCCGCTTCTGTCAAAGCTTCAGCCAGTAGAAACACGTAGGCCGGACCACTGCCTGATACGGCGGTGACGGCATCCATGTCGGTCTCGTCAGTGACCCAAGCGGTCTGTCCGGCCGCTGCCATAAGCACTTTACATACGCGTTTCTGCGACGGACCAACGGACTCTGCGGGACACAAAACGCTGATGCCGCGCCCGATCGCTGCCGGCGTGTTCGGCATAGCCCGAACAACCGCAGCATCTCGCCCCAGCATCTCGATCAATCTATTAAGCGATAATCCGGCAATGATTGATAAGTATACCGTGCCGCCTTCAGCAAACCGGTCATAAGCCGGGATAATATCGGCCGCCGCCTGTGGTTTGACGGCAAACACCACGGCGTCGGGCGTGAAATCACTTGGCAACTCAGAGGCGTCAGTAAGAACAGTCAGGGCTGGGTGTTCGTTTGCCGTCTCGACGACAGCGCGGCCGCCGGGCTCGACGATCATTATGTCGACCGGACTAAGCCCTTGGGCGAACCACCCTTTGAGGAGGGCGCCGCCCATTTTGCCGCATCCTACGAGGAGTATGGTGCCTTCAATCATGACCGCACCATAGCACAAAGACGCAGCCTTTCAGCCGCTTCATGGTGGGGTATTAACGAGATTGAAAAATCAGGCTTCGCCGACCGTATCGAGTAGAGCGCAGGCGATCGCATCATCGGGTGTCCGCCCACCCCAAATCACGAACTGGAACGCTGGGTAATAGCGTTCGCATTCGCTGCGCGCCAGATCAACGAGTTCATCGACATGGGCCGCGTCGAGACGGCCACCGCTGCAATGGATGGTATGCCGGAACATTGGAATTCCTTCATCAACCCAAATCGCAAAATGCCCGGTCCACAGGCGCTCATTCAGCTTTGCAATGAGCTCGTAAATATTACTCAGAATTTTTGGCTGTACGCGCATGTCCAAAGCACAGGAGAAATGAAGTGCGTCCAATTCTTGCGACCATGCAAAAAACAATCCGAAGTCACACCATGTCCCTGGCGCTTCGACTGCCATCTCTTCATCGCTGCGGCGATCAAACACCCAGTCTTTTATGGAGATAACTTCTTCGATGCGGTCCAACGGATTGTCCGCAGTGGACTCATGGCTGACGGTAGTGGTGCGCATGGATACCCCTCATTTGCCCCGGACTCGATCGACTTTCGAGCCGTCAAATTCGTAGCCTGCGATTCAAGATATAGTAGGTTCTGGGGGGCGGCAATAACTAATCTTAGTAAATATACCGAGTCGTGAGGGTTCACTTGTTCGTCACAAAACCGGGCTTAACCGTGGCTTTCTAAGGCCTCTGCGCGCTCTGTATCGGTGTGTACTACGCTTTTTTCTTTGCCTTGGACGACGCGGGTTTTTTAGACCCTGTCGTGCGCTTTGGTGTCGGTTGCTTACGCGCTGACGCTTTGGCAGGACCACCTTCAAGGGCCGCAAGCCGAGCGGAAATACGCTCCTGTTCAGCCCGCGCCTCAGACGCCATTGCTTTTACCGCCTCAAACTCTTCCCGGCTCACGAGATCATGGTCGGTCATAAACCGATCAACGCGTTGCTTCACCAAGCTTTCGATTTCTTGCTTCAGGCTCCCTAAGGCTCCCAGGGCGCCGCCAGCCACTTTGGCAATGTCATCAAAGATTCGTTTCTGACTCTGCATAGTGAGTCTCCGCTATCATTCTGTAACCCATAATATCGGCCTCTCACGCTAATCCTTCAAGTGTTGCTTACTTTCTCGATTGCTTTTGTCCCATTGCCGCACGAAACCCGATCCGTCATAACTCGATGAACGTATCAGCCATTTGAGAGCCTATGCTTGCCATCACCGGCGCGGCCGGATTCATCGGATCAAACCTGCTTGCAGTGCTAGAGGCAGCTGGCTCTGGACCTTTTGTGGCCTTCGACGTGGTGGACTGCGAAGCGAAGCGGAATAATGTCGCAAAAAGGAGCGGCGTAACCTGGATAAAACCGGCAGAGACTCTGGATTATCTAGCCGCGAATTCAGAGCGCATTGATGCGCTTATTCATCTTGGCGCAGAAACCGCCACCACTGCGACAGACCGCGAGGCTGTCTTTGCGGTCAACGTCGACTTCAGCAAAACCCTTTGGCAATGGT
>WLXB01000180.1 GCA_012103295.1 Alphaproteobacteria bacterium | reverse complement strand
CGAAGATGGTGGTGGTCCCGGAGAAGATGATGACGGTTTCCATCAGGCCGAGAAATCCGGTGATGACGACGAAGATCTCGTAAACCCTGACGACGATCGGCCCGACTTTGGCGGAACCGGCAAGGGTGACGGAGACGATGACCTTGATGACGATCCGCTTGCGGATTCAGCCGATGGTGACGCTGGAAAACCAGATAAGAAAAAACCAAAAAAGAAAAGCAAACCGCTTGATCCGGCGTATGTCACAGCAGCCGTCCTCACCATCATCGTTGTTCTTATTGGCAGTATTTTGTTTATGGCGAGGGACCAGCTGGCCGAAATTTGGCCAGGCATAAAGGGCGTCTATGAAGCGTTGAACCTGGACGAGGATGAAGCGGAGGGGCTTCGACTCTCGGCGCCTCAGCCGGTCCGAATTATGAAGGGCGGGGTTCAAACTTTAGTCGTTTCAGGTTTCATAACCAATTTGACTCCTGACATTCAGACTGTGCCCAACATAAAGTTGATGCTGGTCAACAAGGACAATGAGGTTGTTCAGGAAACGACGGCCCCTCCTGATTCACCAACGGTCGATCCTAATTCGACGCTGCCGTACAGAATTGAACTCCAGCTTCCTGTGGAGTCTGCAACCAGCCTTCGCGTTGATTGGGACTAAAACTGTTCCAGTAAACGTCTGAGGTATTGCCGTTCTTCGCGTGAACGAAGTCTTTGGCCTGAGCGGCGCCGGATTTCTTCCAAGATCTCACGTGACCGCTGAGACAGTCCGCGTGTGTCAGGGTCTGTCGGCAATTCAGTTTCTTCACCATCATCGGGGCCAAGATTTGGTCCCATTGCGCCCAGCGGCTGTCCTGCTTGGCCGGGGATAGGGATAAGGCCGGCAAGTCCCTGTTCAGCAAGCGCCTCCATGATTTGTTGAGCAGCACCCTGCATTCCGCTTTGCAGATTAGCCAGGGCTTCTGCTTGGGCATCAGAGGCGGCGCGCCAAGACTCTTGACGTAGCGCACTCTCCGCGTCTTGCATGGCTTGATCAGCTTCACCAAGTTCGCTGGGAAGTTGCCCCGTCATCTCGGCCATCTCGCTCATTAGATCGCCAAGGCGGTCCCGTAGTTGTTTCTGCTGCATCGCCGCGTCTTCGCCCTGTTCAGATTTGCTAGACTGTTCTTGATCTGCATTGCTCTGAGGCTCTTCGCTTTGCATTTCGTCAAGGCTATTTCGATCACGCGGATTTGGTGGAGTGCGTTCTAAAGCCCGCTGGCGTGACTGCTCAAATGATTTGTTGAGCATGTTTGATTGCTCTTCGGTGATGTTTTTAAGATCTTCCATCATCTGTCGGGCGGCTTCGACATCAGGATTATCCATTGGGCTGAGCGCAGTGTTGCGCAGCTGCTCGAGCATGTTTTTCAAATCAGACAGCATCGCCTTAGCAGCATCTTCGGCACCCATCTCAGAGAGTTGACGCAACTGTTCCATCATTTGTGCGAGGTCTTCAGACCCCATCGTTTGCATGTCACCGGACTGCCCAGTCAAGGGGAAGCTACCATCAGGCATATTTTCCATCAGGGCCTGGTAATACTCTACAAGGGCACGCTGCAGCCGCTCTATCAGCCGGCCAATCTCCTCTGGCGATGCGCCGTTTTCGATAGCATCACTCAAGGCCTGCTCAGCGTCGTTAAGGGCCTGTTCGGCAACAGCCATGGCGCCGTCTTCCATACGCAAGGCCGCCTGCCACATGAGATTGATGACGCTGTCTAAAACGTCTGTCGCGTCCTGGAGGTCAAGTCGGCTGCGCGCACTTGCCATGGCCAAGTGTGCGATGACATCGCCACCATAGGCCTTGGGCACTTCCATGAGTCGACTCAGGGCGCGTGCCGCCATTGGTGCGGTAGCCGGGTCGTCAATCAAATCTTTGCGGTATTGAATAATTGTGGCCGCGACGAGATGAGAAAAGGTTCTCTCAGGAAGGCGGAAATTGATGATGTCACTCACGCCAGTCTGTCCCGCCGCGTCCCGTGCTGTCAGTCTAAGGGTTACGTCCTTTCCCGCCCAAGGGTGAGCCGTAAAGTCATGAAAGGACCGGTGTTCAATCTCCTTGGGTGTCAGCGGGGGCAGAGAAACAGAGAAGTCGGTCGCCCAACTTTTGGCATAGGGTCGCGTTTCTTCTGGGCGGTCTATGCGTCCGGACACAGCGATAACGCCATAATCATCCTCAGCTGTGTACTTCAGGCCGAGGCGAAAGCGGCCCGTTTCGCTAGGCGGCTCACCCACTGCAATTTCAGGGGGGAGGTCTGCAAGCGGGGCCATATCCCAGGTGGCTAGCACCTTGCTGGTTTGCCGCACTTCCAAGCGTACGCCCGTTGGAAGCGGGCCCTCATATCGTTGGCTAGCATCGTCCATCATGGCGAGGTCGATGCTCGTCCCATCAACCACCAATCGCGTTGCCCGTGTGGTACCCGTGACAACGGTTAAGACCTGCGTTCCATCGGGAACAACAATGGGGCCTTCCGATATCATTTCAACCATCGGGTCGAGCAGAATAGGAGGCCTGCTGGTATATGCTGGAGGCGTGATCCACACTTTCACATCGACAGGGCCAGTGTCGCTTGCTAGCGCTGGATTGAGTGCGCGGATAAAGCGAGGTCCAATGTCGCCTTGAGCGCCGAGCGTGCCAATAACACAAAGCAGGAGGACCAATCCTCTGATCGCGAATTGGTCCATCGCAGCAACCACGGCTCCCGGACGAGGTGAACTTAATCGTTCAATAAACCCAAACATACGCAGGCGGTGAGCCATCCAGAGTTTGTTTTGTCCCGGTCCGGCTTTGTAGCCCAGATTGTCTTCCCACGCGGTGAGGGGCCTGTGGTTGACCCCTGACGCTGTTTCAAGATGGTGTTTCGCTTGTCGGGCTGTTGGCCATGTGAAACCAATAAAACCCCGTCGCAGTAACCACAGAAGCCCAACAGCAAAGGCGGCAAGACAGAGCCCGTGAAGGAGTCCAGGCAGCAGCGGCAACACGTCGAACAGAGCGACTGCGGCAAAGCCGCCGAGCACGAGCACGGGTGCCCAAAGCGCCGCCGTTAGTCGCTCGAGCCCAAGGCTAAGGCGCGACAGAAGGAGGCGGCGGGCTATAAGGCGACGGAGCCGCAGGAGTTCACGCCAATTTCGAGACATATGGGAGTTTAGGCCAGAGGCCTAGTCCGGTTCAATTCAAGAACCGTTCAACCTTGTGTGTCTTCGTCCATCCAGTCAGGCAGGCTTTCTAAGGCCAACAAATCCTCGACGGCCGGTCGTTTTCGAATAACGGCAAACGACTCGCCGTTCACCATGACCTCAGGCACCAGGGGCCGGGTATTATATGTT
>WLXB01000179.1 GCA_012103295.1 Alphaproteobacteria bacterium | reverse complement strand
GGGACGTCGGGGAGCACTCACGACCAGATCCGTGGGATGGTGCGCTGGCAGTACAACGCCGACGAGTGGGAGCAGGTGCAAGACGTTGTTGAGGTCTGGTTTGATTCCGGCTCTAGCCATGCGTTCGTTCTTGAAAATCGAGAAGACCTTAAATGGCCCGCTGACCTGTACCTCGAAGGCTCTGACCAACATCGCGGCTGGTTCCATACATCGTTGCTGGAAAGTTGCGGCACGCGCGGTCGCGCACCCTATGACGCGGTGCTCACCCATGGGTTCGTTCTCGACGAGAAGGGCCGCAAGATGTCCAAGTCCATGGGCAATGTGGTCGAGCCACAAAAGGTCATCAATCAATCCGGCGCCGACATTCTACGCTTGTGGGTGGTGGCGTCTGACTACAGTCAGGACCTCTCCGTCGGGCCCAACATTCTCAAACAAATGTCGGATCTGTACCGGCGTTTGCGCAACACCTTTCGCTACTTGCTTGGCAATCTCAATGGCTTCACCGACGCCGAGCGTGTAGATGTTGCAGACATGCCTGAGTTGGAGCGCTGGGTGATGCATCGCCTATGGCAAATGGACAAACGCATCCATGAGGCGTGTACGACCTACGACTTTCACGGCCTATTTAACGAGCTGCATCATTTCTGCGCGATCGAGTTGTCGGCGTTTTATTTTGATATGCGCAAAGATGTCTTGTACTGCGACGCGCCGAGCGACCTGCGCCGCCGCGCCGCGCGCACCGTGCTCGATACCTTGTACGATTGTCTCGTGAAGTGGCTCGCGCCCTTCGTCTGCTTTACCGCAGAAGAAGTGTGGTTGGCGCGCAACCCATCTGACGACGGTTCGATTCATCTGCAGCAGTTCCCGACCATTCCGGATGCATGGCGTGATGACGCGTTGGCAGAGAAGTGGACCAAGGTGCGTCAATTGCGCCGCGCCGTCACTGCGGCTATCGAGCAAGAACGCGCCGCCAAACGCATTGGGTCCAGCTTGCAAGCCTTCCCAATGGTCACGGCGCCGGCGGATTTGATCGCCGCCTGTGATGGTCTTGATATGGCCGACGTTTGCATCACCTCCGACATCACTTTGGTCGAAGGAACGCCGGGTGCCGATGCCTTTGTCCTGGATGATGTGCCCGAGGTGGGTGTTGTTGTGAATATGGCGGACGGTGAGAAATGCACACGCTGCTGGAAGGTGTTGCCCGACGTCGGAAGCCACGCGCATCCAGATGTCTGCGGTCGCTGCTCCGACGCTGTTGATTCCTTGCGTACGGCGGCGTGATCAAAACCATGCGTCAGGGTCTAACCATCGCTGCGCTGATTTGTATCGCTGACCAGGCGTCTAAGATTTGGATGGTTGAGCGGGTGTTCCGTCCGGACGGCGTAACAGAAACGCCATTCTTTACCCCCCGGCTGATCGAAGTGCTGCCGTTCTTCAATCTTCGCTTGGCCTGGAACCCCGGTATCAGCTTCAGCATGTTCAGTTCCGGTGAGCCGTTGACCGTTGCCCTTCTGGTAACCATGCAGCTTTGCATTGTCGGTTTGATGCTGTGGTGGTTGCGTCAGGCTGACACCCGGTGGATGAAAGTCGGCATCGGCTTTATCGTCGGGGGTGCGCTTGGCAATATTATTGACCGTCTCCACTACGGCATGGTCGTCGATTTCCTTGACTTTTTTGCCGCGGGATATCATTTCCCAACCTTCAATGTGGCGGATTCAGCCATTACAATCGGGGTTGGCTTCTGGCTGCTTGACGCTTACGTCACGCGGAACCAGGATGAGGCCACCACGGATCCCAAATGAGGCAAACCAATTGAGATCAAAAATGACCGCTCACCTGAAACACACTGCTCTGGCCGCTGCCGCCCTTTTGGTCCTGAGTGGCTGCGATGACACCAAGCGCGCGCTGGGCATTGATAAGTCGATTCCTGACGAATTCGCCGTTGTCCGCCGTGCACCTCTGGTGATGCCGCCTGATTTTAATTTGCGCCCACCGGCGCCCGGCTCTGAGCGTCCTCAGGAAGGCACCACATCGCAACAGGCTCGCAACGCGCTGATCGGCCGGAATCGTTTGGATGGCTATCGGGTGCGTGGGTTTAGTGCTGGCGAAGTCGAGCTTCTCGCCCTGGCCGGCGCGGATCGGATCGTTCCTGGCGTCCGGGATACGGTTGACCGTGAAACCTCAGCGTTCGCCACCGAAAGTGACAGCTTCACCGATCGGTTGGTGTTTTGGAGCGACAATCGCCAGCGCGGCACACCGATTGATCCAATGGCCGAGCAAAAACGCCTGAATCAGAATCAAGCGCTCGGCAAGAAAGCCAACGAAGGCCCGATCCCTGTGATCACCAAGGGCGGCTCGTCCGTACTCGGAATTTTCTAGGCTTTAAAGATCACCTGCAAAGCACCGGAACCCGGATTGCGCACGGTGAACGCGTCTACGGTTCCTAAGCCCGGAATATCGTAGCTACCGCTCGGTGCATAGGAGTCCGCGCCGACATCGGTGCTGGCTTTCTCAGCATAGCCGAGGTCTTTCACTTCGAACATTTGTGCGATGTATCCGGTGTTGGGTGCAACGGCGTCTGGGATAAGGTCGCGGCATTCGTAGTTGAGCGGTACTGAAATCGCGATCTTTCCGAACATGTGATTGCCCTGCATGAATTTCACAGCCGTCTTGCCGTCGGGTGGAATGTTGAGGAAGTTATTTTGCTCTGGGCTGCCCAAAATTTCGTCGATCAAGACCCCGCTTTTTAAAACGGTTTCGTAAAAGCCGACGGCTTTGTCCATATCCCGTGCGCAGTGGGATGTGGTGACCACGGGCGTAAACCCGGTTGGTGTACGACCATGGTCGCGCACATAAGCGCGCATTTGACCGACCCGCGTGTTGGGGTCTTCACCGGTTAGCTCGACCAGATTGATGGCCACCGAGTCTGGCCCATCAAACACCACTTCCGTTGGCGCGCCCTGGGAGCCTGACATTTCATAGAACGTTGGTTCAGACCAAAATCGAAAGCCTTCCGCCTGCAGCTTCTTGGTGTCGGCGCGAATGTCGTCCGTATAGAAGTTGAGATTGACCAACCCGAAGGCGCGTGGGGCGTCGGTGGGTCGGATTTGTTTTTTGTTCGTGGCATCAAAATCCAGCAGCAAAACACGGCCGACGGGACAGCCTGGCAATTCGCAAAAAACAGCGTTGGCCGAAGCGCCCGCGGGAAGGTGCCATAGAGTTTCGAAACCCGAACCCGACCATGTTTGCGCGTCGTGAGCGGTGAGGCCGATCAAGTCGCGGTAAAAATGTAAGGACGCGGCCATGTCTTCGACACCAATCACGGCGACGCTCAGCGGGCGGCCCTGCGGTGCTACAATTTC
>WLXB01000178.1 GCA_012103295.1 Alphaproteobacteria bacterium | reverse complement strand
AATCTGGTTGAGTTGACGGGCGATAACTCAACGGCGGTCGGCAAGCTGCGATTTGAGGTCGAGGCAGAAGGTAAAACCAGAACCGGGTACACACCCGTGTCGACGACGTCACACTCGATCGCGGATCACGAAAAGGCGCTTGCGTTCTATCAGCGAGTTCTTGGGCTCGATGTTATTATTGATGACGTTTTAGATAAGCCCGAGACCAATCACTTTCTTGATCGGCCTGACGGAGCGAAAACGCGGGCAACGTTTGTTTCTGCCACCCATCCCTTCGGCAAGATTGCGCTGTCCCATCCGTTGAACTACGCAGCACCGAGTAAAGGCGACATCCAAGTGCCACCAAACATTGGATATTTGGCGCAGGGCTTTCTGGTGCCAGACCTTCAAGAAACGTTGGCAGTCTGTGATGAGATCGGTGCAACTCGGTTTTCTGATCCTGCCGATATCATGCTTCCCGGCGTTGGTCCCCGCTTTGCCGCGGTGGTGCGTAACCCGGGCTCTGGCGCCTTGATGGAATTGATTGAAGGCACACCCCTATGAGTAAGACGATGCATGCGATTCAAATGAAGGCCTTCGGCGGACCTAAGGCGATGGAGCTGCGCGAGGTTTCTGTTCCTGAGCCCGGAACGGGAGAAGCGCGCATTAAGGTTGCCTATGTGGGCATGAATCCGTTCGATGCCATGGCACGTGCAGGCAAGATCAATTTTATGCCGATCTCGTTTCCCTTCACACCGGGACTGGAGCATACCGGCATCGTTGATGCGGTTGGCGATGGTGTTGATGCCAGTCTCATCGGTCGACGCGTCATCTCACGGGCAAACTTTGGCGCTTACGCAGAGTACTCAATCGCCAAAGCAGAAGTCCTGTTGATGCTCGATGATCGAATCGATCTCAAGGTTGGCTGTGTCTACCGGGGTTGCTCCTTCACCGGTTGGCACGCGCTCTATAAAGCGGGTCGCTTGCAGTCTGGCGAGACTTGCTTGCTTCATTCTGCTGCCGGACCGATTGGAATTATGGCGGCGCAAATCGCCAAGAGTGACGGCTGCACGGTGATTGGATTGGCCGGTGGTGACGACAAAGTAAGCTTCGCCAAGACGTTCGGGGCCGATCATGTGTTCGACTACACCCAAGAGGGCTGGGTTGAGCAGGTCAAGGACGCAACGCACGGTCGCGGCGTCGACGTTATTGTCGATGGCAATGGCGGACCAAACGCTGCCAGTAATATTGAGGTGCTGGCGCCGCTCGGCAGATTGGTCTACATCGGCGCGACCGCCGGAGACATGCCGGGTCCAGTTGATATATCGACTCTCATTTTTAAGAACATCAGCGTTGCTGGGATGAACCTGGCCCCTATTGAGGATCCGCCGGGCAGCGCGACGGACCGCACCATCATCGAAAACGTGGCTACAGGCGTTTGGCGCGTCCCGGTTACGGAAGAGGTTCCACTGGCTGATGTCGCCGATCTGCATCATCGACTTGAACACCGCCAGGTGCACGGGCGTGCCGTCATCCGTGTTGGTGGTGATCTCACATAAGTGCTTAGTCTCACGCATCTCGAACCACGCGGACTGGCGCCAGTCGACCTGGCTCTTGATGACGGTGCCTGTCTCGCGATCAGCGGCCCATCAGGTGCTGGGAAGACAGTTTTGCTTCGGGCGATTGCGGATTTGGACCGCAACGGCGGTGATGCTGAAACGAATTCTATGATCCGATCTCAAGTCGCTGCGCCTGTTTGGCGCAAGGCCGTGACTTACGTCCCGGCGGAATCTGGCTGGTGGGCGGATCAGGTTGATGCGCATATGCCTGCAGGTGACCCAGGCCCACTGTTGGATTCTCTTAATCTAGACCGGGCTTGCTTGGCGTGGCAGGTGTCACGGTTGTCGACCGGCGAGCGCCAGCGCTTAGCATTGATACGTGCGCTGTTGTTGGATCCGAACGTGTTGCTGCTTGACGAACCGACGTCGGCGCTCGATGACGCGGCTACAGGAGCAGTGGAACGTGTGCTCACCCAACGTATGAACGGAGGCACGACCGTAGTGATTGTCACTCACGACGGAGAGCAGGCTCAACGTTTGGGCGGTACGGTCGCGGTCGTTGGTAAGGGCTGTGTTGAATTGTCCACAGCGGGAGGCGGGCGATGACCTACATCGGCTTGTCCGTTGCCGATCTGGCTATTGGCGCGGTCCTTATTGTCGCCAATGGCCTGCTGTCGTTGAGTCTTGGTCTTAAGATTGAACGCACTCTTGTTATTGCGACGCTTCGTATGGTCATTCAGTTGACACTGGTTGGATATGTTTTAACGGCCGTGTTCGAGTTAGCGTCGCCGCTGTGGACCGGTGCGATCGCCTTTGTGATGATTGTATTTGCCGGATACGAAGTGGCCGCCCGTCAGGACCGTCGACTGAAAGGGCTGTGGTCATACGGACTTGGCGCCACAGCGATGACGTTTTCTTCTACGTTGGTCACGGTATTGGCTCTGACCACACAGATCAGCCCGGATCCATGGTACGACCCGCAATATGCCATTCCTTTGCTCGGCATGATTCTTGGCAACTCGATGACCGGGATTGCTCTGGGGCTCAGCACTCTGACATCCGGTGTCGCGCGTGACAGGATCGCTATCGAAGCGCAACTGTGTCTCGGGGCGACTCGATGGCACGCCTGTGGGCCTATCGCCCGCTCTGCCATTCGGACCGGTATGATGCCGATGATCAATGCGATGGCGGCCGCCGGTCTGGTGTCGCTACCGGGAATGATGACCGGACAAATTCTAGCGGGCGTACCGCCAACGGAGGCGGTGCGATATCAAATATTGATCATGTTTTTGATTGTCGGTGCGACCGGACTCGGCGTGTTGATGACCGTTTTTGGCGGCCTTACCTATTTGACGGACAGCCGTCATCGGCTGCGATTGGACCGGTTACACCAGGCACGTATGAGCTAGGCCCTGACCCAGATTTCAAGGTCTTGCGCCGCCTTCAGAATCCCGCTACCCAGAGGTCGAAATAATAAGAAACACGCTCTAGGGATGACTTGTGACACCTGAACTCTTGGTGTTGGTGGCGACCGCCGCCTCTATCGGATTTGTACATACGCTGCTTGGGCCGGATCACTACCTGCCCTTCATCGTTATGGCGAAGGCACGCGGCTGGTCTCGCAAAAAGGCGCTTGCCGTTACCAGTCTGTGTGGGCTGGGCCATGTCGCCAGTTCGATTGTACTGGGTGCGATTGGCATTGGCTTTGGGGTTGCTGTTGGCAACCTGGAAGTCATCGAATCCGTACGCGGCGATTGGGCTGCATGGGCGTTAATTGCTTTTGGCCTCACCTATTTAGCTTGGGGACTAAAGGCCGCGTTTAAGAAT
>WLXB01000051.1 GCA_012103295.1 Alphaproteobacteria bacterium | reverse complement strand
CTATAAGAAGGCGGTTTTTTGTTTCGACTAAAAAGTATATACTGTTTAATCTTAGGTTGATCGTATTCATCTCATATTACCGTTTTACCATCAGTTTCCAAAACTAGGCTGGAATTTCTTAAGGGCAAGCAACGCATTTCCATGGCTCCTAAATCGATCCTCAACAACACGTCATTCGCTGCGGATTTCAAGATACTTCTCGTAGAACCGGACAAAACCAATCGGGCGCTATTGAGTAGAATCATTGAAGACCTAAAACCCGCGCGCTTCATGGCTGTGAAATCTATAGTTGAAGCCAGGCAGGCAATGTCTGATCGCGTGGATCAATTCGATTGCGTTATTTTAGCTCTTAAAAACCCGCCAGCGAGTGGCTTTCACTACCTGCAAGAAATTCGTTCCGGTCAGATTCCGCGTACAAAACACGATACGACTGTAGTTCTAGTGTCGCCACCTCTGAATCGAACAATGGTCAAATATGCGCAATCTCTCGATCTCGATGGATTTATTGCTCTGCCAGTAACAGTGACTGCGATGAACAATACGCTTTCTGGTGCGCTAAAACGTGATCGGGAGTTAAACCCAGCGGAAGATTATGGCCTCGTCAAACTACCGACGCCAGTTCCGAAGAAAACGAGCCAAGACGAGAGTAGTAAAGCGTCTAAAGGGCCTAATGCGAGGATTGTGTGGACGGAGAAAGATAAGGAAAAAGCTGAACTACTCCGTACGTTAAAAGAAAATGCCGGCAACGGCCAAAGTAATTCCAGTTCAGTTGCAGAGGACAAAATCGACAACGTACGAACATTTTGGTTGAAAGATTTGTTGCCGGGTATGGTCCTTGCGGAAGAGATAACGGGCGAGGAGGAAGAGTTGCTTATTGCCTCTGGTACGCTCTTACACGACAGCCTCATCGAGAAAATAAAAGCTCTTAGTGAGTTAGGAGTATGTCGCTCTTTTCTAAAGGCAGGCACCCCTCTCCCAGACTCCTAGTCTCCCCTTGCCGATTTGGCAGCGCGCTGCATGCCGAAGACAGTTAGAATAATAGCGATCTGAAATACGCCAGCGATCAAGAAAACGTTGCTGGCTCGACCGCCATCCAGTAACACGCCAAAAACCAGCGGAGCGATGACTCCGCCCACGTTGAGCCCAGTGGAAACGAAACCGAAAACAGTTCCCATGGATTTTTTTGGTGTGACCGCCCTTACGAGTAAATCGCGTGATGGCGCTGTCAGACCAGACGCAAATCCAGCTATAGACATCGCGATTAGGATAGACGCGAATGCCATGTCCGCTAGACCCATCGTCAAGATTGCTATCCCAGAAATTATAGTTCCATAAATCGCGATTAAGTCATGACGGTTTGTCCGATCGCTCAGAACTCCGCCGACGAGTATCCCGGCGCTGCTCGCAGCAAGAAAAACAGTCAGGGCGATGTTCGCCGTTGCCAAGGGCATGTCGTACATTTGGTCAAAGGCGGATACGGAGAAATACGAAACGCCAGTATGGGCGACGGAGATAAAGAGCCAGAAAACAAAGCCCATCAGAATTGGCAGCGACAGTAGTAAAGCCGCTGTCTGCTTGAGATTGATATCTGTTGTCTGTGGTGGGTCACCGGCACTGTTATCTATCGCTTCGCGATCGGCCATGATGTGACGGTTTAATTGGAGTATTCCGGCGATCAATAATCCACCGCTACCGACTACAATAACTGCCGTTTGCCAATCGACAGTCGTCGCTAGGAAAACCATGACCAACGGCGCAAAAGCGCTACCCACGAAGCCAGAAACAGTATGGATACTAAACGCCCGCCCCATCATTTCAGAGGCAACACTGCGATTGAGTATCGAATAATCCGCAGGATGATATACGGCGTTCGCCAAACCTGCCGGAATCATCATTGCCAACAAGACCCAATAGGAAGGCGCAAGCCCCATAACGATAAGTGACAGCCCCTGAAGCGCCACTGCTGCCGTGAGAAGTTTCGGAGCATCAAGGCGGTCGACCAGAATTCCCATCGGTAATTGAGTCAATGCGCTGACAATGTTGAAAGCGACAATTAGGACGCCCAGCTCCGTATAGCTGACGGACAAATCATCGCGAAGCAGCGGAAATAAGGGCGGTAGAACAAAGAAAAAGAAATGGCTGTAAAGGTGTGCCAGGCTGACCAAGCCCGTGACCTTAACGCTGCTCACAGTTTCCGATTTAGGCGTATCCATCATGTTGGAATCGAGTCTTTGTAGTCACCAATTTTACCTTTGCGGCCGTCAACAATTGGTGTCCCAAGAAAAAGTAATAGGGCGAGCACTGTCACGACGCCGCCAACGGCGAACGGCAGCCAGTTTATACTCTGATAAAGAGCCGCAGCCGATGCTGGCGCCACAAGAAAAGCGATGGATTGAGTAGAGGTTGAGATACCGGCGAGCCTACCCTGAGCATCCGGCCCTGCGGCGAGCGAGAGTGACGTGTTTATCGCAGGCATCGAGAAACCTTGACCAAGGCCATTGCATACCATTGCTGCGATGAACATCCATTGACTTACGCTCGTCCAAAGAAGACCGATTGAAAGAAGTGTCACACAAACGCCAATAACGATGAGCGTTTTCGCGCTTTGATTAATCCGCCGGAGAACGAAAGCCTGAATAAAAACATTTGCGGCGGCCGCACACATCAGGCCCAAACCCATCGCTTGGGCCGCTGGAATCGGCTCCAAGGAAAAACGATCTTGAACAAAAAAGCCTATGACAGAGAAAGTACCGTAGGTACCGCACAAAAAGAAAACGGCGCTAATCGCGATACGCAGTATCGGCCCTTTGAGTAGGTGACGGTAGCGAATGGCGGTCGCACTGCTTGAGGATCTCGTTTTTGGTAGGAATAAGCGGGCGAATATGGCGGCGAATAGGCCTGTCACCGCAATAATATAAAATGGGGCGGACAACCCAAACCCGGTGAAAAACGCGGATACCGACGGCCCAAGAATAGCACCGGTGCTTGTCGCCGCCGTCAGCATTGAAATCGCCCGCAAGCGCATTTCCCGAGAGGACATGTCTGCGGCCAGCGCCATCGCTGATGGTGTGACTGCACCCGCTCCCAACGCGAACAGAGCTCTGGAGCCAACAAGCATCCAAAGTATCGCCATTCCCGACACCAACCCACTTATGGCCGCATCAACGATGAGACCAAACATAACGACAGATATGACAAAGGCGAAACTACCAATAATTATAACGCGGCGACGTCCCCAGGTTTCACTCGCTGCACCCCACATTGGTCCGGTGAACAACATGAACAAGCCATGGACAGACATTACTAATCCAATTTGATAGTCCGCCATTCCGACTTGTCGGCCGATCGGGGGCAAAATCGTGAATAGAAACGCCTGCCCCACGACCATAATCATCACCGCATAAAACAGAGTCGCGCTAACGTGTAACGGCAACTTGCCGTCCGCACTAATTACGGTGTGCTGGATTTCTGGTTGAACTGAGGACACTAATAACCTGATAAAGCGATCAACGGAGGCGGATTTGACCCTTTTGCACTGCGGTACGCAAGAGTGCAGGTCCTTCAACGTTCGCGTGACGCAGATTTGACCTGAGGCATATATAGTGGTCATAAAGAAATCAGATGCGACACCAGGAGATTATCCGATGACTCGACCCCGCCGCGGCTACGCAGATGGCCCATTCGGCCAAGTTCACTTTCAAGACACTGGCGGCGATGGATACCCGCTGATCCTATGTCATCAGGCGCCCATTACGTCCCGCCAGTATGACACTGTATATCCGCTTCTTGCCTCGGCGGGCATTCGGGCGATCGGGGTTGATACACCGGGGTTTGGCCTTTCCGATGAGCCGGATCATGTTCCTACGGTTGAAGAATACGCGACGGCGATTCCACCGGTTCTAGATCAACTAAGCATCGCGCAAGCCGACATCCTTGGCCATCACACTGGCGGACTAATTGCCACGGAAGTCTCTTTACAGTTTCCAGATAGGGTAAGGAACCTCATCATCAATGGCCCCTCTCCATTTACTCCAGAAGAAATCGTTGAATGGAACAAGTTCGTCGAAAAGAATGAAAAGAATTTCGAGCATAAAAAAGACGGAACACACCTAAGTGAGTTATTCGCACGCAGATGGGACTGGGCCGATGAAGGCACAGATCCCGCCCTCGTAACCCGCTACGTCGTTGAACAACTTCAAGGGTACGGGCCTTTTTGGTACGGACACAATGCAGCATTCGCCTATGACCACAATGTAACACTGCCGAAGATCACGCATCGCACCATGATCATGATTAATACAGGTGACGTAATCTATGAACACGCCAAGAAAGCGCACGCGATGCGACCGGATTTTGAATTCTGTGAACTACAAGGTGGCGGGATCGACATCACCGACCAGATGCCTAATGAATGGGTAGCGGCCGTTGCCAGTTTTCTAGAGGGCTAAGCTTTCAAAGATCCAAGAATGTCATAATAGTCGTTGCCGTTTCTTCGGGCTTGTCCTGATGAGGAAACGCGCTGGCGTCGGGTATGCCCTCAGCACGTCCGTTTTTCATCAAGGCAATGGCAGGCTCAGAGAAGCGCCCGTAGTTGCCGTTGGTGCCGTAGGTCACTAGCACCGGCGCTTCAATGCGTGGCAAAATGGCGAGATAATCAAATAGTCCAACACCTCTCGCGCTGGGTTGAATCCAACGACCGGCCGCATGTCTGCTCAAAGTCTGCTCTTCCATATGGGCGGGATTCCGCATACCAAAAGCATCTTCCATGTAGGCGTGCTCTCGAGGCTGAGGATTTTCGTTCTCATCAAAATAGCCGTTCGCGATTGCCGTGGCGGCATCTGCTTCCAGCGTACCCCTATCGGCTGCTCCCCCGAGAGCAGAGCCCACCGTGATGAGAGCATTGATCCGCTCTGGCCAAAAGGCGGAACAGACAGCGCCAACACACCCGCCGATTGAACTACCGACAATATTCACCGACTCCTCTCCCATCGCGTTGAGAGCCGCCATCAGTTGAGAGGCCATCTCTTCTTGAGTCGTAATAAATGGCGGTTCTCCGTTCATTTTTGAGCCGCCATGCCCGGTCAGATCTATTGCGATGGTACGCATCCGGGTGGCGAGTATCTTCATAACCCATCGCCATTCCGCCGCCCAACCGCCCAGCTTGTGGAGCAAGACGATTGTCTGATCCCCTTCCCCACCGGCGACATAATGAATCTTGCCGCCGACAACCGGGACGTAGCCCTCTTTGAAATCTGCTGCTGCAGAAAGGTCTGACATCGCTCTTTTCGCCCTATGTAAATATGAATCACACCCTTGATCCCGGGACAGAGGGTCGGCCAATATATGGCGGGGGGCAAGATCAAGATGGCGGAAATGCCGCAGCGTGAGCAATCTTCCTTGGAAAAGGCGATTGAGACAGCGCGTGGTCCGGCGAATGCCGATAACACGCTAGATTCGGCTCCAGATCAGGAGCCGAATGACTCGTCGTGCGCTGCATTAGATGACGCAATGTCACATGATCATCTCCAAGCCGGTGAAACCTACACAACAGAAAAGGTCGAACCCCTAGAAATCCTCCATACACCAGAAGATGATGCACAGCTCGATGAAGAGAGCGAACCTAAAAATGAATATAGTGTTGAAGACAGCAGCCAAGACGCGGGGCCAGATGACGACTTAGACGAGAATGGAGCACTTCGGATCTCGTTCGCCAACAAACGTGTCCTACTTGTTGAAGACGATGCCGATACCGTAGAAATTCTGACCCAACATCTCAAAGATATGGGTGTTGCAGAGGTCATGCTCGAACAGAATGCAGGCGGAGCGCTCAATCAGCTCCTTACTGATAGAGAAATGTTTCCTCACATTGTTGTACTTGAGCTTGCATTAATTGGGATGGATGGAATTCAATTTCTCGCGCAGCTAAGAGCCCATAAGAGCCGACGTATGCAAGATTTGCCGGCTGTCGTTATTACCATGCTAGATAGCCCAAGTATTTATCGGCGAGCCGCACGCCAGAAGGTTGGCGCGTTCCTTAGGAAGCCTGTTTCTGCACAAGGTCTTCGCAAAGGTCTTGAAGCAGCTCTACGCGGTGAGATCGTAGAACAACCCTTTAGCCAGCCTAAGTCCTGGCTGGACGATGTTGACGAGCAAGAGTTGCGTGCAAAACGCGAGGCTATAAAGGCTGAAGCATCTGCTAAGGTACGCGAAATGGGATTACTCGCCAGAGTCCTCGATGCAATCATTCCTTGGTCCGGCAAAGCGTAAAACATCAAAGGGTATTATGACATTTCACAGATTGACTGCGACCCTTGGTATCGCGGCGTTAGTGGCAACATTCTCAACACCTACGTCGGCTGATGACCCGCCCGGATTTCTTTTCGTTAACGCTACGGTTACAGACTCCCAGAAATTAGGCGCGTACGGTCAAGCTCTGCCCCCTGTCTATGCAAAGTACAATGGCCGATACGTAATATTCGGCGCCATTGGCCGCGGTATCAACGTTCAAGATGGGTCGCCACAACATAAGTCTGTCATATTCGCTAGATTCAATAGTCTTACGGACGTCGAAACTTTCTGGTGGTCGGATGAATATCGGGCGGTCTTTCCCTTA
The DNA here is from genome assembly GCA_012103295.1 of Alphaproteobacteria bacterium. Classification (GTDB taxonomy): domain Bacteria; phylum Pseudomonadota; class Alphaproteobacteria; order Rhodospirillales; family Rhodospirillaceae; genus WLXB01. Next base: position 17,726 of record WLXB01000051.1, on the reverse strand, counting down.
AGAAACGGTGCCGGACAATTCGATGTCTTGGGATTAACGGGAACCGGAAATGCACCTTACGCGGCCGACGATGGGGTTCAGCCAGCCTACATGTTCACCTACATCAAAATGAAAAATCGCGACAAGGCAATGGAGTATATGGCGGCTACCCAAGACATCATATCAAGCTCGCCTGGTCGTGTTATCGCCATCGCCCGGCCCGATGACATGGCAGTTTTAGAGGGATCGAAGCCAGAATTCACTATCGAAATTTCTTCGTGGCCTAGTCTAGCCGCCATCGACAAATTTATGTCAAATCCTGCGTATCAAGCCGCCATCCCGGCCCGCAATGCTGGTATGGATGTCACGGTTTTAACGGCTGAGGTTCCGAAACCGCGCTAGGGGATTTACTTCCATCCGCCAAAAATAAACCAGCTTGCGCCATTCCCGTGTGGCGGCGATGGAATTTTTTCATCTACAAATGCCTTGAATTTTTCGGCACCGAATGACGCGTAATTTGGAATAAGTACCTTGATGCAATTCTCCGGTTCGAACCCGGTCTCGCTGCATAAGCCGATTACATCTTGATTCCGAAACTCTGCGTAAAACGGTTCATTATTATTTGAGCCCGCATCCCAATCCAAATAGAACCCGTAGTACGCGTCGACCTCTGAGTTAGGCGGTAACTCCATGTGTATCATAAGACCGCCAGGTTTAAGGATGCGATGCGCCTCCTTAAAGATCGCCTTGGTCGATTTTACAGGCAACTCGTGAAGGAAGAAGCTAGACGTGACGATGTCAAAACTATTGTCTTCAAAGTCTAGGTGCTCTGCATCCTGCTGAGAAAAATGGACTGGAAGCCTGTCATGGGACGCGACGGCATGACCATATCGGAGCAATGGCGCTCCGACATCAATGCCATGGGCTTCGGCGTCAGGATAAACCTCAAGATACGGAAAGAGGTTTTTCCCTGTGTTGCAGCCGAGATCAAGAATTCGCTTGGGTTTAAAATCCGGATGCTTCAGCTTTAGATAATGGGCGATAGACTCCCCAACCCCGCCAGGATTGCCTTTACGGTGACGGAACCCACCCCTGAACACATCACCACCTGCAACCTGAACAGCCCCTTGCGCAACATCATCTTGGGTGTGTTCGGTGTGAAAACAGCCTGGCATCAGATGCACGTCCAGGGCTGACACGTAACGTGGAATTTCAAGGTCAGGTTTAAGCCGCAATGATCCACCGGCCGGATTTGTCTCAGCCACATCCTTTGCCAGATGAATCATTTCGGGCAGCGCTCGCTCAACGCCACCTTGAACGGACGCCCAAACCATTTCTTGTGCATTGTAGCGAAGAGAACTCCACATTCGATAACGAGTTCTGGGCACCATAGCTTTTAGGACGTCACGAGGAGTTTCGGGCTCGGCGCCTGTCTTCACTGCATATGCGGGCTTAACGTTGTCTTCGTAATCCTGCCGCATATCGCCAGCCAGGTTGACCATCACATGCTTTCTCAACGCACTGACAAACCCTTGGCGCGCATTTTCCATCTGAGTAAATTCCATCACCTCAGATATGTTTGGCGTGCCGGATTTGTTCTCGTCGAGCATGGTTCGTGTGTCCTAAGGCGCTGGGCTACGCTTTCTTAGTTCCCATCAAATTATAGCGGCTACGCCAGGCCGGAGGCCCTTCTCGTGTCACCTCAAACCCAGCATCACGCATGGCTTTCGGAAAATCGAGTTGGGCATACTCTTCACGCCATACCTCGGCATTCCATCGATGATCTTTCCACTGCATGTAACGCGCGTAGGCCGATCGTGCGCCCTGTGAAGAACCAGTTTGAAAGTCAATTGGGAAAAAGACGCCACCGGGGCGAAGAATACGATGGACTTCGTTGGTTATCGCCTGCGAAATTTCTTCCGGCACTTCATGGTGCAGAATATAAGATGCGACAATATCAAAATGGTTATCTGGGAACCGAGTATCCTCGGCCATGCGTTGCGCAAAGTTAACAGCTACGTCGAGCTCAACAGCGCGCATGTGCCCGTATCGAACCATCGGTGCGCCAGCATCGATACCCCATACCTCGGCAGCGCCAAATCGTTCCTTCATGGCAACTGCCAATTGCCCGATGCCGCAACCAATATCTAGAACCCGTGAAACTTTACCATCTTCAGGCTTGGGAACTTGATTTCCTAGCCGGGTGTGGAGTTCGTCTTGGTAGTTGGGAAGTTTGCGACCGACATAAAAATTATTGGTGCTGTAGTGGTAAATATGCCCAGCAAACGGATTGCCAACATACCCACCCGGTTGTGTGTGAATTTCATAACGGGCGTAGTCGGGAATATTGAGGTCTGGATTTAGTTCAAGCGATCCAGGGCCACGGTTATCGGACTCTTCCATTTCGGCCAAGTAATAGTCGGCGTTGGCCGTAAACTCTTCATCGAAATTGCGATGCATGACATCGTGCACACCCGTTCGATACCGAGCTGCTACGCCTAGTATGGGATCGCCATCAACGGCCGCAAAGATTTTGTCCATGGGTGTATCAGCGGAGTCAGGGTCGAGGCCCGCTTTCTCAAGCAGTTGATTGAACCGTTTGGCTGCTGCCGGCACCGCACGATCTGCGCCCCACGTGCGATAACCGGTTAGAAAATCATCGCGACTTTCTACGTCAAGCCGCGCTAGGCGTTCTAGGCGGCCTTTGGCGCCACGAGGTTCAAGATCAAAATCAAGCTTTGCTGGCATAATGTTCTCCACCCCTAGACGGGTTTAGTACCGTAAATGTTGCGGTTGCTGTACCAGGCCGGTGACCCCTCTTTGTTGACGTCAAATCCTGCTGCTTCCATATCTCCAGCAAAATCCATGTCCTTGTATTCAATGCGCCAGACCTCGTTGTTCCAACGGTGATCCTTCCACTCCTGATACTGCGAATAGGCGCCAGGAACACCTCGCCTTCCGCCTGTATAAAAATCAATTGGGAAGTACAGACCGCCTTTGCGCAAAACCCGATTGGCCTCTTTAAAAACGCCGCGGCTGATATCGGCTGGGATTTCGTGATGCAAGATATAGCTCGTCACAATATCAAAGTGGCCATCCGGAAACTCGGTGTCTTCCGCTAAGCCCTGGACGAAATTGACATCCACCCCCTCGTCCACAGCTCGCATATGGCCATAGCGAATCATTGGACCGCCGACTTCGATCCCCCAGACTTCGGCATCAGGGAAGCGTTCTTTAAGTGCGACAGTCAATTGACCAAGGCCACACCCCATATCGAGGATGCGAAGAACTTTGCCGTCTTCCGGTGTCGGGACCTGTTCCGCCAACCGGGCATGATGCTGATCCTGATAGTTGTCTGTGGCCCGCGCTGAATAAAACGCGTTGGTTCCATAGTGATAGAGATGGCCAGCGAATGGATTGCCGACATAGCCGCCCGGCTGCATATGTATTTCGTGCCGAGCATAGCTTGGAATGTCGAGCTCAGGGTTAAGCGTCAGAGTACCGGGACCTATCTCGTCATAGGCTTCCATCTCACCTAGGTAAGTGTCGGCATCATCAGCGAATGACAAATAGAAGTTTCGATGAGCCATACGTTGGCTATAGACCCGCATCAGACCTTCGGTGCCGACGACGTGATCGTTTTCAATTAACGTATGGATTTTATCCATCGGCATTTCATTTTTGGGATCATGTCCCGCTTCGGCGAGCACCTTCTCAAACCGCACCTTGGCGGCGCGTTGAACAGTTGAGCCGCGCCAATTGCGGAAGCCGGTTAGAAAATCATCGCGCCCTTCAGCGTCAAGTGTTGGCAGGCGTTCTAAGCGGCCAAGCGCACCGCGTTTCTCTACATCCGGCAAAGATTTGTTGGATGCTTCTGCAGCAGCTTTACGCCCACTGAACAGGGAAGCTGCTGCAGTTCCAATTCCGGCTGCAGCGCCAAATAAAGTACGTCGGTCCAACATGTTCATCTCCTTGAATGCGATTTGTGCCAGTATAACGCCATTGCTAGTTCTGGGCGAGTTGTCTCAGCAGCCGAGCGTCGATGTGTGAACAGAGGACTGAGGCGCTGAGGCTCTTTCCTCAAACTGAATTATTTTCTTTATTATTCAAGGTGTTACGGCAAACGAAGGCCATAGAGTTTTGACACATCTTTCTACGCCTAAGGCCATAAATCCGACCGATGAGGACCACTTGGACTTCCTGCATCGCAAGCTTTTGTATGCATTGGACGAAAGACCGGTCTTTTGGTGGAAACGCGGAACCAAATACGGCGTTATTGAAGGTGAGGCTAAACCCATGTGGAACATGTGGGTTTTCTTCGTGCAGCGGGTGATCTCCCATCGCCAGGATAGTTTTGACGTCGCCTCACTAGAGGCGGTGTACCTCACTGATCTCGTTTCAGGTAACCTTCTGGAGAATTGGCACAATTTTTACACCGGGGAAACGCTTCCGGTGCCAGGCCGACTTATGGGTCCAGAAACGCAAACGTTCAGAAAAGATGGCAGCAGTATTGCTGCGAGCCCTCTTCCTGGTCTTGAAATAGAACGAACACATACGCTTGGTCCGGCAACAGTAGTTGGCGACGATGTTTGGCTGTCATTTGACTCCTCAGCCATCGTCACACGGACAAACATAGCCGGAACGCCACAGTTCCGGATTAATGACCTCGAAACCTTCAACGCCAAACTAAGCGATGTACTCGACTCAGATCAGCCAAGTGCATCTGCAAGCGCGACCCTGCATCTTATATCAAGTTGGCAGGGTTGGCTGGGCATGGGCGATAGACCGGGCAGCCAGGTCACCAGACTCATCGCCCGCAAAGTGTTTCAATTTGAAGATATCGCGGCAGAGCTTCAGCGACTTATCAAACACTCTTATCCTGAGATCGCTGCTGACCCAGTTGCCGCTCTAGATAGGCCGCCGGAAATCTTTGAGCGTTAGGCCGCGTCAAAGACGATACATGGTTACTCGGAGACCTCCCGCGCAACCCGAAAACCGAAACCAGTGCCAACAGTTGTTGCGAGTATGCGCAATCTAGTCGCAGGCCTCAGCAGTCCGGGAAACCCGGCCCAAGAACCACCCTTCGCGACCCAAGCCCTGCACTGGCGTTTGCTATAGGCTGAACCGTCTGTTGGAATTTTTTCATGGGAGTCTTGGTAGCAATCGGCCGTCCACTCTGAGACATTGCCACCCATGTCAAATAGTCCCCAGGCATTCGGTTCGAAGCTGGCGACAGGCGACGTGAAGGCATAGCCATCGTCACACTCTGCATATTGCCCATAGGGAATGTCAGACACCCTGGGAACGAAGGTAAGGTCGGCGCCGTTTTGATAGGTGCACGCTTGCGACCAGTCTTCACCCCAAAACGTTGCCTGGTCGTCAGACGTTGCCCCGCCCCGCGCCGCATATTCAAACTCTGCTTCGCTAGGAAGGCGGTACGGCTGTCCAGTTTTTTCGCTTAGCCATTCGATGTAGGCCAGTGCCGCCGTTCGTCGAACACAAGCAATGGGGTGATCATCGGTGACGTCGAAACCGGGATCCTTCCAACTAAGCTTCGGTCGAACAGACCATCCCGCGCTGGTGAGGTGAAAACACCCTGGCTTTGCTTTGTAGCCTGTTTCTTCAATGAATTCCGAGTACTCACCCCGTGTCACCTCTGTTCGCCCGACTGCGAAAGATTGACTAATTGTTATTTCAACTCTTGGGCCTTCGTTGGCAGACATGCGCTCTAGCATGCCCCATCGGGTACCTTCATCTTGCTCGGCTCCAAGAACAAATATTCCGGGCGGAAGGACGATTAGCTCTGGGCATGTCTCGCAATCACGGATAATCACAGGTTCCACAGCGAGCGCAATTGGCGCAATGAGCATCGCAATACTCGTGATAAGGGCGAATCCGCTGGTTTGGATTTTCACCATGGCTGGACACGCCCCTTCCAATCAAGAAACCAACCGCTTTGATTGGGTGTCAGTTCATTGATCACCTTTATCATCCCGCCAACACTCTCCGCGGGTGGCATAAAACCAGGAACGTTAAAGTTTGCTAGTTTTTCAACTTTCACACCACCAGGGTGCAGGCTTGCAACAATGATTCCGTCATCTGCTGTTGCACGCGCGACTGTGATCATTGCCATATTCAGCGCAGCCTTACTTGTTTTGTAATACACCCGGCCACCTAACCGAGTTGGACCCGTCCCTAATGAACCTGACAAAGAAGATATCGAGATGATCCGTTTCATTTCGCTTTGCTTAACATGCTCCCGAAATGCCTCAGCCATTTTTAACGGTCCGCGCACGTTTGTTTCCATGAATACCGTGAATAATGGAAAGTCTAACGAACCAAGCATTTGTGGCGTTGGGTCGGTCAAATCAGCGACGATAGCCGCATTGCTGATCAGAATATCGATTGGCTGGCCGCGATACTTTTCAGCAACTGCGTCAATCATATCTAAATTACGAACGTCGATGCGCTCGATCAGTACGTTGCTTGGATACTCTTGTTGAAGAGCGGACAGCGTATCAGGTGTTATAGTACGGCGATGCGTTGCAATCACCTTGAATTCCATTGCCGCGTATTGCTTAGCAAATTCTAGTCCAATGCCCTTATTGGCCCCGGTAATAAGTACCGTTTCAGCGTGGGTATATGAAATTGGGACAACAAAAAGCGCTAATGCCGCAAAATACTTAAGGCGTTTCAAACCGATTCTCCCTGCTCTAACAACTATGAGAGATTAAGGGTGAATTTCTGAGTACTCCACCTGGATAAGTACCAATCACCGCCCAACGGATGTACGCATGCCACCAAGTCTAACCACTTATGCGAAGTGGCCCGAACAGTCATGCGATCTTGTCACTAGTCCCGCGGAGTTTTTTCAGGCATCACTCTTTAAACCAGCACTCTCGCAACGGATCGCCGCCATGTCTGAAACCGTAGTCGCCGTCTCCCGTAACCCCAATCACACGTTCTCAAAGACCAATGAGCACAGTATTCGTTTGGTCGAGGGCCTAGGTGTGGATGGAGACACCCATTCCGGCGTCACTGACCAGCATCGCTCCCATGTGGCACGCAACCCCAACGCGCCCAATCTGCGGCAAGTACACCTGATTCACGCCGAACTACATGATGAGTTGGAAGCCAAAGGTTTTTCAGTTGTCCCGGGACAGATGGGGGAGAATATCACCACTCGTGGCGTTGACCTCTTAAACCTACCCACAGGAACACGCCTCCACCTTGGCGACACAGCGCTTGTCGAACTCACGGGGCTGCGCAATCCGTGCAAGCAGCTGAACGGAATTCAAGATGGCCTGATGCAAGAGACCATTGAAAAGCAAGCGGATGGCACGATAATTCGTAAATCCGGTGTTATGTCGATCGTGATCTCCGGTGGCGATGTGCATCAAGGCGATTCAATTCGTGTCGAACTGCCGCCACAACCACATAAACCGATGGAGCCTGTCTGACCGCTGTTCTCAGTAACTGTCGTGTAAGTTAATCCACGCCATCGAGAAAGGTAACTCAACCTCATCCCGGCCTTTAGGCGTCAAATCCATGTACTGGTACGCGGTCAGCATAGGATCGAGACCCCGCGCATAAGCTGAATAGGTGTGATAGATCGCACCATCATCATCCTTAAAGAACACGCTGACCCCGGGTGCCTCCGACATCGGAAAGCCTTGATCTTTGTAATTGTAGTAGACCGCCCCGGAATCGATTTCCTCTTGAGTGAAGGAGACCGAGTAATCATGGTTGAAAGCACTCCCCATCGACGAGACCCATTTAAACGTCCACCTCATGCGGTCCTTGAAGGAGTCTAGTTTGTCTAGCGCTGCGTTCGATGCCGCAATCATGGTAATCCCGCGAGCGTTGAGGTGCACGATCGCAGGATTGAAGTGATCAGCCATGTATGAGCAACTCTTACAGCCCTCGTCCCAATCTGGACCGAACATAAAGTGATAAATGATGAGCTGGCTGCGGCCCTCAAATAGGTCCGACAATTTCTCTTCACCATTGGGGCCATTGAACACGTAGTCCGTTTCCACCCGTTCCCAGGGTAAATCACGACGCGCTTGGTTGAGTTCTTCGCGTAAACGAGTCAGTTCCTTCTCTTTAATCAGGAAGTTCTTACGCGCTTCAATCCAATCGTCATGGGACACAATGGTGCGATTTTCCATGAGTTCGCCTCCTGCGGTTATCCGACTTTAGGTCATACTGTTACGCCCTTGCTCACAATGCTCAATCTATTTGTGTACGTTCCCGGCATCGGGCATCCCTAGATACATCAGGACTTAATCGCATTTTACACGTGCAGCATCCCTGATATGCTTTCTACATGACCAGAGCCCTCAGCCTCGTTGCCCTGATATGCTGGGCCGTCTCAATCGGCTTGGCACCGCTCAAGGCACAAGACCAGCAAACGCTCAGGGTTGGCTTGCAGTCACTTCCGCCAAGCCTATTCAATCCTTATCGAAACACGGGCCTGCCCTACGTCTATACGTGGAGCGCCGTGTTCGACGGCCTCACCTCTATCGATGCAAACGGAACGTTGCAGCCTTGGCTCGCTACCTCTTGGAAACGCATAGACCCGGTCACGTGGGTGCTTGAACTAAGAGACGATGTCACCTTCTCTAACGGTAAACCAATGACCGCACATGCCGTTGTTGCCGCTATTGAATTTCTGACAAGCGATGATGCTAAGTCAGAAACCGTGGCTCGGATGCTCCGTTTCTTAGAAAGTGCGCGCGTTCTCGATTCTCATACAGTCGAGATCACGACCAATCGGCCAACCCCGCTCCTCCCGCGATTCTTGCCTCAGCTCTATATCGTGGAGCCCGACTACTTTGCAGACGTTGGTCTCGAAGTTTTTGCACAAGCCCCCATCGCGACCGGTCCCTTCATTGTCGAAGAGATTCGACCAGAGCGCATCACTCTGCGCGCATTTAAAACCGCATGGCGCTCCCCCAAGGTCGACCGTATAGAGCTGTTGTCTCTGCCGGATATGGCTACCCGGACCATGTCTATCGGTGCAGGCAGTCTTGATGTCGCCGTCGGGATTGGCCCCGATGAAGTTAATGAGATCGTGGCAGACGGCGGTAATAAGTTCTCTTGGCGTGATGCCGCAATTTGGGCCTACCATTTCATCGATGACGTCCACCCCGCCTTTGCCGATATTCGAGTCCGAGAAGCTTTAAACCTCGCGGTCGATCGGCAGGCCATTATTGATGCCCTCCTCGACGGCGCAACCGCAGCCGCTACCCAACCCGCTCCCGAATTGGTCTACGGATTCAATCCGGAACTCCCACCCATTCCCTACGACCCAGACCGTGCTCGGGCGTTACTTGCTGAAGCCGGCTACCCAGACGGATTTAAGATGGTGATCGAGGCTACCGCTGGATCTAGCGCCAACGACAGCGCGGTTAACCTCACAGTCGCGCAATACCTTGCGGCGATTGGCGTTGAGATGGAGATTCGAACAGTCAACGTCAATCAGATCATTCGCAATGTGGTTGAAGGCACGTGGGATGTGGACGCCTTTGGTTTGCACTACAATTTTGAACCATCAGTCGAGGCGCTGCGTGCACTGGATACGAACTCTTGCTTGTGGCGTCACCCATGGTACTGCCGCGAAGCCGTTATGCCGCTAATCGCTCAGGCAGAACGTGAGCTGGATCCGGCTAAGAACTTAAAGCTACGCCAAGATGTCATGGCTTTTTATCGCAATGACTGGGCGTCCTTGTTTATGTATCAAGCGCCCAGGTTCGCCGGAAGCGTCGCTGGAGTTACAGGCGTTGAAGTGGTCAATAACTTCATCTTGTATGATCAGATGACACTTACCCCTAATTAGGCTTCGCGTTTCTTCCACCACAACCACACCCCGGTAACGAAAAGAAACGGCATCACTAGACCGGAGAGCAGGACGAGAAAACGTCCGAAGTTGCCCGCGATCTCGCCAGAGTGAACAGGAAAGGCCCAATCATTGGCCAGTGGCACTCCTGATAAATCATCCCAATCTCGGATCGAGATCACCCGCCCAGAATGGCGATCAAAGAACACCCGATTGAGAGCCCGCACGTTCGGACTATCTGTATCGAGAAATGTTACGACGGCTATGGCGCGATTGAGGCGGATGTAGCTCAAATCTCTGATTGGGTCCGACGGAAAACGTTCGACAGCTTCAGCGATCAATATATCAATCGGAACCGAATCTCCGTCCGTCGAGATACGTGCACCGGCGGTCGCTGAAGCCCCAAAGCCACCGGATGAATTCGAACCAAACTGCGGAACTGTCAGTAGACCAAAAACCATCTTTCCTGATAGAGCGACGACGAACAGCAAGACAAAGGCGTAGGCCCCAGATACTCGGTGCAACCCAAAAAGAAACCGCTGCAAAGGCCGGCGTTTAATCGTTAGGGCTTGTTTCAATGTCTCGCGTCGCGGCCACCATAAGTAAATGCCAGACAAAGCCATCAACAGCATTAGCAAACTGCCCAGGTGCACGGCATTAATACCCGGCGTGCCCATGGAAATTTGCTCGTGCAGGCGAAACATCAATTCAAACGGATATTGGTATTTGCTGCCCCAGCCGGTGATTTCGCCAGTATAGGGATTCATGCTGACGTACATGTTTGGCGCTGGCGCATTATTCCAAACGCGAATGAAATAGGCTTGGTCCGGTGCTTGCGGATAGACGACGCTCAATACGTTGTGCGGAATATCAGGAAATTTTTGGCTGAATGACTCAAGCACGGCGGACATCGGAATAATCGGTGCAGTGCCCGGCTCTACTATCATCTCATCGCTGTGTAGCCAAAAGTTCCCCGCATGCCGATAGGCAACAAATGATCCGGTGATACTTTGAAACACCAGGAACAGGCCGACAAAAAGCCCGCACCAGAGGTGAATTTGAAAAAGTACTTTGCGAATCATACCCGAATACTATTGCCATAAAATTGTTGCGTACTCGCGATCACCCGGTCCACATCATCGGAGCTGACGTCTAGGTGTGTTACCATCCGTTGCGACTCAATTAGAATACCGTCGGTCGCAAAATGACTTCTTAGGCTTTCAATCTCTTCATTACTCACGTCAATGAACAGTATGTTCGTATTGACACGAATTTTATCAGATAGATCAGTAATCCCACGCAATCCTTCTGCCAATAGCAGCGCGTTGTCATGATCTTCTTTTAGCCGGTCAATATTGTGATCAAGAGCGTAGAGCCCGGCAGCGGCAAGAATACCAACTTGTCGCATCGCACCTCCCAGCATTTTTCTCCAGCGTAGCGCCCGATCGATAACAGCGGCTTTTCCACACAATAGTGAGCCGACCGGCGTACCCAGACCTTTGGACAGGCAGAAGGAAACAGAATCAACGTGACGTGTAATAGCCGATGGCGCTACATCGAGCGCAACAGACGCATTGAAAAGACGGGCACCATCCATATGCAAGAGCAACTCGTGCTCATCACAGAAGCTCCTAACCTCAGACAAATACTCAAGTGTTAGAACTGCACCTGAATGGGTGTTTTCAACGCATAAAACTCTAGTCCGGGCGTAGTGTGGATCATCAGGCTTAATGAGGGTCGCGAGCACATTTAGATCATACTCGCCCGTGGTTTTGACCATGGTCGGCTGCGGCTGCAAACCACCAAGCACGGCCGCGCCGCCGCCTTCAAACTGGTAGGTGTGCGCTTCCTGGCCGGCGATGTACTCGTCGCCCCGTTGGCAATGGCACAGGAGCGCGATCAAATTGCTCTGCGTTCCGCTCGCCGTAAAAATGCCCGCTTCCATTTCTAATAGAGTGGCGGCCCTTTCCTGCAGCGCGTTAACTGTGGGGTCTTCACCATAGACATCGTCGCCTACGTCAGCAGAAACCATAGCCTCCCGCATGGCAGCACCAGGCTTTGTCACGGTATCGCTTCTTAGATCGATCGCTGGCTGTGCTACGCCCATGTATTCGGTCCCTTACAACTCACTTGTCTAAAACCACAGCACATCCTGTCATTGCCGAGCCGCGATCCGCAATTCATTATACTCTATGAGATGCTAAAGCTGATCGGACTTGAGGGAGATACGTCATGGATAAAGTTGGACGCCGCAATGCCTTAAAAGCGGGTGTCGCCGGAGCCGCCGCCACTGCGCTCTCCGACCCACAGTTGGCCGAAGCGAAAGCTTCAATAGCCATACCCGCACCAGACGAAGAGATAGGCATGAAAGGCAAGCCGTTCTCACCTATCCCCGAGTCCAACCCCCTCGATGCCAAAATCATCACTTTCACGACGGTCTCATCAGATGTCGACGCAAGCGTCGCGTTTTACCGGGACGTTATCGGCATGACGGTCCTAAGTGATTCCCCCTTTCCCGCAGATATCAGTTCGGCGCCAGGTATGGGGCAAGCAGAACGCTGCCATGTTTTACTCACCATGCCTGAAAACCAGCGCAGCGCGGCCGTTCGCATTTTGGAAGCCCCGCCCGGAGCCAAAGAAATTCGACCCCGTCCTGAGTCAGGCCCCAACGATCCGGGATTGTTGGTGATGGAAGGCAGTACACGCGACCCCGCAGAGTCCTACCATTTGCTCGCCAGCGCTGGCACGCCGATGATTTCGCCACCGCGCTACTACTATTTCCGCAACACTATGTGGGGCCGAGATGTCGATGTTATGAGCTATGCGCCCTTTGGCCCTGGTGGGGAGCAAATGTTCATCACCGCGAACATACGTGGTGACCGCCCACCGCCACGGTCTCCCTTTGTTCATAGCGGTTTTTCAAACGCCGCGATCACCAGCCTTGACCAACGCCCCGTGAACGAATTTTTTGAAAAAGCTCTGGGGCTAAAACGTACGTCGCAAATGGAGTGCTATCAAAAGAACACTGATCAACTCATAGGCGCGCCTGAGGGTAGCTATTTCCTATGGGGCAATGTCGGAATCGGTGTCTCCATAGAAGTCTGGGAGGTAAAAGCAGCGTCCGGCACCGTCTATCCGTGCTCACTCGATAGAACCGGCCTAGCCATGTTGACCATCCGCGTAAATGACCTTGGCAAGTGCCGGGCCATGTGTGCCGAAGCGGGAATTGAGCCTGTAGGTATGGGCGCCCTTCCCAACCCAGAAAGTAAACGCCCGGATGGATTCACTATCCGTGGCGCGGTGGGTGAATTGTTCGAGATTGTGCAGGCCTAATTGGAACAAGAGATCACGCCTTATCTAGGGTACGCGGTTTTTGTTGTCATCTCGATCGTCACACCGGGGCCCAATAACATCATGACGCTGCATTCCGGTGCCCACTACGGCATACCGCGCACGATTCCGCTGATCATGGGAATCCAATTTGGATTTGCCATCATGATGACAATCATCGCTTTAGGGTCGACTGTGGTCCTAAGCCAAATCGAAAATGCAGCAAATATTTTGCGGTTCCTATGCTTTGCCTATTTGCTCTATTTGGCTTGGCGTATCGGCACCGCGCCGCCGCCGGGCATGGACAACCCTAATCAAGAAAACGGCCGCCCCGTGGGAGTTATCGAGGCGGCCTTGTTTCAGTGGGTAAACCCAAAAGCATGGGCGGTCGCCGTCGCTGCGGTCGGCACCTATGGCTACCTGTTTGAAGGCACGACCAACACGATCCTCGGTTTTTCAGGGATGTTTCTATTATTCGGACTGCCCAGCAGTTTCCTTTGGGCCAATGGCGGCAGACTAATCTCAGGCGTTCTCACCTCGCCCGCACGCTATAGAGTCTTTAGCATCACGGCAGCCACGCTCATGGTGGCCGCCGTCGTTCCGACGCTTTTCTCCCTCTAGACTTTCTTCGTACCTGTCAGGTTCTCAAAGAATCGCCGGCCACGTTCCCTTTCGTTCACGTCAAACCCGACCTCGCGCATGGTGCCTTCAAAGTCGAGGTTGGCATATTCCATAAACCAGACTTCGCCGTTCCAGCGGTGGTTAAACCAATAGGTATATTTTTGGAAAGCCTGCGGTCCGGGCCGTTGACCACGAGACCACAAATCGATCGGGTAGAATGTTCCGCCGGGTCGCAAAATACGATGAGCCTCGGCAATCACATCCTTTGAGGCCTGCTCAGTCAACTCGTGGAAAAATAGATGGGACATAACGATATCAAAATGCCCGTCCGGGAATTTCGTATCTTCTGCTAGGCGTTGGGCAAAGTTTACGTCGACACCGAGATCTGCGGCTCGCATGTGAGCGTAACGCACCATCGGCCCTCCAACATCGATGCCCCATACTTCCGCATCGGGGAATCGTTCCTTCAGCGCGACGGTCAATTGGCCTGAACCGGAGCCGAGCTCGAGCACACGTAACACTTTGCCATCTTTCGGCGCCGTGACATCGCGAGCGTGTCCAATGTGAAGCTCATCTTGGTAATTCCGACCGGCAAAGAACATGTTTGTGCCGTAGTGATAAATATGCCCCGCGAATGGGTCACCGACATAACCGCCTGGCTGAATATGAATTTCGTGCTTGGTATAGTCCGGAATATCCATATCCGGATTGAGTTCCAGAGTCCCCGGCCCGGCGTTGTCCGCCTCTTCCATCTCATCCAGATATACATCGGCATTTCCATGGAAATGATCTTGTAATGATTTCCAGGTGAGCTGCTGACTCCCCACCCATACGCGCGTCCGCATGCCAATCACAGGATCGTTCTCTAGTAGTGGCAGGACTGTCTCCATCGGATGGTCGCCATAGGGATTCAGGCCCGCTTCTTCGAGCACCTTGCGCGACCGTTTAAGCGCAATGCCTTCGAACTCGGTATTCACTTTGGTGCGAAATCCAGTCAAGAAATCCTGAATGCCTTCCAAATCAAGTGTCGCCAGTCGCTCTAATCGGCCATCCGTGCCGCGCGCCTCAAAATCATTCTCAAAAGACGACGCAGCCGTTTTTGCCTGGGCAGATTTACCTGTAAAGAACGAGGCAATAGCAGCCCCTGTTGTTGCAGCGGCACTGAATAGCGTTCGGCGACCAAGCATGCGATTGCTCCTTATCTGTGAATTGGCTTGAACCATCACTCTCAAGCGATGATGCGCCTCACCGACGCCTCGGGCAATCAGCAATAGCGGGATGGTCGTATTGTGAAGCTACGCGTAGCCAATCGGACGGAGACATGTAAAACTATGTGATAACAAGGAGATAGATATGATTAACGGTCAATGTCTATGCGGTACCGTCACCTTCGAAGTCGATAAGCATAGGATTCTCACCGGCGCTGACAGCATCACGGAGTACGAGTCATCGCCTGGGAACCAGCGTGCGTTTTGCTCAAAATGCGGCTCGCCGGTTTATGGCAAGAAAGGCGATGCCCCAGACCACATCCGCATTCGCCTTGGCACACTGGACCAAAGTGCGAAAGCCACACCGGTGTCTCATGCCTGGACCAGCGAGAAACCAGCCTGGCACAATATTGAAGGTTACCTAAAACGGTTTAAGCAAGACGCCGACGACACCGGTGGCGTGCCTAAATAAACGAGGGCCGTTCACTCCTAAAAACTACGCGATATGGAAAACACCACCCGGCTATCGCAAACGTCGGTACAGACAGAAACATCGGTATCGATGTAGCGAATGTCTGCGTCGAACCACTCGAAAGATGCGGTCACACCGACATTCCAATCAAGGTAGTCCTCACCGAAGCTCGGATCGACGTCGGAATAGTTAAGATTGGCGTCAATTCCGAACATGTCGCCCAAAGGCACACTGATGCCGCTCTGGAAATAAAGCCCATCATCCGTCCCACCGAAATTGTCGGGCGTGTAGGCCAAACCGAACGACACTGCAACTGGGCCGAAATCATAGCCAAGCGAGCCATAGACTTCCCAGAAGTCGTAACTAAGTCCGCTCGCAGCGCCGGGATACCAGTAGTAAAGAAAGCCGACATCGTAGGAGAAGCCGTCGATCTCACCGGCATATCCACCATAGACATCGAGTTCGACGCTGGCTTCATCGCCGTCACTAAAGTTTACGTTGGACCCCCAAGTGCCGAGATAGAACCCTGCTCCGGAATCCCAGTCCAACCCACCTTGAATGGCTGGGTCTTCATTCGCTTGGGTAAACCCGCGAAAAACATAGTCGGATGTCAGGTTCACATTGCCTGAGAATTCTCCAGGCAAGCTAAGGTCCTGTGCCAAGGTGGGTGCCGTAGCAAAGGCCGAAATCCCAATCCCAAAGCCGGCAATAAGGAAGGCTGCGGTCGTCGTTTTCGTCATGTGCAATTCCTAAAACATGGAGTGAGGACGCTCACTCTCGTTCCTCTAGGTATTTGCAAGACCTATGCCAGATTGATGCGCTATACAGAAGTATGCTGCGTTTTATATATCACAATAGAAACAAAGAGTTAGCTCGTCAGTAATGCTGCGGAGCAGTGTGATGATCGGCGCACCACCAATGATAAATGCATAATATTTGTGCATATTATTATTATGCTTACTAAATAGGCTTTTGATCACTTCGCTACAAAGCTTTCCAGTATTTACACCCATCAACGGGATCAGGATAAGCTGAGAAATCTTCATCTATCAGGGGACTCACCAATGACACTCGTCCGTATATCGCGTGCCGCGGCCATACTTGTTGTATCGGCTAACCTGCTACCTTCGGCGGCACAAGCCGCCCCCGTCGCCGACGATCAGCGCATGGATTTGGATCTCAGACGGACGACGCTGGTGGTCCACGATATGGATGCCTCCCTCGCCTTTTACCGTGATGCATTGGGTATGGTCGTCACCTACGACAACATGCTGCGCAATCCGCAAGATGCCAAAACCAATGAAGAAGCTGAGTCGGCCACCCACCTGGTTTTTCTTCGCGCCAACGATGACTTTATCGGCATTCTTGGGTTGATGGCATCTGAAAAACCGGCCCGCTCCGCTTACGATGCAATGCCAGACCCCTTCCGCCCCGGAAGCATAGTATTGCTATTCAATACCGACGGGCTGGCTGAAAAATTCGAGAGAGCGAAGAATTCCCCGAAGATAAAAGTGGTCCGCCCACCGACCAACCGGACTTTTCCGTCTTACGACGGCAAATCCCGCATCCCGGTGCTCTCAAGCATCCTGATCGACCCTGACGGTCATGTGGTTGAACTCAATGACTTACTGATGGACCCGGAGGATATGTGAGGACCTAAAAACTCATCCCATCATCTCGCGTGTGATCTTCCAGCGCGTTACCGGCTGATGGAAATTGAGTGGGCCAGGTACTTTCTCCACCGTCTCTACATACTCAAACCCGGCTTTTTGCAAGGCACGGTTCGGCGCTGTGTTAAAGGCGTAGGGTTGGCAGTACAAAACGTCTAAGTCGAATTCGTCGAAGTAAATCGGCACCGAGCGTTTAACGAACTCCGCGCCATGGCCCTTCATTCGCTCCCGAGAAACAGCCACATGCAAATGCATATTCGCCTGTTTACCCACAGTTATTTCATCGATGCTGGAAAAACCGACGCCGAGACCATCTAACTCCCAGACCAAATAGAAACGATCTTTCTTGTCCTTCGGTGTCTCAAGATCACGCGCGATGCTGTGCCAAATTTCTTCATGGCTCATGATTTTGGCCGGATCGACGCCGAGACTGCGCAGGAATGTATCGTCTGCATCGGTGAAGTACGATGCGATGAAATCGGCTTCATCCAGAACCAATGGGCGAACAGCGTAACTCACCAGATACTCCTTCACAGTTACCTGAGGAGAGTATACGCGCTTATTGCTCGTCTACCGAGAAGCGAATGGATCGGGAGGTCAAATCT
>WLXB01000005.1 GCA_012103295.1 Alphaproteobacteria bacterium | reverse complement strand
CGCGGTGCTCGGCGCCGGTGTTATGGGTGCGGGGATCGCCGCCCATATTGCCAACGCGGGTATCCCCGTCGTGCTTCTCGATATCGTGCCGAAAGAGGGCGACAATCGAAACGCAATTGCCGAAACCGCGATCAAAAAGATGCTCAAGACCGAGCCTGCACCGTTCATGTCGAAGCGCACTGCAAAACTGGTGACGCCCGGCAATATTGAAGACCACATGGAGTGGCTGGCTGACTGTGACTGGATCGTTGAGGCGGTCATCGAGCGCTTGGATATCAAGCAGGACCTATACGCCAAAATCGCCGAGGTAAAAAAGTCCGGAGCAGTGTTGTCGTCGAACACGTCGACGATCCCGCTGAAGGATCTCACCGGTGGCATGGACGATGCCCTGGTTCCTGATTTTATGATCACTCACTTTTTCAATCCACCGCGCTACATGCGGTTGCTGGAACTGGTGTCGTCGGACAAAACCCGGCCGGAGGCGATCAAAGCCATCGAAACCTTTGGCGACGTCAAACTCGGCAAGGGCGTTATCCACGCCAAAGACACACCCGGATTTGTCGCCAACCGGATTGGCACCTATTGGTTTCAGCTTGGCCTCGCTGGTGCATTAGAGCTTGGCCTAACCGTTGATGAAGCCGATGCGATCGGCAGCCGGCCCTTCGGTATTCCAAAATCAGGCTTCTTCGGCACCCTTGATCTGGTTGGACTTGATCTCATCCCCCATGTGGCGGCGTCGATGCTGGAACGCCTCCCTGAGGACGACCCCTATCGCGCGATTCACTCGGAACCGCCGGTCGTGAAGAAGATGCTGGAGAACGGTTGGATCGGCCGCAAAGGCCCCGGGGGCTTTTACCGCCTCAACAAAGAAAGCGGTGCTCGCGTCAAAGAGAGTATCGACCTCAACAGTGGCGAGTACGCACCGTCGCAGAAGGCAGCACTAGAAAGTCTCAAAGCGTCGAAAGCGGGTGGGCTTCAAGCGCTGGTTCAACATGACGATAAGGGGGGCAAGTTTGCCTGGTACCTAACGTCCCATGCCCTACCCTACGCCGCCGCTTTGGTGCCCGAGATTGCCGACACTGTGGTCGACGTCGACGCCGGCATGAAAGATGGCTACGGCTGGAAGCAGGGGCCCTTTGAGCTGATGGATGCCATCGGTGCGAATTGGTTAGCGGAAAAACTATCGGCTGAGTCCATCGCTGTTCCGCCATTGCTGGCGCTGGCCGCTGACAAAGGCGGGTTCTATCGTATTGAAAACGGTGTCCGGCAATTCCTAACTGTCGATGGCGCTTATCAGGATGTTCCAAAACCCGATGGCGTGCTGCGCTTGTCGGATGTGAAACTTGCATCCAAGCCCGTGCTCAAAAATGGATCGGCATCGGTGTGGGATATCGGCGACGGCGTTTTATGCTTTGAGTTCACCTCGAAGATGAACAGCCTCGATCCGCAGATCATGGCGCTTTACAAAAAGACTATCAAACACATCAAGGGTGACGACGCACTCAAAGCCCTCGTGATTTACAACGAAGGCAGTAATTTCTCGGTTGGCGCCAATTTGGGTCTGTTCTTGTTCGCCGCCAACATCGCACTTTGGGGTGAGATAGAAAGTCAAATCGAAGACGGCCAAAAGACCTACATGTCTTTGAAGCAGGCGCCCTTCCCAGTGGTCGCTGCACCGTCTGGCATGGCCCTCGGCGGCGGCTGTGAAATCCTATTGCATGCGGATGCGGTTCAGGCTCATGCCGAAACCTATACAGGTCTGGTCGAAGTCGGCGTCGGCATCATTCCCGGATGGGGCGGCTGCAAAGAAGTGCTTTTGCGGCTACAGAACCATCCCCGCCTGCCGCGTGGCCCGATGCCCGCGGTTGCCAAAGCCTTTGAGATGATCGGCACAGCGCAGGTTGCTAAATCCGCAGCCGAAGCCATGGAGATGGGGCTGTTCCGGGATAGCGATGCCGTCACCATGAACCGGGACCGCCTGTTGGCCGATGCGAAAACCAAGGCGCTCGCGCTTGCCGCGGACTACACCCCACCGGAAGAGCAAGAGCTCGTCTTACCCGGACCAACTGGACAGGCGGCTCTGTCACTGGCCTTGCATGACCTTGCCCTAAAAGGCATGGCAACACCCCATGACGAAGTGGTCGCGGGCGCGTTGGCTGCAGCCTTAACCGGTGGCGACACCGACATGACCGAAACCATGACGGAAAAAGAATTTCTCAAACTCGAACGGGAGACGTTCATGACGCTCGCCCGCACCGAAGGCACGCTGGCGCGCATGGAACATATGCTCGACACCGGCAAGCCGTTGCGTAATTAGGAGAACTGAACCATGGCTGATTACACCGCGCCCATACGGGACATGCGTTTCGTTTATCACGAACTTTTGGATGGCGACTCTCTCGCTGATATTCCGAGTTATGAAGACTTCACGCCAGACGTAGTCGATGCGGTTTTGGAAGAAGCGGGCAAGTTCACGTCTGAAATTTTACAGCCCCTCAATTTAAGCGGCGATAGCGAAGGTTGCACCCTAGAGAACGGTGTGGTGCGCACACCTAAGGGCTTCAAAGAGGCCTACGACCAGTTCGCCCAAGGCGGCTGGACCGGCCTTTCCGCCGACCCGGAGTTTGGTGGCCAAGGCGCACCAGCGGCGCTGCATTTTCTCATCCAAGAAATGATCTGCTCGACCAACATGGCTTTTGGTATGTACCCCGGTCTGACTGAAGGCGCCTATAACGCCATCAATCTGCACGGCAACGATGAGCAGAAAGCGTTGTACCTGCCGAAATTCGTCGAGGGCACCTGGTCCGGCACCATGTGCCTGACCGAACCCCATAGCGGTACCGACCTGGGGCTAATCCGCACAAAGGCAATCCCCCAAGATGATGGCAGTTACAAAGTCACCGGTACGAAAATTTTCATCTCCGCCGGAGAACATGATCTGACAGAAAACATTGTCCACCTGGTTCTGGCACGTATGCCCGATGCGCCTGCAGGGACGAAAGGCATCAGCTTATTCGTCGTGCCGAAGTTCATACCAAAAGAAGATGCGACGGTTGGACCGCGCAATGGCGTGGCGTGCGGTTCCCTAGAACACAAAATGGGCATCAAGGCCTCTGCGACGTGTGTGATGAACTTTGATGACGCAACTGGCTGGTTGGTCGGACAGCCCCACAAAGGCATGCGGGCCATGTTCACCATGATGAACGCCGCCCGCTTGGGTGTCGGCATTCAAGGATTGGGCCTCGGTGAAGCGGCTTACCAAGGTGCTTTGACTTATGCCAAGGACCGGTTGCAGGGACGGGCTTTGAAAGGCGCCGAGTCGCCGGACAAACCAGCAGACTCCATTCTCGTGCACCCGGATGTACGCAAAAACCTGCTGACCATGAAATCTCTGACCGAAGGCATGCGGGCGTTGGCGATTTGGACGGGTATTAGCCTCGACCAGGCAGAGAAATCTGACGACCCCGCAGCCAAGCAACGGGCTGATGATCTCGTGCAGGTCCTGACCCCGATTGTTAAATCTTTTGGCACCGACAGCGGGTTTCTCACTGCCAATCTTGGTGTTCAGATTTTCGGTGGCCATGGATACATCCACGAACACGGTATGGAACAGTTTGTCCGCGATGCGCGAATCACCCAGCTGTACGAAGGCACCAACGGCATCCAGGCGCTAGACTTAGTCGGGCGCAAAATGGGAATGCATTACGGTCGCTACCTGCGCGCCTTCTTCCATCCGGTCCAGGGGTTCATCGAGGCCAACGCCGACGACGCTGACCTGCAACCTATCGTCCTAGGGCTAGCCAAAGCGTTTGGCCGATTGCAGCAGGCAACCGGTGTCCTGGCTCAGAAAGGCCTAAGCAACCCGAATGAAGCCGCAGCCGGTGCGATGGACTACCTCAACCTGTTTGGCTACGTCGCTATCGCGTTTATGTGGGCAAAGTCGGCAAAGATCGCGTTTGAAAAGAAAGATGATGAGTCTGGTTTCTATGTAGGTAAATTGAAAACGGCTCGTTTCTATTACGAACGGGTGTTGCCGGAAACTAGCAGCCTATTTGCCAAGATTATGGCGGGTGGTGACTCAATCATGGATATGGAAGAAGAGTTGTTCGGCGCGTCCGTCGCAGCGTGATGCGCTGAACTATCGATAAAGATGTTGGCGGTTCAGTTCAGCTGCGTCTAGTTTAATTCCACCCAATGAGACTTAGCCAAACACTCTGGAGTAACCCTTAGATGGAAGATACCGCGAATTCCGTCCCGGTCGAGATCGTCGATAGATCAGCGCAGCAAGATTTTGATATAGATCTCAGCCTATATCCTAAGTCGGTCGTCTTCGCTCGAAATCGTAGACTTCGAGAGGAGCACTGGCGGACCGCATTCGATTCCCAGAACATAGGGCATCACCAGCCGCTAAATTTCTTGGAAGTCGGCTGCCAAGAAGGCAGCTCAACACTATGGTTTTTGGAGAACTACTTCGGGCACCCGGACACTAGAGTCACTGTGATCGATCCCTTTGGCGGATCGATGCTTGATAATTTCACTCACAACATGAAGGTATCTGGACACGACCAGAAAGTTGATGTTCGTCAGGGCAAGTCGGGAGAGGTACTACGTGATATTCCCCTCTACTCCATGGACGCGATCTATATCGACGGCCTTCACTCTTCTTTTGCCGTTATTGAAGACACTATCTTGTGCTGGCGACTGCTCAAGAACGGTGGCCTTCTGATGTTTGATGATTACAAAATGCGGGGTCGCACCCATTACATGGACAAGCCGGCGCCTGCTATAGATTTCTTTATGGAAGCTTTTGATGGGAAGTACGAGCTCATAGCAGCCGACGCGTTAGTCTCAATCAGAAAAACGTATCCTGACTCTCAATACGACACCTACCTATCCGCGCCAGTGGCAACATGAAGGTATGCCACCTAGTCATGGCTAAGAATCTCGTCGAGTTCAGCGGTTATCTGTCTGAAATATGAACCTCCTCTTTCGCCTTGTCTGGATGATGGTGACTGCGCGACGTCGTAGCCGATGCGTCATGATGGAAGAAACACACTTATCGTTTCGCGTCATGCCGACCGATCTTGACGTCAATATGCACCTGACCAACTCGCGCTATTTCAGCTTTATGGACCTTAGCCGAGTCGATCACATGATTCGCAACGGCGCATGGAAGCACATCCGGGCCAACAAATTGATGCCCGTTTTCGGATCGGGCCCAACCCGTTTTCGCCGGGCCGCACCGCCGTTCAAGCGCCTCGACATCACCACGCGTGTGGTTGGTGTCGACGACAAATGGATTTACCTGGAACACAAAATTATCTCTGGTGAAACGGTCTATTCCGTATCCATTCTCAAAGCTGCTTTTGTGGACGACGCGGGCCGCGTTCCAGTTGATCGCCTCCTCACTATGTTTGGCTACGAGGGCGACCTACCGCCCATGACAGAGGCGCTGACCCTCATTCGCGACGCAGATAATGCTGTGATGGAAATCTCAGCCGCCTAAGGCAGCGTCTTTATTTAGCGACCGACAGGTCTTCTCGGGCAAGCACACGAGTGAGCAGCGTTAAAGTTTCTTCGACACCATATAGCGCGATGAACGACCCCATGCGCGGGCCTTGATCCTGGCCCAATAAAATCTGATAGAGCGCCTTGAACCAGTCCCGCAGACCGGGGAATGTCTCTTCATTCGCCTTACCGATTTCGTAGACCAGAGATTGCAGGTCTTCCGGCGAAGCCCCTTGCTCGCTTTTCTCTAGCCCAGCCTTCAACGCCTCTAACGCAGTCCGTTCTGCGTCAATGGGCAAGCGATAGGTTTTGTGCGGCAGCACAAAGTCTCTGAAATAAGCGATGGCGTAAGCCACAAGCTTGTTAAGGAGCGGATCCGCCTCAGGACTAGCATCCGGCGCATAGCGGCTGATGTAATGCCATAGCGCGGCGGGATCATCGGAATTACACACACTCGCCAGATTAAGGAGGATGCCAAAGCTCAGACGCCCCTCCTCTGCCGGTGGTTCGCCGTTATGGATGTGCCAAGTCGGATTGCTGTACTGATCTTTCGCTTCCTGCCCAGGGAATGCTTTGAGATGGGACAGGTACTCATCGACGGACTTAGGAATGGTATCAAAGTACAGGCGCTTCGCGGCTGAAGGTTTTTGGTACATGAACAACGCCAGGCTTTCGACAGGCGCGTAGGTCAACCACTCCTCGACCGATATCCCATTGCCCTTGGATTTCGAAATCTTCTGGCCCTGATCATCCAAGAACAGTTCGTAGGTGAGGTTCTGAGGCGGTGGTGTGCCGAGGACGCGACAAATCTTTCCGGACAGGCGAACGGAATCAATCAAGTCCTTACCCGACATTTCATAGTCGACATCGAAGGCGTGCCAGCGCATGGCCCAGTCGCACTTCCACTGCAGCTTGCAGTGCCCGCCGGTGACGGGCACCTCGATTTTGGTTCCATCTTCGTCCTCGTAGACAATCGTCCCTGCGTCGACATTGCGTTCGACCACGGGCGCCTGCAGCACCCTGCCGGTCTTAGGACAGACAGGCAGAAACGGTGAGTAGGTCGCGCGGCGCTCAGGTCCGAGGGTCGGCAGAATGACATTGATAACCTTATCGTACTCTTGCAGTACCCTAAGAAGTGCCGCGTCAAAATCACCAGAGGTGTAGGAGTCGGTTGAACTTTTGAATTCATAATCAAAGCCAAAGGAATCCAAAAACCCTCTGAGCCGATCATTGTTGTGATGGCCAAAGCTTTCATGGGTGCCGAAAGGGTCGGGGATTTGGGTCAGAGGCTTGCCAAGATGTTGTTCGACCATCTCTTTATTGGGGATGTTGTCAGGCACTTTGCGTAGGCCGTCCATGTCGTCTGAGAAGGCAAACAGGCGTGTTGGTATATCCGGTGCCAAAACCTGGAACGCGTTTCGCACCATGGTGGTGCGCACCACTTCCGCAAAGGTGCCGATATGGGGTAACCCCGACGGGCCATAGCCAGTTTCAAACAGTACATAGCCCTTCTCGCCGACACCGTTCTTAAGCCGGCCATCAAGCAATGTGCGGGCCTCGGCAAAAGGCCAAGCCTTACTTTCACGTGCGATGGTGATGTGGTCGGTCATATTAATGGTCCGGTTCGGTAAGGCGGCGCACCCTATGGGGCCGGGTTTTTGGGGTCAAGCCTGAGAGCCGCACCCGTTCTATTGGTTTAAGCTGGATTGCCCGACTCTGCTAGCGCTATACCAAGGGACCCTCAATCAACGCCCAGCACTGTTTTGACCGACATTACTCTCATCCCCGCCTTTTTTAGTCCGGCTAACCCGTGACGACAGACCGCGCGCTGCAATTGCCGGATGCCCCCGTCCTAGTAACCCGCGCCCGTGACGGCCTTTTGATGTTCCCGGACGGTGAAGTGCAAGAGTTCACAGCGGGCACAGCAAAGAGCGCTGTAGAGCCCCCGGTCATCCAGTGTCATAGCCGGGCCACAGCCGCGCGGCTTGGGCTAAAGCCCGTGCCCGGATTTGACGTCCTTGAGCTGTTTGCCTTCGTCCGTCCGGGTGAGTTCTGTTTGCCGACCGTGCGCGGCGTCGCAGCCGCAACCGGGGTCAAATCACCCAACACAATGATTGATGATGGCGTCGCCCTTATTGAGGCAACCCGCGCCTTGCTCGGCGAGGTGATGTCATGGCAGGACGGAGATACACGTCACGCGCGCGCGATTGCCCATGTTCTTGAACGGGCGGGATGGAGTTGGGGACCGTCAGTCCTTACCGCCATTGGCGCTGATCCCGATGAAGGCGGTATTGGATTGTCGTCCTTGCGCGTATGGACCCGCCTGACTCCGTTCGAAGACCACGCGCCGCCGCCGCCGCCGGGAAACGATGCGGTGTCGGAAGAGGAAAGCCGGGATCGCCTGACAACACTGCTAGGGTCGGGGTCTGAAGACAGAGAATCACAGGCGACGTATGCCGCCGTTGTCAGCCATGCTTTTAAAGCCAAGCCAGCGCCCGATGAGCCAAACTTGGTGCTGGCTGAGGCGGGAACGGGCATTGGCAAGACCCTCGGCTATCTCGCACCCGCCAGTGTCTGGGCCGAGAAAAATCACGGCGCGGTCTGGGTTTCAACCTTCACACGCAATTTACAACGGCAGCTCGATCAAGAATTGGATCGGCTCTACCCCGACGAAGAAACAAAAGCCGGTCGGGTGGTCGTGCGTAAGGGCCGGGAGAATTATTTCTGCTTGCTCAACTACGAAGAGGCATTGAACCGATCCGGCACTGATCCTAGTGCGGTGATCCCCCTCGCCCTGATTGCGCGATGGGTTTTGACCACCAATTCTGGCGACATGGTTGGTGGTGATTTTCCGTCCTGGCTGGCCGACTTGTTCGGTACAGGGCGAGTGTTATCCCTCGCCGACCGACGCGGTGAATGTATCTTCACCGCCTGCCCCCACTACCGCACCTGCTTTGTCGAGAAGACTGTGCGCAAAGCCCGCACTGCCGATATCGTTGTTGCGAATCACGCCCTGGTCATGGTGCAAGCCGCCATGGGCGGTCTTGATGATGGCACCCAACCCACTCGCTATGTCTTCGATGAAGGGCATCACCTGTTCGGTGCCGCCGACAGCGCTTTCTCTGCTCACCTGAGCGCTGCCGAGACAGCCGACTTGAGGCGGTGGCTGGTCGGTGCTGAGGCTGGCGGACGACCAACCCGGTCGCGCGGCCTGCAACGCCGGATCGATGACCTACTAAGCGAACTGGATGCGGACGGCGACGTCATGGCGACAGCGCTGGACAGCATTCTGCAGGGCGCGCGATCTCTTCCTGCGCCCGGATGGCTTACCCGGCTCGACGAAGGCCAACCGCGCGGCCCGGCAGAGTCTTTTCTCAGCTTAGTCCGCACCCAAGTGTACACCCGCGATGATCCGGACTCGCCGTACAGTCTGCAGACCGATGCGGTGGAGCCGATAGAAGGGCTACTCAGTGCTGGTGCCGAGCTCGACACCGCCCTTACCCGCTTGGTCGAACCAGTCAAACAAATGGTCAAGGCCTTGTCGCAACAGCTGGAGCGACCGGCAGACGAATTGGATACGGCAACGCGAACACGCATTGAAAGTTTGTGCCGCAGTCTCGAACGCCGCGCTGTGATGCCGTTGACCGCTTGGCGCGATATGATCAAAGCGCTGTCTAGCGAGACACCAAAAGAATTCGTCGACTGGCTTGGCGTTGATCGCATCGATGGGCGTGATTTCGATATCGGCCTGCATCGCCATTGGGTCGACCCCACCCTGCCCTTCGCCCGCGCCGTGCTTGATCCGGCGCAGGGTGTTGCCATTACATCCGCCACATTGCGCGATGGCACGGGAGACGATGTGGTGGATTGGGAAAGCGCCGACCAACAGGTTGGATCGTTTCACATTGCCAGCACGCCCGTGCGTTCAGCTTTGACGTCGCCGTTTAACTACGCAGAGAATACGCGGGTTTATATCGTGAACGACGTGCGCAAAGACGCTCTGGTGCAGGTTGCAGGCGCCTATCGAGATTTGTTTCTGGCCGCCAATGGTGGAGCACTCGGCTTGTTCACTGCGATCTCGCGCCTCAAAGCGACGTTCGATCAAATCGCGCCGGTCATAGAAGGCGCAGGCTTGCCGCTCTATGCGCAACACGTCGACCCACTCCCCACGGCATCGCTGGTCGACATATTCCGGGCCGAGGAAAAAGCCTGCCTTCTCGGCACCGATGCCATGCGTGATGGAGTCGATGTGCCGGGACAGTCATTGCAATTGATGGTCTTTGATCGAGTGCCATGGCCGCGGCCCGACATCCTGCATCGCGCCCGGCGGGAAGCGTTCGGCAGCAGAGCTTATGACGACCGCATTACCCGCCTCCGTATTAAACAGGCGTTTGGCCGTCTGATCCGGCGTGATGGCGACAAGGGTGTGTTTGTATTGCTGGATTCGATGATGCCGTCTCGGCTACTCGGTGCATTTCCCGAAGGCACACCGATTGAGCGGACGGGCCTTGCTGAAGCCGTTGCTGGAACGCAAGAGTTCTTAAATGGTGAATCATAAGACTTGATATACGAGGCCTAAGACGACCCATATAGCGTTTCAACTTTTCCGATAGTAGACTAAGTGATGTGATCGACTTACGGGGAATTCGAGACCATGGGGTGTTTCCGGTCCAGCGCGTTCATCATTGCCCTCTCGGCGGTGACCTCAGCCGCGTCCTCTCAAGAGGTTGTAAACTTCTTTCAGCCCGATGACGGGTCAGGGACGATTGGATACCTGGGCCTGCATAACCAAGCGACAACTGCGTCGACGATTACTCTGTCAGCAACGGATGATACGGGAGCAGCAGCGCCGGGTGGAGATGTCAGCATCACCCTTGGCGCAGAAGAGTCTTTTTACTTCGGGTCGCCGGACCTTGAAGACGGCGTGGCCGCAGCGACAGGGGCGTTCGGAGATGGTCAGGGCTCGTGGCATATCACTGTCACATCTACTGGGGCGCTAGACGTTCAGAACCTCCTTTGGGCAGGCGGAGACGCGTCGGTTAGTGAGGTTAACCACGCCATCACGCGATCCGTCACATCGGGGAACTACGAGGTACAATTCTTTACCGAAGACGGCGCGTCGGCTTTCGTTACTAGTCTCCGGGTCGCCAATCGGTCTTCAAGTGCAGGCACGGTATCTTTTGCTACAGTCGACTCAAACGGGAATACGCTTGATAGCAGTGCTCAACTGAGCCTGAACGCGCTTGAGGCCGTAGTCCTCACGGCGGCGGACCTAGAGAATGGCAATGCAGCCCTTGGCTTGAGCGGCTCCATCCCTACCAGTTCGGGTTTCTGGAAGCTGCGCCTGAACTCATCTCTTGATCTCGGGGTGGTCGCCTTAGCATCGAGCGGCTCGGGCCAAGTGAGTGACGTTTCCAATACGCTGTCTGCGTCACCTGTGCCTGAAGTGGTGAATTTCTTTCAGCCCGATGACGGGTCTGGAACGATCGGATACCTGGGCCTACACAATCGGGCGACAACATCAGAAACTGTTACACTGTCGGCAACGGATGATGCAGGAGCGCCAGCGCCTGGTGGAGATATCACCATCACCCTTGGCGCAGAGGAATCTTTTTACTTCGGGTCGCCGGACCTTGAAGACGGCGTTACAGCAGCGAACGGCGCATTCGGGGACGGAGAAGGTTTTTGGCATATCACTGCGGTATCGACCGGCGCCTTGGATGTTCAACATCTTCTCTGGGCCGGTGGCGATGCCTCAGTTAGCGAAGTGAACCATGGCGTAGCCGTTAAGGGTGGCACGTATGATGTGCCGTTCTTTACGGAGGATGGTGCATCAGCCTTTGTCACCAGTCTTCGCGTCGCCAACCGGGACGACACAACGGGCCGGGTGGTGTTCGCGGTAACGGATTCCAATGGTGTGGACTTGGAGAACGTTGCTGACCTCAGCTTAGATCCGCTCGAAGCGGTTGTCTTAACCGCTGCAGATTTCGAGATGGGCAACGCGAGCAAGGGGCTCTCCGGCACTCTTCCCAAGAGTTCAGGGTTCTGGAAATTGCGATTGATTTCAGATTTGGACCTCGGTGTCTTTGCGCTGGCGTCCAGTGGCTCGGGCCAAGTGAGCGATGTCTCTAACGCAGCCCGCGTGACCGGGTCTCAATCCAACCCTGCCCTTGGCGCGTTCAGCTGCAAACCGACAACGGCGAAAGCCCAACGCCCCAACGGAGCAACCGACTTTACGTATACAAACCAATTCAGTTCCCGGTTGATGCTGTCATCCATCGCGGATGACGTGTTGGCGCGCCTTGATTTCAATGGCGATGGCTTAGATGACCTCATCATGGGCGGCGCAAACTCCAACAGTCTGGAGAAAGACCCCATCGTTGCGTTGCAAAGCAACGGCGATGGCACCTTCACAGATGTTACCTCTACCGTAATTGTTGGCACGGCCGAAACCGCAGACTCAAGGGGTGGGATACAAGCGGACTTTAATGGGGATGGCCTCGACGACGTCGCGGTGTTCGATGCTGGCCATGCGGACGCTGGACAAGGTCAAAACGAAGAGGGCAATGACGCTGGCTTTCTTGGACAGCCAGCGACCTTGCTCCTCAGCAATAACGCTGGGCAGTTTAATGTGTCGACAAATTTGGCCGATGCGATCAACGTTTTTCAAGGCAAACCAGAACTTCATCATAAGAGTGCCGCGGGCGGCGACATCGATGGCGACGGGGATGTGGACATTCTCGTGGAAAGCGACGGTGGGTTTGAGCAAACCAATGCTCACTTTTACATCAACGACGGCGTTGGAAATTTCACAGTCGATTTCGACAATAGGTTAGCGAACGCCATACTAGTCGGGGACCCTGATCGAACATTCATAAAACGCTGGACCCGCTATGTACTCTCAGATTTGAACAATGACGGTCACCTCGACCTCTTTATGGGAAGACTGAGAAGAGTCCGAGATAACGCAGACCCGCAAGCCAATCAGATCATATACAACGATGGTGCCGGTTTCTTCCCCGAAGCAAATATCGTTGAGTTGCCAGGCGTTGCGTTCAACAGTGACTTTACGAATGTTAGAGGCGCTGTCGCCCTGGATATCAACGAGGACGGTGGAATTGATTTGGTTCTCGCCCATCAAAGGGGCGGCGACGTTACTGATCCGGACCAAGAATTTACCGGCCGGTATGTGCAGGTCCTGTTAAACGATTGCGATGGGACGTTTACTGACGTCACTGCAAGCACTATGGGAGATCAATCCGCGACGGAAGCTGCGAGCAATCCCGTGAGTGGCTTAAATGTTAATCCAGCAAACTCTCTGTTGGCTGAAGATCTCAACACAGATGGATTGTTGGACCTTGTCATGGCTAACGTTCCCGAGTCAGTTACTGACACCAACCCTTATGTTCACCTGGGCCAAAATGCAGGCAGCTTCTTGGTCCAAGATCCCGAACTTATTAGTGACGGTAGTTCATTCTTTGGGGAGAACGCCTACCCCATTGACCTCAATGGCGATGGCATTTTGGATTTCGTTCACTCAGACTTGCAGCCCGGCGATGATGGGGTCTACGGCACCGGAGACGAAACTAGTCACATTAACTCGACAATCGTGACACTGCCTTAGGGCGACAAGACATTTTCTTGTTCGCCCGCGACTGAAGCTTCATCAATCAATCGCGCGACGACCGGTGTTTTGCCCAAGGGTACTTCGCGGCGTTCCAGCGCGAGGCGAGCAGTGTCATGTTCAGCGCAAGAGCCACGCGCGCCCTCACCCGCGTTGAAGCCAGAAATATCATCGGTTGGAATCCGAATCGGTGTGACTGGCCGGTGCAAGCCCCAACTGGTTTCCCGCTCTGAATCAATGAACAGCAACGTCCAATGGTCGGATAGGTTACGCCAGGTCAGCTGACTAAAATTGTCGTAGGAAAACCCGACCAGCGCATTGACCTCAGCTTGAGAGAGACCGCTGCCAAAGGCGCAAACCGTTTCCCATGACCAGTCCGTCAACGGTCGAAGGTCCACGGAATCGGTACCGGCCATGAACTCAAATCGAATATTGCGATGAAACGCGAGCTCATCACGCGATTCCAATCCGCCGGTGCGCTTGTACAGAAAGTAGATGGATGCCGGTCCAAGGGAGAGCAGCAGGATCAATCCGATAACTTTGATGAATGACTTTGACGGCATGGGGAAACTCCAAGGTTGCCCCTCTATACCGGCAAGCCACGACTTTAAAAAGAGTGCATAGAAAAAGGGCCGCACCATAAGACGCGGCCCTTTCTCGAAAGTGTAGAGCGTGGGTAGGCTTACATGCCCATTCCCATACCGCCCATGCCACCCATGTCACCCATGCCGCCACCTGGCGCCATCGGCGGAGGATTTGGCGCAGGAATTTCTGCAACCATGGCTTCCGTGGTGATCAGGAGACCGGCAATAGACGCCGCATCCTGTAGAGCGATACGCACGACCTTGGTCGGATCAATGATGCCGGCCTTGACCAGGTCAACATACTTGCCCGACTGAGCGTCAAAGCCGGTCGTAGCCGGGCTGGCTTCATCAACCTTGCCAGCAACAACAGCGCCGTCTTCACCAGCGTTTTGTGCAATCTGCTTTAATGGCACACGCAATGCTTTGCGAACGATCCCAACGCCGACTTTCTGGTCGGCATTGTCGCCCTCAACCTTGGCAAGAGCACTGGCTGAGCGGAGAAGAGCAACGCCGCCGCCTGGCACGATACCTTCTTCGACGGCAGCGCGCGTAGCATGTAGGGCATCGTCGACGCGGTCTTTCTTTTCTTTCACTTCGACTTCGGTTGCTCCACCAACGCGGATCACAGCAACACCACCGGCCAACTTGGCGAGACGCTCTTCAAGCTTCTCACGATCATAGTCGGATGTTGTGTCACCAATCTGACGGCGGATTTGCTCGCAACGACCGTTGATGTCGGACTTCTTGCCAGCGCCATCAACGATGGTGGTTTCTTCTTTGGTGATGTCGATGTTCTTGGCTTGGCCGAGCATGTCGAGCGTGACATTTTCGAGCTTGATGCCAACATCTTCAGAAATCACCTGACCTTTGGTCAGAACCGCGATGTCTTCAAGCATCGCCTTACGACGATCACCGAAGCCAGGCGCCTTAACAGCAGCAACCTTGAGGCCGCCACGGAGACGGTTAACCACGAGGGTCGCCAGTGCTTCGCCTTCGATGTCTTCAGCAATGATGACCAATGGACGTGAAGCCTGAACAACAGCTTCAAGAACTGGAAGAAGCGGCTGCAGAGAAGAAAGCTTCTTCTCGTGGATCAGGACATACGGATTTTCGTATTCACAGATCATCTTTTCAGCATTGGTGATGAAGTACGGAGACAAGTAGCCACGGTCGAACTGCATGCCTTCAACGACATCCAGCTCTGTATCCAAGCCCTTGGCTTCTTCAACGGTGATCACACCTTCTTTGCCGACTTTGTCCATGGCTTCGGAGATGATTTGACCGATATCCTTGTCGCCGTTTGAGGAGATGGTGCCGACCTGAGCGATCTCTTTGCTGGTCTTCACCTTCTTGGACTGCTTGTTCAAGTTGTCGGTGATTGCGCCAACCGCGGTATCGATACCACGCTTGAGATCCATCGGGTTCATGCCAGCAGCAACGGCCTTGGTGCCTTCGCGAACGATGGCTTGAGCCAGAACCGTGGCTGTTGTAGTGCCGTCACCGGCGAGGTCGTTGGTCTTGGAAGCAACTTCCTTAACCATCTGGGCGCCCATGTTCTCGAACTTATCTTCAAGCTCGATGTCTTTGGCAACCGTGACACCATCTTTGGTGATGCGGGGTGCGCCGAAGGCTTTATCCAGAACAACGTTGCGGCCCTTGGGACCGAGTGTGACCTTGACCGCATTGGCCAAGGTATCGACGCCGCGCAACATGCGGTCGCGGGCATCAGTCGAAAATTTGACGTCTTTCGCCATGATAATGCTTTTCCCTTAACTTGAGTTTGTGTCGCCGAGCGTCACTATTTCTCGATGATGCCCATGATGTCGGATTCTTTCATGATCAACAGGTCATCCCCGTCAACCTTGACCTCCGTACCGGACCATTTTCCAAACAGGATGCGATCGCCCTTCTTTACGTCGAGCTTTTGCACTTTGCCGTCTTCCCCGCGCGCACCGCCGCCAACGGAAATCACTTTGCCTTCCATGGGCTTTTCTTGCGCAGTATCGGGAATAATGATGCCTCCAGCAGATTTGGTATCTGAGTCGAGGCGCTTGACCAGCACTCGGTCGTGCAGCGGTCGAAATTTCATTTGAAACCTCCTTTTAGGTCCTTGGTATGCGTCATAAATCGATTTTAAATCAGGAGGTTATGCAATTAGCTAGCACTCCCCCCAAACGAGTGCCAGCTAGATAAGGACTCAAAGAGCAGGCGTCAACAGCCTGACTATGAAAAATTTGCCATCCCTAGGGGGACAAAGGGCGCAGAGGTCCTGGGGTTTGCCCTATCGGAGCCAGGGTGAGGCCTTAGACGTCCCGATCCGGCCCCATCAGCCCGTGAGTCGCCCGGTGATCCCGATAGATAAAGAACAGATTTCGAGAGTAAATCACGATGCCGCCGAATTGCGCGATGATGAACACCGGCTCTTCAATATAGATCGCATAAAAAAAGGTGATCACGCCGCCAATTAGGCTGAGGTACCAAAATGCCAGGGGAATTACACTCTTGCCGAGGCGCTCGCTGGCCAGCCACTGAACGAGAAACCGGGAACCAAATACGGCCTGCCCCAGCAGTCCGAAAGCCTTGAAAATATTCATGGTGGCAAACCAGGTAACAAACCAACTCATTTGACGTCCTTTTGTTCAGAGATTTCGGGGCGTGTGGAACGGGCTATTAACCACACCACACCGAATAGGTCGATGATGCCGATGCCCAGTCGCCGCCATAGACCATACTTAGAAACGCCACGCAGACGCGGGCGATGGGAAACGTCGACCGACACGACACGGCCACCAGTTCGGATGACCAACGCCGGCAAAAACCGGTGTAGCGCGTTGAAGCGGGGCAGTTGAAGAAAAACACCGCGGCGGAAAAGTTTAAGCCCACAGCCACTGTCGGGCGTGTGGTCACCGAGTATCCAACCGCGAATGTCGTTGGCCAACCAAGACTGATAGCGCCGGGCGAGGCTATCGTTGCGGCGACGGCGATAGCCGACATAGAGAAAGCGTTCGGCGTATCCGGGCTCCGCGGCGACGGCACTGTCCCGCGCTTCGATTAATTTGTGAATGTCTGCCGGATCATTTTGACCGTCACCATCAAGGGTAATGATCCACTCTGACCGTGCATGATCAATACCAGTAATCAATGCTTGGCTTTGCCCGCACGGTTCTGCATGACGAAAAACACGCAGGCACTTGTTGGTTTTGACCGCCGCGCCGAGATCAGCCGTGGTTCCGTCCGTCGACCCATCGTCCACATAGACAATCTCGTGGTTTGAGTTGCCAGCCAGGCTAGCCATCGCCACAGCGATCTCATCAATCAACGGCTGAATATTCCCAGCCTCGTTTAGAACGGGGACTACAACCGAGTAGGTGGGGCATTTCTCATCTGATACAGCGGATGACATGACGTCGGTCGACTCGGGTTAATAGGGCCAATTACCGCAGTGATACACGGGGTTCAAGCGGGGTGTAACCCCATTACCCCGACGGCAGACGCTAACACAAGTTTGTTGCGGGCTTGTTGTGGGCCCATTGATCGCCTAAATCAGCAGGACACCATTCACCGACCGGCACTCGGACACCACTATGACGTCTACAACACCTTCAGCGCTTGACGCTCGCCGCATGCGGCTGTGGCTTCTGATTTGCGCAGGCATGGTCTTCATCATGGTTGTTCTTGGAGGGGCGACACGCCTCACGGAATCCGGACTATCCATGGTCGAGTGGCAGCCCCTCACCCTGCTACCGCCACTGAATGACGGGGAGTGGGCTGCAGAATTTGAGAACTACATGCAGTACCCGGAATTCCAGAAGGTGAATTCCTGGATGACCGTCGACGATTTCAAAGACATCTATTGGCTTGAGTACACGCATCGCCTCTGGGGGCGTATAATTGGCTTCGCATTTGCACTCCCCTTCTTATGGTTTGTCGTGACGGGCCGCGCCCGTGGCAAGTTCGCTTGGACCTTGGGCGGCCTTCTCGTTCTCGGCGGCGCCCAAGGTGTGCTCGGCTGGTTCATGGTTGCAAGCGGGTTGGTCGATCGGCCCGATGTCAGTCAGTACCGATTGGCTGCGCACCTGGCTCTGGCCTTTGTCGTATACGGCCTTTTGATCTGGGTCGCTCTAGGAGTGAAGGCGAGCGATGAACCCGATGAACCCGAGCCGGAACCCGTTACGGCACGCCTTGCCCTCGGTGCTGCACTGACGGTCTTGCTGGTTGTTGTCTCAGGCGCGTTTGTCGCCGGGCTCAACGCGGGTCTGATCTACAACACGTTTCCTTTGATGGACGGTCAGATCATCCCAGACGGCCTGTATGACATGGCTCCTTGGTATTTGAATTGGTTCGAAAACATTATGACGGTCCAGTTCAATCACCGAATCTTGGGCATGACCCTCGTTGCTTTGATTGGTGCGACGTGGTGGCGAATCAGCAGAAGCAAGGCTTCTGCGCGGATCAAAACGCTGGCCAACGGCTTTATCACTATGGCGTTCGTTCAGGCGGGACTTGGAATTGCAACCCTGCTCCTGGTTGTCCCCCTTTGGCTTGCCTTACTGCACCAAACGGGCGCCTTGATCCTTTTCACATTGGGTGTGACCATCGCCCGTCTTGTCCATCCTTCTGCAAAGCGACCGAACGCTGCAACGTCCACCTCGGCCTTTGAAGCCGCCTAACATCGAAATTAAGGACACCGTCTCGATATGAGCGATCTCTCCATCACCGACGATCTCTTTTTCACCCGCACCGGCATGGACAAACAGTCGGTCGAAAAAACCGTGTCCGACACACTGTCCGGCTGTGACGACGGCGAATTGTATTTTGAGTACAGCCAAGCCGAAAGCCTGAGCTTTGACGACGGACGAATTCGATCTGCGTCGTTCGACACGGAGCAGGGATTTGGTCTGCGCGCGTTAGTTGGAGAAACTACGGGATTTGCTCATTCAACCACGATGACCGAAGCCGCACTCGCTCGGGCTGCGGAAACCGTGCAAGCGGTGAAGACAGGGCATGGCGGAACATTGGCTGATCCGCCAACAGGCACAAATCGCGCCCTCTACACAGATGAAAACCCGCTCCCGCTTATTCCGTACGAAACCAAAGTCAAAACCCTTGAGGCCATTGATACGTACGCCCGCGGCAAGAACAGCAAAATCAAACAAGTCTCGGCGTCAATGTCAGCATCCTGGCAAGCGGTGCAGATCATGCGGGCTGGAGGAATGTCCGTCGGCGACATCCGCCCTCTCATTCGCTTGAATGTCTCTATTGTCGTCGGTGAGGGCGACCGCATGGAGATGGGATCCTACGGCACAGGTGGGCGGACAAGTTACAGTCACTTCCTTGACGAAAGCACTTGGACTGGGGCTGTCGATGAAGCCTTGCGCCAGGCCCTGGTCAATTTGGAGAGTGTCGACACTCCGGGTGGTGAAATGCCTGTGGTTCTGGGCCCAGGCTGGCCCGGCATCTTACTTCATGAAGCTGTCGGCCACGGCCTTGAGGGTGACTTTAACCGCAAGCAGACTTCGGCGTTTTACGATCTAATGGGCAAGCAGGTGGCGGCGAAAGGCGTGACCGTGATTGATGACGGCACGATTACGGACCGACGCGGTTCATTGACCATCGATGATGAAGGCACCCCGACATCCAAAACCACTTTGATTGAAGACGGTATTCTTGTCGGCTTTTTGCAGGACCGCCTCAATGCACGCTTGATGGGGGTCAAGCCGACGGGCAACGGCCGGAGACAATCCTACTCGCATCACCCCATGCCACGCATGACCAACACCTATATGGCGAATGGGGATCACGACCCAGAAGAAATCATCAAGTCGGTTGATAAAGGTCTGTACGCTGTGAACTTCGGCGGCGGCCAAGTCGACATTACGTCAGGAAAGTTCGTGTTTTCGGCCACGGAGGCTTACATGATCGAGAATGGAAAGATCGGCGCACCTGTCAAAGGCGCAACGCTGATTGGTAATGGCCCCGATTGCCTGACCGAAGTCTCCATGATCGGCAATGACATGATGCTCGATCCGGGCATCGGAACCTGTGGCAAAGACGGCCAGGGTGTCCCAGTTGGTGTCGGCCAACCCACCTTAAAGCTGGACGTGCTTACCGTCGGCGGGACCGCTGTTTAAGCCCCCTACTCGCCCATCATTGCTGCTTTTAGCCTCGGGTCGTCCGGATTGGCGACCTTGCAACGGGCGCTCGTCCATTCGGTTGTAAAACCAACTCGATTGCTGGCCGGTTCTGCCCAGGCAAAACCGAGCACGTCTTCGTCTGCGAACTCGCCTGGCTCACCGTCATGCAATGTCAACCGCAGGAGATCGACATAATTGCGCCCAGAGTTTGACGGCCACAGTGAATTCAGAAATTCGATATGGAGTTCACGCGGCTCAGCTTCCGTTGTTTCAAATGTGAAGATGTCACCCCGGTCATGCATGAAGAACGGATTGATGACCTGGGTTGTACCGTCTTCAAAACGTAGTGAGGTAAAGCACTCATAACGCTTCGCCTTGGACATACGAAGATGGGTGCGATCTTCACGGCCAACGAATAGAGTTCCATCTGAAAAATAACCGTTGTCGTAAATCCACAACTGCTCGGGATTCAGAATCCATTCCGCGTCCCAGGTCATTTGTTGACCACTGTTTTTGGAAACCATAGTGCATTCACCATGCTCGCCGAGAAGACCGCGAAGCTGTTGACCGTGGCGACGCCAATTGAACGTACAGTTGCCACCGAAGTCCGGGTCGGGCTCGATATTGGGCCACATCTCCGGGTGAAGGTGAGCGTTGGTAAATTTCTCGCCGTCCTTGATGCGCCGGCCGGAGATTGAAACCGATTTCTTTTCTTCATCGATAGAAATCAGGAAGACAACCTGTTGGCCGGGGAATACCGTGCCGTCGTCAGCATCAAGACGGATTTGTGTGTAGATCACGTGCTCGGCCAAATGCGGTGCGTCAATCTCGGCAAACACACGATAATAAATTTCATGCTCGCCATCGGGCGGCGCACCCAGCGCGCGCTCCAAAAAAACCTGCGGAATCGACGTGTACTCGCCGGGAAGCCAGGCCAGCAGGTCTTCAAGGACCTTGGCCAGCTCAGGCTTTGAGTTGGTTGCTGATACGGGCGTGGTAAATGCCAATAGCGCTAGCGCCAAAATAAAACGTCGCATGGTCTCTCTCCCAATCTGCCTCGGAAAGCCTAGGCCGATGACCAGGAAAGAGAAAGACGTTCCGCGCGATTAAGGCTGGCTAAGGGTCGGCCGCGATCCGGCCGCCGCCGGCAGGGTATTCGATTCTAGGAATTCCAACGCTGCTTGGTCGGTTTTCGCGTAGGCATCAAGGAAGGCTGTGCTTACACCGTTTAGGATGGTGACGGCCTCACGATCATAAGACTCTTCCAACGGCGCCCTACACCAACCGCCGCCAAGATAATGATCAACATCATCGATCCAAAGATGATGTTTGGCCGTGGCCTGGTCTGGCGCTTCACTCACCATGCTGTATTGAAACGGAATATTTGAGTTCTCGCGCGACTCGGAGCCATAGTCGTCGGTGCCCGTGTAAACAAAGGTGGGGACCGAGAGAACGCGCCAAGGCTCCTCGGGTAAGGTTGGGTTGTGGCCGGGCTCACTGAGAAGCAGCGCGGCATCAAAGCGATCTTCCTGAGAAGCGATCTTTTGCCTACTGAACGGGTTTTCGATGACCATACCGGTCACCGAAAGCGTTGTGGCCGCCCCCATGGAATGCCCCGCTGCCACGAGGGATTCGTGATCCATTTTTCCAGCGAGCTCTGGAACTTGGGTTTCTAGGAGCCGCAAGTGATCAAGCACCAAAGACATATCGACCATGCGTCGGCGCACGATCCCTTCCATGACTCGCGGTTCAACTGTAGCCATGTCGAACCCTGTGGATCGAGAGTCAGGGTGAGTCGGTTGGATCACCACGTACCCGTGGGATGCCCAGTGGTCTCCAACAATGCTGTAACTGCCGCCAATACAGCCGCCACCATGCGATAGAATAACGACAGGGTACGGTCCGCCGTTTGACGGATACGCCACGCGAAGAGCCAGTGCGCGGTCATCTCCGTCTACAACGATTTGGTCAGCGACAACGACATCAAGAGGCCCAGTGAACGGCTTATAGGCGTCCGCCGAAAACGCGGCCACGGGGAATACGAATGCTAGAGCAAAAACTAATCTGATCATCATGGCCAAACCTTCACCCTATCGTTCAGCTTTTTGAACCTTTGTCTGGCGCGTCTCCATGTGGCGGACGACATGACCCGCTAGAAGCTCACCCATACGCGGATCACCACTGATAGGAGCCCAGATCGCCCATGTCCCGGTGAACTGATCCTGGACAGGGCCGTTTTCGTCCGGCGCGCCATTCGTTTGATCATAACCGATCTCACCATAGGCCGAGAGGTCGCGCACCAGATGGGGGTCCGTATCCTCCATTGCTCGATTAATTGGGGTTTGCCGCAACGGTGGATAAGGCTGTGACGTGCCGCAGCCCCCCATGACAAAGCAGCAGGGCTCAGACTTGGGCGCATCAACGGGCGCGTCGACCGGGCGACACATAGTTTGGACCTGGCGCCCCCAGTAATCAGCGAACGGGATGCCATGAGCCGGGTAACGGTCAAAGTCTCCATCAACGTCGTAGAGCCACGTTTTCGTTCCAAGCTCCGCACCGATTTGATTGGGGAGTTCAACCAAGGTGAGAACGGAGTCGATCACGACCTGGGTGAAAACGACAACAATGTGCTTAGCGCCACGATCCTTGAGGTACTCTAGTCCGTCCCAATAGAAATATTTCTGATCGCCGCCCGGCGGTACCTTGTCTGTTTCGTACAGCCACCGGTGCCCAAGATTCTCAGCACGCATTTCTCGCGAGCGCTCGAGATTGGACCGCACACGACCGCCGAGCTCGATGTTGGGGTTCTCAACGCGAAGCCCCATCCAAGTCCCGATGACGTTTTCAGGATCAATGTCAGGATGGGTGCGCATGACCTCCGCCTTAATGAGGTTATTGAGTGCCACGGTGTCGTTGACCTTGGGGTCATACACTTCGTTGCCGTCGCGGATTGAGTGATTCACAAACATCACCGCCGTATCTTTATCTGCTATGGCGGGGTTTAGGCGGGCCTCGATGCCATCAATATAGAGCGCAGCAAATTCTGGATCTTCTGTAATCGGGCTAGGCCGGTCGGTTAGCGGCACCGCTCGGTCTTTAATCGGCGCACCCAGGCTGCGAGTCCAACCTTGCGGTTCTAGGGGGAATGAGTCCCGCATCAAATCAGTCGGATCGTTGACCCAGGTCACGGGAATATCTGTTCCGTGCGTCGCATTGTAGCGATCAACCACGTCACGTGAACGCGAGACAACGTCATAGGTCTTCCAGAACCGAACACCGGCGGTCGTCATATCGATCATGATGATTTCGTCGACACCTTGCGCCAGCAGGCGCTCAGCCGGGCCGTCAACATTGTAGCGCTCCAGGTCGCAATCAGGCCACGGGCCTCCATCCGTTTCGCTGCCGCAATAGGATAAGCGCGCACCGCCTTCGATTTGAGGCTCATAGAGGCGACGCGGCTCAGGCAGGTATTTTGTTTGATCTGTCGGGCCAAGCCACTGCGCTTTGTCGACAACAAAGGTTACGCCCAAATCAGCTTCTCGCTTTTTGAGCGCAGCCGTCATATCGCTCATCTGTTTTTCAGTAAGTTGATTGTTAGGGTCGTGACCAATGCGCTCGTCTTCAAAGGCATATTTATCGAGTTGAGACGCGACATTGCTGTAGCTTTGGCCATCGCCAAACGCCATCACCGTAGGCCATACGTCTTCATTCCAGATAACCCGCTGGTAAATTGCAGAGTGCTGGTCGTAAGAAAAAATCTGCATCGTGCTGTCC
Source organism: Alphaproteobacteria bacterium (assembly GCA_012103295.1). Classification (GTDB taxonomy): domain Bacteria; phylum Pseudomonadota; class Alphaproteobacteria; order Rhodospirillales; family Rhodospirillaceae; genus WLXB01. The sequence goes on along the minus strand of WLXB01000005.1, from coordinate 54,132 downwards.
CACAGGACTTGCACGTTTGTACTATCAACGCCGCCATGAACCACATACAGCACGCCGACTTTGCGGGTGTCCGCAGCCATGGCCGTCGCCCCCACGAAACAGATGAGAGCCGCAATTAAGGTCATCCATGTATTTTTCATCGAAATGCCGCCTCTCCCATTGCCTATACACTGTATACGACTAAGGGAATTTTTAGATTATCTGATCCGCGTAACGTTGATTTGAAACACTTCGACGATATTACCGTTAGGGTCAAACAACATCATATTGCGGGATAATCCAGTGCCCGAGGCTTTGACATCAAATAAAATTTCATGACCAGCAGCTTTGGCCCGCTTGGCGATTTCATCAATATTACTGACCCGATGCGGCAGAATGGTGGATCCTTGGCGGCCACGGCGATTCTCGACGTCACCGCTACACGCCGGGTCATCTGTGTCGACAATCGCCATGAACGCGATATTGCCGCCAACCACTTGACCACCGGGGTATTTGCCTGACCCCCCCATGATGACGAAGCGCACGGCGCCCCCGTCTTCAACATCAATGTACTTTTGAATACCGCTGCCCGTGAATGTTTGGTCCTCTATGACCTCTTGCCCCATGATATCGCGATAAAAAGCAATCGACTCTTCAACCTTGCAGGTCACCGCCACGGAGCGAAGCAACAGGCTTTGATGATTGACCTCGTCTGCAAACGCCGCGGAGGCGAACCCCAGCGATAGTGCACCAGCAATGCAGAAATACAGCGATTTCATCGTGAGTCCTCCTAGGGTTATTTTTGAGACTTAATGCCATGATGCAAATATTCGCCGGCCATCCGACCACCATCAACAGATACGGCGGTGCCGGTGACATGGCGAGACGCATCCGACAAAAGAAAAGCCACTGCCGTTCCAATATCACGGGGGTGTCCGAGCCGACCAAGGGGTGTTGTATCGATATTGAACTGAACAAATTTTTGCGCCCCCTCTTCGCCGAATAAGGCAATGGCACCGGGAGACGCTTTGTCACCGTCTTCAAACAGGACACCAGGGTGAACAGCGTTGGCACGAATACCGTATTTGCGCCCTTCAATCGCGGCTGCTCTGGCGAGATGAGTGGTCCCCGCTTTCGCCATGCCGTAGCCCGTTGAATTGGGCGAGCCGCGTAAGGCGTTGAGCGCAGATATATTGACGATGGACCCGCCGCGCATCTTCATCACGCGGAAGGCGTACTGCGTACCCAAGAACATGCCATCGACATTGACCGACAACAGATACTCCAGGTCTTCCAGCGAGAGCTGATCCATCGGCTTCAGGCGCGACACGCCCGAGTTATTGACCAAACCGTCCAAGCGACCATAACGCTTCAATACGTTATCCATCACACTCTGCCACTCATCTTCCTTAGTGACGTCGTGAGGTAAATATTCCGCCTTGAGACCTGCTTCATTAAGGCGCCGATCTGTTTCAGCGGCACCCTCGGCGTTTCGACCGGAGTAAATCACGGTGGCACCCTGGGCCGCCGTGATCAATGTCGTCCATCGACCAAGACCGGACGTGCCGCCAGTAATCAGCACCACCTTCCCCGCCAATTGATCGGTTTTAGGCATCTCACTCATCCCGCCAAAAACCCGCCATCGACCGGCAAATCCATACCGCTCATATAAACCGCGCCGTCGGTTGCATAAAACAAGACAGCGTCCGCCACAGCCTGAGGCGGCACAGCGGCGACATCCTTCGGATAGGGCAACTGCGGCTCACCCGCGACCGGCCCCACTAGCACGGCGTTGACGACAATGCCGTCCTTCTCCTTTGCGCATTCAAGAGAGGCCGATTTAGACGAGAACAAAATACCGGCGCTGGCGGTACAAGCAGCTACCGCACTATCCAATCCTGACCGGGCCGCCGCCGGGATGACGTGCACAACAGCGCCGCCATTGCCTGTTTTACGCATGGCAATGATCCCACGATTCTGAGCCAAGAATGCTGGAACGACCATCGCCCGGTGGGCAGAAACAAAGTCCTCTAGCGGTACGTCTTCTATCGGCTGAGATGATGGACCTGCAGTTGGGATAACTAATACATCCAACCCACCGAGTTTCTGCGAGCAAACATCGAACGCTGTGTCCCAGGATGCTGGGTCATATTTATCAACTTCAAGATTAAGATCAGCGTTGCCGCTACCAGCGGCACACACCTTGGCACCAGCGGCTTTAAGCGACGCAACGCAGGCGCGACTAATGGGGCCATCGGATACAGATACAAATGCGACTTTGTCGGCAAGATTAACCATGACCGGACTCTAAGCAGGTCAGCGGACGGGAGCAATGCGACCGTACGCTGATCAACCCATAGTGTTACGATGGCAAAATCTGATGAGGCCGCTACACCCTCACACTTTGGATTTCTTGGAGTGCGCTCATGTCTGTTTTGTCCGGACCTATACTTTCCCGACGCGGCTTTAATCTAGGTCTGGGTGGGATAGGCACACTAGCCGCCGCAGGGGTCAGACAAGGTCGCGCGGAGGATCACGCGCTGCACACCAGCCAAGAGCAAGAACTCCGCGATTATCTCCGTATTCAAGGCGATCTATCGGGCAAACCCGCTCCAAACGCGTGGCGTGGGTATTACATCGCTGTGACGCCGGACCAAAATCCCAAAGTCGTATTCGACTGTGAAAGCTGCGAGACAAAATTGGTGCTACCGCGCGACGACGGACGTTTTGAAGTCTGGTCAAAAGTCATGACCATATTCAAAGACCCTGAGACCGGCGAAGTCCTCAACGGCAAAACCTTCCGCAACCCTTGGACTGGCGAAGACAATCTGGTCGCGCCCAATACCATCGGGTCGCGCAGTTTGTATTATGTCGGCGACGATGGACGCGTGACCAGCGCGCAGTTCGCCTTGGATACCAACGCAAAGAAAGGTGAAAACTGGAGCGCGGATATCGATTCAAATATGGAGAGCGCGCTGACCCTGACCTGGACCCAAATGGGCGAGAACGTCCAAATGGTGGGACAACGGAAATACCCAGACCAGCGTCCAATACCATTGGGGGAATATGGCACCACTACAGTCCCCCTGGATCAAATTCGTAACCCTGATCTCGAGCGCGTCGATTCTGTTTTCGGGATCGTGTTTCTGGCCCCGTGGCAAGGCTTCCTAAAGATGGGCGACCGCCCCGGACACTCCGTTTGGCATTGCGTCGGCAGCAAACTCAAGAGTTTTGATGACCTATCACCGGCTTATCTGGCCCAAGCGGAACGTTACATTCCCGACGTCTTGGCCTGGGCTGACGCCTAACAAGACGCGAGACTCACAAACAAACTCACGCTAAAAGCCTGAATACAGACTAACACGCAAGGGAACCACAGCATGTCCAATCAATGGGATATCGTCATCGTCGGCGCCGGCACCACTGGCATACCGGCCGCCATCAAGGCTTCAGAACGCGGCGCTAAAGTACTGGTAGTCGACGTTGCTGATAAGGTCGGCGGAACATTACATTTGTCTTCCGGCTCTATGAGTGCCGCCGGCTCTGCCTTGCAGAAAAAGAAAGGCATTGAGGACTCGCCGGAAAAGCATTTCCAGGATTGCATCGACATCAACCACGGCACCGGCGACTACGACAAGTTGCGGCTGTGGCAGGAAAACTCTGCCGATACGCTTGATTGGATTATGTCGATTGGCCTTGAGTATCCAGAGGACAATCCGGTCCTCGGTCAAGGGCATGAACCCTACTCCGTAGCACGGATAACAACACCGGCAACAGCCGGCAAGGCGTACGTCGCTGTTCTTGAAACTGCCTTTAACAAAGTGCTCGAAAGCGGGAACGTTGAACTACGCCTCAAGACCCGCATGACGGATCTCATTGTCGATGCAGACGGTTCGATTGGCGGTATCGTCGTCCAAACGGAAAACGGCGATAGTGAAGAGATTCGAGCGTCTGCAACTCTGCTTGCCTGTGGAGGATATTCCAACAGCGACGCGCACTGGAAAGAGTTCCATAATCGCCCGAAGCGGGTTTACACCTACAAGCATTCTAAAGGTGATGGCATTGAGCAAGCCCGCAAGCTGGGCGCCAAGGTTCAGTTGGCTGACAACTTAATCATGACCTTCGGCGGCACTGTCGATGTCGATAAACCAGACGATCACTGGATTCACACAATGACTTTCCCCTCCATGCGCGCGCCGTGGGAAATTCTAGTCAACAACGAGGGTCGTCGCTTCATCAATGAAGAAGAAGAAAGCCAGGACTTCCGCGAACGGACTGTGATGAACCAATCCGACTGGACATGTTGGCTGGTTTACGACCAAGGTATTTTGGATCAAGCGCCGCAGCTATTTCTGGGCTGGGACGCGGAGAAAATCGAACGCGCTTTTGCAACCCACCCCGACTACTGCCGCGCCGATACCATTGAGGGTTTAGCTGAGGCGTGTGGTGTACCGGCTGAGAATCTGGCAACAACTGTCGATCAGTTCAACAAAGGCCGAGTGGTTGAGTCCGACCCTTGGGGCCGCAAGCATACCCCCGCCCCGATTGAGAAAGGTCCGTTCTACGCCATCAAGCACTACGCCATTTCAGTGGTTGGCTTCGCCGGCATCGCCTGCGACAACGAGCTGCGCATCCTAGATGCGGACGGCAAAGCCATTCCCAATCTATACGCGGGTGGTGAAATGCTTGGCATGGGCATCTGGGGCAACGCCTACCTCGGCGGCTCAAGCGTCGGTGGCTGCCTAACGATGGGCCGCCTCCTCGGTGAACGGTTCTTAAGCTGGAAAACCGCGACGGCCGAAGCAGCGGAGTAGCTTGTTAGGGCTGCCGGTTGGACATTAAGCGCTCAAAGAAAGACGGACCTTCGTCCAGCTCTGGTGACTGATCATACAGAGGCGTGTAAGCGCGCGCCCTCTTCAGATAGTCGGCATCACACTCGTCAACGTCGTCGAGCTTAACGGCGTCGAAATGCCAAATTGCATGACCGGGCAGAACCCCCAACGCTTGGTAGGGTGCACGGACGCCCGAGAAGATATTCCAACCCGCGGACCGGTAGTGGGCGTCGGTCACGGCGGGATCAAACACTTCGGACTCGTTGGAAAAAAAGGACACCGACTCCAATGAAGGCTGAGGAATCATTGGAGGGAAATTGGATGATCTTTGAAGACGAACGTCATCCCCGTCCCGTGTCCAATTGAGTTGTAACGGCTTCTCGGGATACCGATCCGGAAATGTACGCTTCATGCTGCCGTAGTAATGTCCATTCGGCGTAAACAGCTCGCCCTCTTTGTGACGAATAAAACTCGGCGTAAGGGTAACTGTCTCACCGTTAAACGGGCTCTCGAACGTATCGATAAACGTATCGGTTTGAAGATCGGTAAAAAAGGACAACACCGAAGGAAAACGGACCCAACTGGCATCGTCAATCTTGCGCCACCACGCTGACTCACTGTTGCGGAATCCATAGAGAGGAACGACAGCATCTGGCAGAACGGCCATGACAATGCCGCGAGTCTTTTTCGTAACACGCCCTTCATCGGTGCGACCGAGAATTTTGACATAAGCTTCGTTCTGCTCTGCCGGGTCAGCCGGTAGCCCAGTGCCAGCGAAAGACGCGGTTGGCAACGTGGCCAAGGCCAACCCGCCAGCCAGCGCGCGACGGCGTGTAAAATGTGTCACTAGGACCCTCCCTGCTCAAAACCTAGATCGCGTAGAACGATATTAGGAATAATGCCGTCATCCCACGCGGACGACGACATACCCGTGCGAACGATCACCAAATCTGCCGACGGAATGACATAGACCCGCTGACCACCACCGCCGTCAAAGAACACAACGTCGTCTGTGACAAAGGGCTCTGCCTGCTTAACCCCGAAGGGTGTGTTGGAATTGTAAAATCGCTCCGGCACATAAGGACTGCCAATCCACATCTGGAGCCCGTACTTAGGATTACTAGGCGATGGGGACTGCATCCGTGCCAGCCAATCCGCTGAGATCACTTGAGTGCCATCTACAGCACCACCGTTCTTGATCGCCAAACCAATACGCAGCCAATCCCGCGGTCGCGCTTGAAAGAACGAATACGCCTTAGGCATCCCCTCTTCACGATCCATCCAAAGGGTCGCGTCTTTTGCGCCAAGGGGCCGCCATAACTTTTCCGAGACATACTCGGCATAAGCCCGACCTGTCGCACGCTGCAATATCAACATCAGCAACTGAGAATTAGCGCTGTTATAGGCAAACTCAGCTCCCGGCTCCGCATCGAGGCCGAAACGCAAGATGGCCTGTTCCATATCGGTGCCAATGAACAGGCGGAGCGCTTTGCCATAGGGGTTTTGTGCCAGCGTAAAATTGAACCGGTGGTGTTCCAGGCCGCTAGCCATGCTCAGCGCATGGCGCACGGTCATGGACTCACGGCCAGTCCCCACCCACTCAGGAACGTACTTTATAACCGGGTCGTCTATAGAACCGATATCACCGTCCCCAACTGCAAACCCAATCATGATTCCCAGGACAGACTTCGCCATGGAATAGGTCTCGGTTACGTCGTCGGGACCGAAGTCTCGCCAATAGGTTTCGAACTGAATGGCACCGGCGTGATGAACCAGCAGAGAGAACGAGTCCAATTCCTCTGCATAAGTAACAAGTTCGGCGATCGCCTCGTCGGACAAAACCCGCCCGCCTGGATCGGCGGTCAGAAGCTCATGCTCAAAGTCTCCCGCAACCGTCGCCGTTGGCCCAATCCATCCGGGGTAAGTGACAGGTGTTTGATTGCCAATCGTGAGAAACCGGTTCCAAAAGGTCGCGTCGAGGAGAATCAGTGCCGCCATAAGAGCGACGACCGCGACCAACCCCGTAGAAACCTTCTTCATGGCCGCTCCTCGCCGGTCGATTTGATACCGCGCATGATCGTATTTGGAAGAAAGGCGTTGTCCCACTCCGACTCGCCAGCCGGGGGTCGGAAGCCGGTGCGAACAATGACCAAATCCTCAGACGGAACAATATAGACCATCCGCCCTTCAGCCCCATCAAACATAAACAGATCGTCAGCTAGGAACGGCTCGGAATTATAGACGCCAGGTTTCGGCACCTGGTTAATTGGCGACTCTGGGCGGTGATACAGCCGCCGTTCGAGATACGGTTTGCCAAGCCAGATCATCAAGCCGAATTGCTCTTTGTTCTCGGATGGAGTCAGCATATCGGTCATCCATGTGTCCGGCAGCAATTGCTGACCATTCCACGCGCCGCCGTTTAACAGCAACAGTCCGAACCGCAGCCATGTCTCCGGCGGCAACATCAGACAACAGCCGCCGTGCGGCATACCGCCCTCTCGATTGATCCAAAGAAACCCACCCTGCGCCGCCAACGGTTTAATTAGAGCGTGGGAGAAATACTCAGTATAACGTTTGCCTGTCGCACCTTGAATGATGTGCGGCATGACGTCGGCAGTGGTATCGCTGTAGTCGTATTCCGTGCCTGGTGTGAAAGACATCGGGATTTCATCCAACAACACGCGATCCCACTCTGGGTCAAGGTAACGGCGCGAACTGAGCCCGAAGGGTGGCGTATCACGGATACTAAACCACCGCAGACCGCTCGACATCTGCAGCACATTGCGAATGGTGATGGTGGCTTTGTCTGTGCCGCGCCATGCTGGAATGTAGTTGGCTACGGGGTCATCAACCGAGTTGATGACCCCGTCGGCTATGGCGCGGGCGATCAATAGGCCGCCGGCCATTTTATGCATGCTGCGCGAATTGACCACATCCTCTGGGCCCAACCCAAGCCAGTATTCGGCGTGCTGGAGAGCTCCGCGGTGCCAGATCAACAAGCTTTCCGAGCGCTTGCTCTTCGCGTAGGCACTGGCTTTAGAAATCGCGTCAGCTGATACGGTCCGCTGATCCGCCTGGACGATTGCGAAAAAACCATCGTGATTGCCCGCAATCTCTTCTGTCGGCTCATACCAGGTGTATCCATTGACTTGGTTGGGTGTCCCTTGAGTGTAGTGGCGATAGATCAAGACGCGGTTCGACCACAGAAAGATCAACCCCGCGAGAACGACGAGACCGCTAAGGCTGAGCAGAATCGTTCTACGGGACATTCCTACATCACCCTAAGTTATGTTGCGTTTTTTAGCCGCGGGCTGGGTACGCGGCTGGCGACCTCAAGGCAAATCAACGATATCAGCGCGAAGACAATACCGCCGGCAGACATCATCGCAATAGTCGTGCTTTGATCGATCAACCATCCGGTTAAAACCATGACACCCGATGCAATGGTCACATTGAAAAAGATATTAAACGAGCGGATCGCACCCATGTGCTTGGTGCCATAGAGTTCTGCCCAGATCGTGACATACACCACCAAACTCAAGCCAAAGGTCAGGCCTGTTAAAGCCATTACGATTGGAATGATAAGGGGTGAGTCAAAAATGGCGAGCGCTAAGAGTGCGGGTATCAACGGCAAAACACAAAAACGGATGAGGCGATAAGACTTATAACGATCAATCAACGACCCACACATCAATGTCGCGAACAAGGATACGGCAGCATAAATGCTGTAGCTTCCAGCGAAAGCCGTCAGGTCCCAGCCTTTTGTTTCCACCAAGAATAATTGATGAAATTGGATTGAGAAGACAACGCAGGGAACGACCACCATGCACGGCTGAATCAACCAAAAGCGCATATCGGTCAGAACGTCGGACAGAGTCCATTGCTGAGTTGAGGTCTCATTCGAGGCGTCTGATAGCGTATCCAGCTTGGCTTCGTAGGCGCGGTGACGGCTACCGTGCCCCCACAGCTGGATTATGATGAGCGGCAGTATAACCAGCAGCACAAACCAGCCCGACAACGACCACGCATCACGCCACCCGTAGCTGGTGAGCAGCCACGCACCGATCAACGGAAAAATCGCAAAGCCGAGTGAATACCCGGTACCGGCAACAGCGGCGGCCTTGCCTCGATCAGCGTCAAAATAACGCGCCATGCTCACTTGGGCGCAGACACCCCACAAACCTTGAGCTGCAAAACGAATTGCAAAAATTGCGGCAAACAGTCCTACGACCGTTGTCGTTGCTGAAAATAGCCAGCAGCCGATGGCAACGAGAACGGTTGTTATGGCGGCAAACCATCTCAAATCGACACGATCGAGCAAGCGACCGGTCGCAAGTAGGAGGACAGAGCCAACGATGGTTGCGGATCCGTATAAAGCGGCGAGTTCTCCATGACTGAGAGAAAACGCTAAGCGAATTTCACCGTTGTAAAGAGAAACATAAAACGTTTGACCAAGTGCAACGAAGACGTTGAGCCCAAACCCGAAACTCAAGAACCGAGGATGGGCTAGTAGAAATCGGAAGTAACCCATAAATTCCTATGGCGTCGCATCGAGAAACACCCGAACAGAGTGCGCTATTTCTTCTGCATGCTTGTCCCAGGCCAGTGCGTGAGGGATATGCATCATTTCAACAATAGTCGCGTCTTGGACCAACGTTCCGGCCAAGCGCGTATTTTCCGCAAGCATATCGTCGAGGACAAGGACGAGAGCCGACTGCGTCACCTTCTTAAGTTGGCCTTCTGCGTCGTAACTCATCACCGCTTCAGGCGCGTACCACGCCTTCATGCCGGATCGCAGGCGCTCGGTGAACAATTCCAATCGGCGTTCGGGATCAAGGTCAGGGTGACCATCCAAAACGGTTTGCTTGTAAGTGCTAGCCACGAAATCTGGATCAGTAAAATATTCAGGCGGGCCACCAAAACGCTGCATCATCATCGTCTTTTGTTCGTTGGAAAACAAAGCCACAGAAGGATATATGATTTTCCGAACAGACGCGGGCCGACTGACAGCCAATTCAGTACCGATTACACTACCGGTGTGGCCGCCAAAAACGTCTACAGCGCCACCGCCGTCATCGCCATAACCGAGAGCGTCGATCACGGTTGCCATCGCATTCGCATAATCACCAATCGTGACAACATCCTGAGGCGCATCTGATCCGCCGAAGCCAGGCGTATCTGGACACCAGACGATGCGATCCCTAGCCATTTCATCTTGGAACGGACGATATTGGGCGCCCGACACAGGACTTTGGTGAAAACAGATCAGCGGCGGTTTACTCGACTCACCGGATTTTGGGCGCGCTTCTCGTATATGCACCTGTCCGTATGGTCCATCGACGTACAATCGTCGTGCCGTAATCGCCACCATATCATCCCCCTATGGTCTCAACAGACCCCATTCCACGGTCAACCATAGCGAAACAATCATTCCTGCCAAGAGTTCGCCGCGAACGCGGCCGCGTACTTGGTGAATTCAGTCATATGTGCGATTCCCACTCTAAAATCTGTTGAAGATCAATGAGAGACGATACCATCATCCCTTGCTGATCGAGATCACGGCCGAGTGAATTCCATTTATGTCAGAACCGACACCCAACGATTTGAACGCGACCCTCCAGACGGCAGTAACTCACTGCAACGCCGGACGTTATTCCGAGTCTGCTTCGATTGCCGACCAACTCCTACAACATCAAGCCAACAATCCCGACGCCTTACACATTAGCGGCTTCAGCCGGTTAAAAATGGGAATGGCGCAAGACGCCTTACCACTGCTTCAAGCCGCGGTGAAAGCTAAGAAGTCCAATCCCACATTTGCCAATAGCTTGGCACAGGCACTGCTCGCGCTAGGTCAAATCGACGCCGCGGCCGCAGCAGTAGAGTCCTTGGCGCGAAAAAATAAGCTGACAGCGGCTGGCCTCAATACTTTGGGGGACTGTCGACTGCGACAGGGGGATCCAGCCAAGGCGCGGGCATGCTTCGAAAAAGCGCTTAAGCTTCAGCCCAACTTGGATCCAGCCCGCGTCAACCTCGGCGAAGCCCTCAAAGAAGCGGGCGATTTGGCCGGCGCAATAGCACACTACAAATCCCTTGTTCAGACACACCCGCATATACAGTCTGCATGGAGGAACCTCGGTCTCGCCTTACAAGATGCGGAGCTTTTTAAAGAAAGCATTCCCCCGCTTGAGCACTATGCAACGCTTAACCCGTCTGATGTGCCGAGCCGCTTGTCACTGGGATCAGGCCGACTGAAGACAGGGGACTCTGTATCTGCCCTTGGCGATTTCGAATTGGCCATAGACCTGGCTCCGAATAATGCAGAGGCCTGGAACACTCGTGGACTCGCACTGCGAACTCTAGACCGCCATGACGAGGCCGAAACCGCATTCAGACGCGCTCTAGAGATTGACCCAAAGATGACGGTCGCCCGAGTCAATTTGGCCCACATGGTAAATGAAATACGAGGCACGGATGCGGCCCTTACCGAACTCGACGAAGCAATTGCGCAATCGCCTGATGATCCCAAGTGCCACATGGATAGAAGCGTTCCACTCTTGCTCGACGGTCGCATCGCCGAAGGATGGGACGGCCAACGGTGGCGGTTTCGACTTCCGCCAGATTTCTCGGGGCGGCGCGATCATCCATTGCCCCCTTGGGACGGCAGCGACCTGGCTGACAAATCCATTCTGGTTTGGGGTGAACAAGGCATCGGCGACGAGCTTCTGCACGCCAGCATGATTCCAGACCTTCTGAAAATGGCCAAGCATGTTGTCATAGAAACAGAACAGCGATTGGTTCCCTTGTTTGCCCGGTCTTTTCCACAGGCGACTGTTGTAGCGAGAACCAGCCCGACAGACCCAACACTCGGCGACCTAGAGATTAATTGGCAAACCGCCGCCGGTGACCTGTGCGAATTTCTTCGACCAGACCTCAGCGCATTTCCCAAACAATCTTCCTATTTGGCAAGTAACCCGGATCACCGAAGCATTTTCGTAGATCGCTATAGCGCGAAAGATTCAAGCGCACTCCGCGTTGGCATTGCCTGGCATACCGCTCGCGCCAAAGATGGATGGCAAAAATCAATTCCGCTTGAATTATGGTCGCCTATTCTAGCCACAGCCGGGACGATGTTTGTCTCGCTCCAATACGGCGAACATAGCGATGAGATAGCGCGCTCAGAATCGGCGACTGGGTGTCCCATCATGAAGGACCCAGAGGTCGACTCTCTAGAAAACCTAGATGCTTTTGCAAGCCAGGTCGCCGCCATGGACCTCGTCATATCCAACAGCAATACAGCTGCGCACATGGCCGGCGCATTAGGCGTGCCGGTTTGGACGATGGTACCTCGGGCCGTCTACGGCGGCGCACCCTGGTACTGGTTCAAGGACGGTTCCGCGAGTCCATGGTATGACTCAATGACACTATACCGGCAGACCCGTTGGCATGACTGGGGCGACACCATTGCGCACGTCGCCGCTGACTTATCAGCGTTATCCGCTTCTCGATAAGGGAACTTCAATGACCCGACTTTCTCGGAGATCTTTTGTCGGCGCACTCGCTTCCAGTGCGATGACGCCACTGCCTTCTCATGGCGCACAAGAGAAAATTCTCAAGATCGGCCTAGGCGGCTTACCAACACAAAAGGGCAATGCGTTCTCAAATATTCAATCACCAAGCATATTGGTGACAGGCGGAATTTTTGACGGCTTAACACGCGTAAACATGAGTGGTGCGGTTGAACCATGGCTGGCTACCCATTGGGAAGCGCTGGACGATCTAACATGGCGCTTTACTTTGCGCGACGACGTCGTGTTCTCAAATGGTCGGCCTTTCAATGCCGCCGCCGTCGCCCATACGGCAAACTATCTGTCTGGGCCTGGCCCCCAGATGGAAGGCCTAAGGCGAGACTTTCGATTTCTATCAGGCGCGAAGGTCGTCGACGCGCGCACCGTCGACATCATGACCAAGGTTCCCGTTCCCATGCTGCCCCGCTACGCCTCTGTTCTTCTCATCGTCGAGCCAGATGCATGGCAAAGCATGGGTATTGAACAATTCTCCCTCACCCCTGTCGGAACCGGCCCATTTGTTATCGAAAGATGGGAAGCTGCGCGGGCGATTGCTCGGGCAAGCAGCTCGTCTTGGCGGCCAATGCAGGTTGACGGTGTTGAGTTCATCGTTTTGCCTGATCCGTCTTCACGCGTTCAAGCCGTGCTCTCAGGAGGCTTAGACGCAGCTTATCAAACAGCGCCGGAAGACTTCGACCTTTTAAGAAATGCTGGTGGAGATGTTACCTCGGTAAAAGACGGGTCTATTTTTTCGATCATGCTGCAATATGGGCAAGGTCGAGATACGCCACTCAATGATATTCGAGTTCGCCATGCGTTGAATTATGCCGTCGACAAACAAACGATTGCAGATGTGCTCCTTGATGGCCTCGCGGCTGTGGCAAGCCAGCCGGCCGTGCAGGAGGCTTACGGTTTCGATCCAACGCTTGCTCCCTATGCCTATGACCCCGCACGCGCACGCCAATTGCTATCTGAGGCAGGATACGCTGACGGCTTCACCATGACTCTAGAAACCTCAGGCGGTGGAACCAACGGGCGCTCAATTGTCCAACGCGTGGCGGACGATCTGAATCGCATTGGCATACAAGTTGATGTTCAGCAAAAACCTGTGATGAGCTTCCTCATGGATTTTGTCCGTGGCCGCATAGACGCTGACTCTTTTACGTTGCAGTGGGGCTCATACCCCATACTTGATTCAATCCAGATGACGAATATTAACTCCTGCCGCAAATCAGAACCTTGGTACTGCGATGAAGAAATTCAGCCGACTATTGAGGCCGCTTGGATGGAAACTGATCCCGACGTAGCCCTCGCGTTGCGGCATGAAGTCATGCGCCACTACCGCGACGATGCGGCCAGCATCCTTCTCCACGAAAACGTCGGGTTCATCGGACTCGCTCCCCGCGTTCAGGGTTTTGAACAGACTTTCGGCTATGTTTCCTATGAAACTGTCCGATTAGATTAGGAATTAGTCGCAAGGCAGCATTGATCTGGCCTCGAATATGGCACGTAAACAGACGGAATAGCCAAAATGCGGTCAGGGGTAGGAACAGCCTTTGAGGTCCTTAGATCGACCGCTATGACTGCAAGTTGATCTATAGAAAATATGCCGGGCTACGGCCTTGGTACCTAATAATAGGGGAACACGACATGTTTATGAATTTCTGGTACGTCGCGGAGTTGAGTGAGAACGTGCAAGAAACGCCGGTCCATGTGCGCATGCTTGGATTTGATTTTGTCGTATTCCGAGACTCTGCTGGGCAGGTCCATTGCCTCTCAAACCTCTGTGTCCATCGCGGCGCCTCACTCGCCCACGGTAAGGTCAAAGGCGACAACATCGAATGCCCCTACCATGGCTGGCAGTTCAAAGGTGAAGACGGCGTTTGCACAAAGATCCCGTCTCTAGGTCCCGACGCAAAAGTACCGGCACGCGCAAAAGTCGACAGCTATCCGGTACAGGAAAAATATGGCCTCATTTTCGCGTTCCTTGGTGACTTACCTGAAGCAGAACGCCCGCCCGTCATGGACCTTCCAGAATATGGACAAGACGGATGGCGCGTGACGACACAGGTCTACGAATGGACCGCTAACTTCCAGCGCGCAGTCGAAAACACGCTGGACCCAGCCCACACCGAATTTGTTCACCCCTCCATGGGCTATGGCGGTGATCGCGAAGATTATCACGTACCAGACCTCACTCTCACAGAAGAAGATTGGGGATGCGGTACTATGACGACTTTCGTTTCACCTGACCTGCCCAACTCAAAGATGAAAGGTCTCAAGGGCGACGGAGAAATGGAAGCCGGGGCCGGCAATCACGGCCCATCCTCTGCCTGGACCAAGCTACACTTCAGCCCGCATGCCTGGGCGCATCAGTATGGATTTTCCACACCGGTCGATGAAAAGAACTTGAAACGCTACTTCTTGCAGGCGCGCAATTTCCGGGCTGACCCTGAAATGGATGAGACCATCAACGAGCGCAATACTGCAGTTATGATGCAGGACAAAGTTGTCATCGAACGGATTGAACCTTTCTACACGCCACTGTCATCGACTGAAGAAGTGCTGGTGAAGGCTGATACGGTCGTTACTCGATACCGCGAGTTTATCCAAGATTGGGAAAGCCGTGGATGGCGGATTGATTCGGCTAAAGTAGACGAACTTCGTGAGGAAAAGGCCTTTGCGATTCCAAGCCCGGCACGACGGATTGCGAAAGGCTGGGCCATCGAAGCCGCGCCGACAGTGCAACCGAAGATCGTCGCCAAGGCTGCCGCCGAGTAGCGCCTTTCACCGATACGTAACAGCTAGGAACACAGACGCCATGTTCATGAACTTTTGGTACGCCGCCGAAGAAAGCAACAACATCACCAACGAACCAACCAAGGTTCACATGCTTGGTCAAGACTTTGTGTTGTTTCGCGATACGGCGGGCAAAGTACATTGCCTATCGAACCTTTGTATTCACCGTGGCGCATCGCTCGCCCACGGCAAGGTCAAGGGTGACAACATTGAATGCCCTTATCATGGCTGGCAGTTCAAAGGTGAAGATGGAATCTGCACCAAAATCCCATCGCTTGGCCCTGACGCAAAAATTCCAGCACGGGCGAAGGTCGACAGTTACCCAACGGAAGAACGGTATGGGCTAGTGTTCGCATTCCTTGGCGACCTGCCAGAGTCCGAACGGCCACCTATCATTGATATTCCGGAATGGGATCAAGACGGCTGGCGCTTCACCATGATGCGGTACACCTGGGAAGCAAGCTACCAGCGCGCGCTTGAGAATTCTCTAGATCCTGCCCACACCGAGTTCGTGCATCCGTCCATGGGATATCAAGGTGACCGCGAAGACTATGTTGTGCCCGACCTGGAAGTAACAGCGAGTGAGTGGGGTGTGGGCACAATGACCTCATTCCAATCACCCGACCTCCCCCACGAAAAAATGAAGGGCCTTAAAGGTGAAGGCCAAATGGAAGCTGGGACGACCATGTGTGGCATCTCTCAAGCGGTCACAAAGTTGCATTTCAGCCCCGTCGCCTGGGCCCACCAATACACCTTTACAACGCCGGTTGATGAACGACACACCGCTCGCTTTTTCCTCCAAGGCCGCAACTTCCGCACAGATCCTGAAATGGATGCACCGATAGACGAGCGCAACGTTGTCGTGGCCGATCAAGACAAGGTGGTTATTGAACGCCTCGAGCCCTTCCACACACCCGCCTCTTCGACGGAGGAAGTGTTGGTCAAATCGGACCTCGTAATAACCCGGTTCCGCGAGCTTTTGGCCGACTGGGAGTCCCGTGGCTGGAAAATTGATAGCGCTTCCGTCGACGAGCAAAGGGAACACAAAGCTCATGCCATACCGAGCCCTGCTCGACGCAACGTCAAAGGGTGGGCGATTGATGGCGTTCCTGCCCATGCCCCCCGAATATCAAATCGGGCCGCGGCTGAGTAATTCGCCTATACCTGTCCACTATTCGGGCAAAGTTTGGGCCGCCGACGCCATCCTATTCCACGCCAGCGATGGGCAAAGACTGAAGCCGTGTCAAAAGGCGATCAAAAAATGGCTCTATTCTAAGGTTTGAGACCTTTGCAGGCTCATATGTTTACCTAGTGACCAACGAAACGTGGGCGACCATTATGCGGATAGGGGGCCAGCACCTTTTCAGTTTTGCGAAATACCCTGAGAGAAAGAAGGGGGTTTTTTTGGAACGCCTAGGCGCTGCGATCATCTAGATAAACAGACCTCAGGCATTCGGGGCGAGCCGCAATTAAAAGCTGGCTCAGCATTTCTTTGAAGAGGGATACTCACGATGACCGTTCGCAAAACGCTGCTTGGCACAACCGGTGCGGCAGCTCTAATTGCTTTGACCGTTATGCCGGAACCGGCATCAGCGCAAAATCTGGCGATTGAGGAAATCACCGTTACAGCGCGCCGCCGTGAAGAGAGCCTGCAGGACACACCTCTCTCCATTACAGCATTCACCGCTGATTCACTTCGGCAGAGAAACGTAACCAACATTTATGACCTATCGGCCAATACGCCGAACTTCGTCACCACCCCCCAACTCGGTCGTCGTCTCGATCGCCCGACTATCCGAGGACAATCGGGCACCTTGGTCCGGGGCGAACCCAACGCCTCCTATTTTGTTGATGGCGTCTTTATTTCGGGCAGCGCAACCAGCTCAACGATGGACGCGTTGGAGCGCGTTGAAATTATCCGTGGCCCACAGTCTGCTCTATTTGGCCGCTCAACGTTCGCAGGTGCAGTTAATTTTATCACTCGTCAGCCGACCAACGAATTCGAAGGACAGTTCAATGCAACGGTAGGTTCTCACGAGACCTACAAAGTATCGGGTTGGATGTCCGGCCCCATTATTGAAGACAAGCTGAAATACTTTTTTGCCGCGGGGTTTGACACCTATGGCGGTGAGTGGCGCAACGGCTTGGAAGCAAATGAAGCCCAAATCCCAGGCTTTTTCCTTCCCTTTCCACCTCCCGGCCGTTTCGTTCCCTTCCTTCTCAACACGCCACAAGGTGCCGATGACAGCAAGCTGGGTGGCGAAGAAAACACCGACGTGACACTGAAGTTGGTCTACGACATTAATGAAGATCACAGTTTGACCGTTAAGGGACAATACAGCGCGGGCCGCGATGATCATTTCCCCGCGCTCACCGTCGGGTTTGACGAATTAAACTGTTTCCGACCCGGTATTGACGCCAATGCTGGCGCTGCTTCTACCGGATTTTTCTGTGGCGAACTCGAAGCCGACGACCGAGTTTCAAAGATAAACATCCCCGATATCGTGCTTGGCACCACAACCAGTGCCTTTCCACCGTTCGGCGCCGCTTCCTCACCGTCCCCGGTCGGCGCTGGTCAAGAGCGCGACAATTTCAGGTTCTTGACCGAGTACGTTGGCAACATGAACGACTATGAACTGACAGCTCGCTTCAGTTGGAATCGTGAACGGTTCAAGTCAGGCCGCGACATTGACCGTTCAGCCGCACGCCCTGTGTTCGGTCTGTTTACAGCTTATGAAGAAGACGAAACAGAAGATTGGTCTGGCGAATTCAAAATTTCGTCGCCAGCCGATGAGCCACTCCGTGGTTTACTGGGTGTCTATTACTTCGAAAAGCGCTTCAAGGAACGTGACCGGCGCTTCACCGGCCCTGGACGGCCCAGCATCTTTACCTCCGCAGGCGGCATCGTCTGCCGTGATGACTCAGCAACATTTGATCCGGTTCGCTGCGATGACAGCCAAGAAGATGTGACCAACTACGCGGTCTTTGGCCAAATCGAGTATGACGTCAATGATCAACTCAACATCTCGGTAGAGGCACGCTATGCCGAAGATGAGAAGATTGCCCGGGCTGGTGTGCTTTCACCGGCGGATGCCGCAACATTGGCTCCCTTGGTCGGTGCCGTCGATGTTGCAGAGATCGTCAATGATCGACTGACAGTAACGCAAAAGACAAACACGTTCACGCCCCGCTTCATTGTCACGTACAAGCCATCCGAAGATATGACGCTTTACGGCCTGGTGGCCAAAGGCGACAAACCGATCGACTTTAACCTGGCCTTCTTTGATGACGATACGGCTGCAGCAGAACTTATTAGTGCTGTTGCTGATGGTCGGGCAATTATCGAAGAGGAATCCGATTGGAACTATGAATTGGGACTGAAGTCCACGTTCATGGATGGCCGTGGTCTATTCAATATGTCCGGCTTCTACATTGACTGGAAGAATCAGGCCACCAGTTCTGTTGAGGATATTTTATTGGGTGACGGCACACTCGAGACCAACAACACAGTTCGCACGGCTCCCGAAGCCCGCGTCTATGGTTTGGAAATCGAAGCAAACTTTGCCGCGACAGAAAACATTCTACTCACCGCAGGCTATGGCTACGCAGACCATGAGTTCACCGCACCCTTCTTTGATATTAGGGACGCGGCACTCGACGGCGGTGACGGCAATGTGGAAGGCAATACGAACTCCTCAACGCCAAAGCACAACCTCAATCTATCCGCCAGCTATACCGATGACTTCGGCAATGACAGCGATTGGTTCGTTCGGACCTTCTTGAACTACGAATCAAGCAAGTTCGCGTCCGTCTCAAATCTCGTCAGAACCGGCGATCGCTGGTTGTGGAATGCCCAGATTGGCGTGCAAACAGCCGATTGGAACCTTACGGCTTATGTCGACAACATCATGGACGACAACACGCCGCGGACGATTGGTCGGTTCACAGACTTCGTGAACAGCTTTGCGGCAGCACCTGGGATACAGCCAGCCCTGTTCTCGATTAACCCCCAACGGGGCCGGGACTTTGGAATAAGAGCGCAATACTCGTTCTAAACCCTAAACTCTATGCCAAGACTAAGAACCCCCCGGGGCTTTTGCCTCGGGGGGTTTTTTGTTGCTCCCGCTGACTGCGGCACTAACAGTGGGAGAGGATATCGTTGTACGATGCGGCCATGCCGAAAAATTTGCAGTCCCTGAACACCACGAACGCGGAAACATTGCAGCTGCTTAGTGAGACCAAAAGATCAGCCCCTGATCTTAGCCTGCCCTTTTTCGGCTACTACGAAGTCTCGTTATTTGACTGCCCTACGTTCCTGATGTTTACCAACAACGATTGCCCGCGGGCGTGGGACATCCTGTACCACCGGAGTTTCGAGCCTCACTCCATGAAACTCTGGTGCCAGCTTGCACAGAGCGCGACAGGAATTATGGATATCGGTGCGCACGTCGGCGTCTACAGCCTCAGCGCCGCAGCCCTGCGGTCAGACATCACCATTCATGCCTTTGAGCCTAACCCTTATGCCTACAGCCGCCTCAGAATTAACAAAGCCGTCAACGGATTTGACAATATTTCTGAGAACACTTTTGGGGTCAGCGACACGGACCAAATCAGTGATTTTAGTTGGGTAAAAAAGAGTGGGCAGCCGATTTCGTCGGGCGGCCAAGTCGGAATGGTTGGCCAAGCAGATGATCAAAGAATTGAGCGTGCGATCGTGCCGCTGCATCGGCTTGATGGAACGGGCCTCGCCGCAGCACTTGGCATCAAGCCGCTCGTTAAGATCGATGTCGAAGGAAGCGAGGCGCGGACTTTTCAGGGGATGCACGAGGTTATCGCGCTTAAGCCTGACATTATTCTAGAGACGTTCAGTCAAGAGGCCTGCGATACCATCAACAACATTCTAAGCCCGCTTGGATACAGCTTTTATCTGGTGCGAGAGAGCCAAGGGCGTCTCGAACAACGCGATAGACTGATGCCTTGCAGCACGAACGACGACGATTTTAATCAGTTTGCGACAACACGTAGTAGCGATGAGCTAGCTGCCCTCGAGTTGTTAGGTTAACCGACCAACGTCGCTGCCACGTTCACTCATAAAAAGCACCGAAGGTGGTCATCTTATCCTTGTCAGGATAAAGCACCCCAAGACCTGCCGGGCCGCCTTTGGTCATTGCGACCATTCGCGGCGCATACCACACAGCCCCTTCGCGTGTGATCGCAACTTTAGGGAAATCCGTGCGCTGAGGACTGGGATAGAATGTGAACTCTTCTGTGCCTTGATCGAACTTGATAAGCACCCCCTCCTGGGCGCCATCGCTGATCCACACATTGTCGAAGGGATCAGGCCAGACATCATACGGTTCTGATATGCCGGTGGGGATCGGTATCTCACGCACTTCTCCAGTGCCCGGATCCAAGCACGCCAAAATGCCGCGAGAGAACAAACCGAACCAGACTATGCCTTTACTATCGAGACCAAGCCGCCGCACCGTGCAGGGCTCGCTTTGAGCCTTGTATTGGGTAAAGCTCTCGGTCTCCGGATCAAACATCGCCACACCGCAATCATGAAACTTGGCGTACCAAACCTTGTCATCGGGACTCATGAGAATGCCGTATGGACGATCACGCCCGATCGGAGATTCCCACAACTGAATAGTGTCTGTAGCCCGATCCCACTTGCCAATGCTGTTGCCTTGCAACATGGAAAACCACACGTTTTCCTTTGAGTCCAACACCGGCGTGTGGCCGTGCATGCCATTTTTGTTGATCTCGTACTCACGGACTTCACCCGTCGCCGGTGTCAGCCGGGCCAGATGAACATCGCGACCAGCCCACCACACATCACCCTGACTATCGACTACTACTCCGTGAGGTGACCCTTTCGGCTTAGGGTTATCATAGTCAACGTATTCGCCAGTCCACGGGTCGAGCATTGTCATGCCACTGGGCACACCGCGCTCTGTTACCCAAACCCTACCGTCTTTGTCGAAGTGAGGTTCTTGGGTCCACCGGCCTGGCCGCTTTTCGGTATTTGCAAACTGATATTCGACGTACATCGCTTTACCGAGAGCAACCTCGTCCAACGGCGCTTCGCCGGGCGACATAACTGCCCGAGGCGGTTTGTCCTCACCAAAATTTTCCGCAAGATAATCGAGCACCAATTCCCGCTTGCCATCAGCCAAAGCTTCCGGCGGCATCATCGATGCAGCTCCTTCGACACCAAAAGCTGACGAGGCCGTCATGTAATCAATATGAGCTTCCCAGCCCTCACGAAAAGTGGGCTGTCGGGGAATGAAATTGACGCCGTGGCAGACGATGCACCACTCCTCAAGAACATCCCGACCGGGCCCTGGTGGGAAAATTTCATCATAGGCCGCCACGACCAACGGTTCGTCATGGAGGGTCTCCAGTGTGCGGGACCCGGTATATGTCACACCCTGCCTCGCAGATCGCAGGGAGAAGTTCGCTTGTTTTGATTCATCTGCATTGATCGTGAGGTACCGAGCCTCAGAGGCAAAGCCATCTTTGCGAACAGTGATTTCGTATTGACCAGGCATAAGGTTTGGCGCCCAGTATTCGCCATTCTGCGTGTACACCATGAACAGGATCGGTTTGCTTTGATGCTGGGCATAGACTTTCGCAGCAACGAAGGGCTGGTCTGCAGATACAGCACCACCGAGCGATCCGGTCCCGGCAATCCCCTCGGCCAAGGCCGTGCCACCAATAGCCATTAGTACGGTCGTAAACAAACCCGTCAAAATGCGTGTCATGGCGTTCTCTCCGAGTGCGCTGTCCCTATATGAAAACATTAATCTGGTTTTGCGTGAGTTCACGACTCGATTGAAGCCGCGATCACCGTGCGTTCTAGTGTAATTCGGGTCCTTACCTAATTAGTGGATTAACCGTAACCCTTTGATAGCTTTGTTGTTCGCAGGCCCCGTGGTACTGAATTAATATGTTTTTCGGCAAGGATCTGGACCATGACCTATAGAATGAGCCTCTTTTTTATAGCGTTTCTCGTATGCCTCACGAATCCTGTTTTTGCGCAGGACGACGGCACCGACGATAAAAAGGAGGCGGTCAAGAAAGTTGAAGAAAAGCCAAAGGTCTTCGCAAAAACCTTCACCGGGCGATTTAATGACGAGCGCGTTGCTTACACGGTGACCGCTGGCGAAACTTTTCTGAAGAACGACAAGGGCGATAACACCGCCAGCATTTTTTCCGTTGCCTATACCAAAGACAGCACTAGCGACCCGTCATCCCGCCCCGTCACCTTTGTGTTCAATGGCGGACCGGGGTCAGCATCCTTGTGGCTCCACATGGGTGTATTTGGCCCCAAAAGAGTCGTTGTTCCAAGTGATGGACGAGATGCGGGAGCAGCTCCATACCTGATTGAGGATAACCCTCTCAGCATTCTAGACGTTACTGATTTGGTTTTCATCGATCCAGTTGGCACCGGGTACTCCCGCGCGCTGGGCGAGGCCGAGGGGAAGGATTTTTGGGGCCTGCGAGAAGATGCAAAGTCTATAGCGGAGTTCATGCGCCTGTACTTAACGAGCAACGGTCGCTGGAATTCCCCAAAATACGTTGCTGGTGAGAGCTATGGCACAACGCGGGCGGCCCAATTAGTCAGCGAGCTACAGAACACCTTTACCGGTGTCGCTTTGAATGGCGTGATTATGATATCTGCAGTCTTAGATTTTCATGCTGCAGAATTCGCGATGGGCAACTCCCTACCCTATGTCAGCGTGCTCCCTACATACGCAGCGACCGCCTGGTACCATAACGTCGTATCCGACAAGCCGGAGAGTGTCGAAGCCTTTGTAGAAGAGGCCCGGCAGTTCGCTCTCAATGAATATTCAGTCGCACTACTCAAAGGGTCGAGACTCTCTGAAGAAGAGCGGGAAATACTCGTTCGTAAATTGTCTCGATACACCGGACTGAGTGAAACCTATGTGCGACAGACCAACCTGAAAGTCGGTGATTTCCGATTCATGAAACAATTGCTGCGGGATCGAGGCCTCACCGTTGGCCGGTTCGACAGCCGGTATACGGGCGAGGACTTTGACGATGCCGGTGAATATTTCGACAATGATGCCTCAGCCTACGGCATTGATGCTGCGTTCGTTGCTGCCGCCAATGATTATCTAACCCGTGTGCTCGAGGTCGATTTCACCAAGCGCTATAAGATTCTTGATGGTGAACCTAGCCGCAATTGGAAGTGGTCTACCCGCAATGGTGGCTGGCCATCTTATGTAAACGTCGCACCGCATGTTGGTCGCGGCATGAGAGAGAACAAAGACCTCAGAGCCTTCTTCGCAAATGGCTACTATGATTTAGCAACACCGTTCTTCGCGACGGAGAACGCCGTGGCCGCCAACGGTATTGATCCCGAACGCGTGGTCATGGAGTACTACGAGGCGGGCCATATGATGTACACCCACAAGCCGTCACTTGAAAAACTGGCGGACGATGTTCGTTTGTTTATCCGTGACGGCGAAAAATAGCAGCGAAAGCAAGAGAACCATTATGACAGAGTCATTTTCCCGGCGAGATAGCTTAGCCACATTCGGATTCAGCCTGATGGGTCTGTCTGGGTTGGCGTCCAGTCTACCAAGTTCTGCACAGGCTGCTGACTTGCCGGACCTTCAAACACCCATGGGTAATCTGACCAACTTGCTCCGCGTATCTGCCAGTCTCGATCCGGAAGATTGTCCTTGGTATTACAACGGCACGATTTTCGGCATTGTCGGAGAAGAAGCGCCTCGACCGCTCTACACGTTTCGAGGAATGGAGATTTATCAGACCAGAAAGATCCATGACGGAAGCTATTTCTTTACGGGTGGCACGGTGTCGTTCATCACCGATCTCGAATCCGGCGATTGGCTATATAAATTT
Organism: Alphaproteobacteria bacterium; assembly: GCA_012103295.1. GTDB lineage: Bacteria > Pseudomonadota > Alphaproteobacteria > Rhodospirillales > Rhodospirillaceae > WLXB01. The sequence continues at coordinate 30,062 of WLXB01000005.1, read as the reverse complement.
CAGAACCCTTACACGGGAAAAACAAATGATGTTCCAGCAGCGGTTCAAGGCCATAACCCCGAGCGCGGTTTTAATTACACAGTAAACGGCGTTGAACCCAACTGGGCCGCCGACAGAATTCCAGACAAGCCGCTTAAGCTGTGGTGGACAGCCGCAGGCGATTACGTTTGGTTGCACAACGAAACGGTTTACCCCCCCGGCATGCCGCCACCCCGCAAGCAGCGCCAAACCAACTTCTCACGGCGCGATCATTTTACGGATCCGTCGGTGCGCAAAGTTCCAGCCACGTTTACATCAACGTTCTTTTCGCCGTGGCCGCGCTGGATGGAAATGGGGGATCGCCCCGGGCACACCATTTGGCATGCATCCGGTGCCAAGTTGAATTCGGTGGAAGACCTGCCGCCGGACTACTACGCCCGCATCAAGGCTGAACACCCCAGGCGCATGACTGCCATTCCTGACGCATAGACGTTTAAAACGCGTAGCGTTTTCCGTTGTAGCGAATGATTGCACCCGAATCCTCGGATGAGAGTCCTTCAATGACGTCAATCATGCCGCGAATTGAAACTTCGGGGGCTATAAAGTTGGGCCCTGGGTCAACCACCTTCTCAACAGCGACTTCTCCAGGCGTGAGCAGCGCGACCGTTATACCGTCCTTGATGGCGTCTTGGGCGAGGTTAAACACGGCTGCGTTCATGGCCGCCTTGCTGACTTTGTACCAATAGGCACCAGAGAACCCACCGTACTTAAAACTGTGAACACCCAGAAGGGCCGTGATCGCTATCACTTTCTTTTGGTCACTCAATTTCACGTTTTCGTAGAACGCTTCAGTAACCCGCAGGGGGCCGATTGCGTTGACACTCATGAAGGTATCGACGGTCGTGTAATCCAATGTCCCTAAACTCTGCCCAGGCCCCTGAAAATCTCCCGACACACCGGCATTGTTGATGAGTACGTCGATGGGCTGGCCGCGGTATTTCTCAACCAGGGCATCTAGATGGTCGCCGTTTGTGACGTCCAACAATTCGACGGTGACGTTGGTTTGTGAACGGGCCAACGCCTGCAAGGCCCTAGCCTGATTAGGCCGACGTGTGGTCGCGATCACGCGCCACTCCTTGGCCGCATACTGGCGGACGAATTCAAGACCGATCCCGCGATTAGACCCCGTCACCAGAACCGTCGGCTGGTGTGCCAACGCAGACATGCCGAGACTCTCGGGCACTGAGTACAAGAAAACAAACAACGCCGCGAAGATACCGCGATAGGCCATCACCCCACCCCTCCAATGAAAACTGCTAACAATATCAAACCTCACTATACCTAAAGGAAACGGCTGACCAAGCCGTGGTGGCTCAACCACTATGCCCGTGACCCAATGCAGTAGATTGAGGAGGGTGAAAAAATATACACATGTGCTGCCTACATTCTTGCTCAGGGGGTCACAACCATGACCATAAGAACCATTCTTGCCAGTCTCGTTATTTGTACGCTCCTCCCTGTTGCCGCATTCGCCCAAGGCACGATCCTCGTGGCAGGTGCGACAGGACAAAGCGGCAGACTCATTGTCACCGCTCTTCTTGAAAAAGGTTTCACTGTCCGTGCCATGTCACGAAGTGCTGAACGGGCTGCAAGTTTGGGAGAAGGTGTTGAACCCGCTGTGGCTGACGTGACCGACCCCTCTTCCTTGTCCAACTCCATGGACGGCGTTGATGCCGTTCTGTCAGCCATCGGTGGACGCCGCCCGATCGGCTCCAACGGTTTTGAAGCAGTGGATTGGGAGGGCAATCGCGCCCTGATCGATGCCGCCAAAGCAGCTGGTGTAAAGCGCTTCCTTGTCATTACAGCGGGCTCAGCCGGGCGTGACGGCTTCATTTACACACTTCCGTTCGGACCGTACCCATGGAAAGCGAAAGCGGAGACTTACCTGCGAGAAAGCGGTTTGGACTACACTATTGTTGGACCCGGTGGGCTTCGTGACGAACCTGCTGGTAGGTATGGCGTCCTTCTAACACCGCGTTCAGACTACGTTCCCGGACCGATCAACCGTGGAGACGTCGCCGAAGTGATGGTTGCGAGCCTGTTGGACGACAGCACAATCGGTAAAACGATCACGATGGTTAACGACATAACCCTCGTCCCCGACGCCTGGCGGGCTGAGTTATCAGCATTCCCTCTCGACTAGCCCTAGACGGCGTAAAACCCTAGGTTCCTAGCTCATCTGTGATGACTCCGCCCCCTCTGCATTAACGCTTTCTTTGCCTTGTGGCGGCATTTTCGGCGACAGTGGAGGGTGTTCACCCGACGCTGGATGACGCGCGTCCAGCCGTGGGAACACATTGGACAATTCGGAGCAAAATGGTGAGCCAGTTCGGCCGCGATCCAAAAGGCTATTACAGCATGCTCGGCGTGTCCGATGACGCGGATGTGGCTGCGATCAAAAGTGCCTACAGATCAAAAGCAAAGCGCATGCATCCGGACATCAATCCGTCGCCAATTGCGGCCAAGCAATTTCAACGCTTAACGGAAGCGTATGAAGTTCTTTCGGACGAAAACAAACGATCGAAATACGACAACAAGAAACCAGCGGCGCAATCCAAAGCTCAGCCTAAGTCCGAGAAAAAAACAGACGCAGAACCGAAACCGACCAGCAAGCCTCAGCACGGCACAGCGAAAAAACCGCCACCACGAGAGTCGGGAAAACCAAACTCACAGACAAAATCAAAAACACAAAATACAACCAAACCAGACAGCGGGCTTAAACCCGATGTCTGCCAGTGCGGTAAAGTTACAGCGCAGCCGCGCTACGTTGTTTTCGATATGGTTGCTGGCCTCGGTCGATCGACAAAACGCAAAGAAGTTGCCGGCATATTTTGCCGGACTTGTGCGGACCGTGCCGCTCTAAAAGCGAGTTTCATCACCTGGCTCACGGGCTGGTGGGCGATTCCTAATGGTCCAAAGGAGACTGTTAAAGCGTTGTGGAACAACATTCGTGGTGGACGCAAACCAGCGGACCGCAACACCCGGCTGCTGGTGCGACAGGCAAAAGCCTTTAAGGATCGCGGTGACCTCACACTCGCCCGTGGCACAGCAGAACAAGCTTTGGCCTACGCCCACACACCGGAACTACGCCGCGAAGTAGATACACTTTTACTTTCGTTGTCAGCCCATAGCCCAAAGCATCTGAGAACGCGCTGGGATAAACCGGGGTGGGCCCCCGTGGCCCAGCTCATGCCGGTGATTGCAATAGTGGTCTGGGCCAGCTTAACGGTAACAATGCGTACGCCTGTCACCCTTACCGATTGGGTCTTGAGTGTCGTTAAGAGTGAAGACCTCGCCACACCAGGGGCGGTCATGCAGGTTAGAACAGGCGCCCTGAACCTTCGCACCGGCCCGGGTCAAGACTATCAAGTTCTTATGATCTTGGCGAAAGACGCTGAGGTGACAGTGATCGAAGTAAGTCCTGGTGGAACCTGGGTGCGCGTCGAAGCACCCGACGGCACAAAAGGGTTTGTACCCCTTCGGACGATTAATTCAGTCGCACGTCCACAATAAGTAAGCCTGCAGAAATTTTAGCGTTATCTGATTGAGGTGCCGCCGTAGCTTCATTCAGCTACAAGACGTGAGCGTTCTCTTTGCGGCGGTGTAATTCAAGGCCCATTTCGTCAAGTTCAATTTGCTCAAGCCTGTTTTCTTCTAGCTCTTCGGCTTCATCACGCTGCTCTTGCGTAATCTCAAAGGTTTTTAGGCGGCGATACGCGATTGAAAGCTCATCCCGCGCCTCTTCGATTTTCGCCCTGACATGATCCAAGGCGTCCATAAATTGAGACCTACGCACTTCCCAATGCTTTAGATATGCACTGAAGGTCGAGCCCTCCCATATGCCTGCTTGTTCCATAAATGCGGTTTCAGCAGCTTTCTCATTGGATAGGGAATCTAAGCCGGCGAGCACAGCTTCTTCCTGACGCAGCAGAATCGCCATTGCACGCTGACGTTCATCCACCTCGAACTTGCGAAGCCGAATAAGCGTTTCAAGGTCCGTGCTGGCCATCGGGTGCTACCTACTCAGCCGCTGGTGGTATTTCGGGAGGCTGGGGAACTAAATCTGCCGGATCAGCCCCGACAACTTGTGGGGCTTCCTCTTCTTCGGCAACACCCTCGACGTCCTCAGGAGGCGTAAGAGCTTCAGCGAGCAACCGATAACAAGTGTCCAAATCGGAGTGATCATCTTTGGTCTGCCGCATGAAATCTTCAATGCGCGGATAGTAGTACATAGCCTCATCAACATCAGGATTCGACCCTCGTCTGTAGGCTCCCAAACGAATCAATTCCGCCATGTCTTCATAAGCTGAGATGTATTTCCTGGCCCGCTCTAACAATTCATTTTGATCGTCGGTATTGCAGGCCGGCATTGTCCGCGAAATGGATTTAAGGACGTCGATGGCAGGGTATCGGCCACGCTCTGCGATAGCGCGATTCAAAACAATATGCCCGTCAAGAATGCCACGAACCGCATCAGAGATAGGCTCGTTATGGTCATCCCCTTCAACCAGCACCGTGAATAGTCCCGTAATGTTACCTGTGCGTTTGCGGCCAGGTCCCGCCCGCTCCAAGAGTTTTGGCAATTCGGCAAACACGGTTGGGGTGTAGCCTTTCGCAGCTGGTGGCTCACCGGCAGACAGGCTAATTTCGCGTTGCGCCATGGAGAAACGCGTTACGGAATCCATCAGGCATAAAACATTTTTGCCTTGATCACGGAAGTATTCAGCAACCGCAAGCGTCACGTAGGCCGCCTGCCGTCTCATCAATGGGGGTTCGTCAGACGTCGCAACCACCACGACTGATCGAGCCAAACCGTCTAGTCCGAGATCATCCTCGATAAATTCGCGTGCTTCACGACCACGTTCGCCGACCAGGCCAACAACCGTTACGTCGGCATTGGTGTAGCGCGCCATCATGGAGAGAACGGTCGACTTGCCGACACCAGAGCCGGCAAAGATGCCCATGCGCTGACCATGACAGCATGTCGTAAATGTGTTGAGTGATCGAATTCCAAGATCGACTTTTGAGCCGATCCGCTTACGTGTATGTGCTGGCGGCGGAGAATTTTTAATCGCGTATGACTCGGAGCCCGATGGCAAGGCCCCCTTCTCATCAACTGGGCGACCCATCGCATTAATGACGCGGCCAAGCCACGCATCATCCGGGTAGATTGCTGGCTGGCTTTCGCCGATCTCGGCGCGACACCCGTGGCCGACTCCTTCGAGCGCGCCGAACGGCATGAGTAGCGCTCGGCCGTCCCTAAAACCGACGACCTCACACGCGACCTTGCGATCATCACGAGCAATAATATTACAGCGATCACCGACAGAGAGATTGCCCTGAACACCGGACACCTCGATCAGCAAACCTTGAACCGCCGACACGCGACCAAACACCCGATGAACGGGCAGTCGATCAAGCTCGTTGATTAATGTTGAAATATTGACCGCCACCGCACCCTTTGTCCCATCATTTGGTCTGGCGTTGCATCCTAGCGTGATTCCCGGTCACGCGCCTCACGGAGCCAAACCCATACTTACGGTCGTGAAAGAGCAGTGTAGGGACCAGCCGTTAACGCCGGGTAAAGGCGCCAAAGGCAGCTACCGCCTTGAAATCGTGGGATTCCTGCGACTCGGCGGGATACCTGGCTTCATCCGACATAGCATGGTATATTAATAGTTGTTAAGACCGGGATGAGAGCGGAAGGGGCAGACAGCAATGCGTATTCTATTGGTTGAAGACGATCCATCGACGGCGCAAACCATTGAAGCCATGTTGAAGAAAGAAGATTGGGTGGTCGACACCACCGACATGGGCGAGGACGGTGTCGAGATCGGTAAGCTTTACGAGTATGACCTCGTAATCCTCGACCTCATGCTGCCGGACATGGACGGCCTGGAAGTACTGCGCCAGCTCCGCAATGCCAAAGTGAACACGCCGGTCCTCATTCTTTCGGGCCTGACAGAGCCGACGAAAAAAGTTCAAGGCTTTGGCATTGGCGCTGACGATTACCTAACCAAGCCCTTTAACCGCGATGAGTTGATGGCACGCATACAGGCCATCGTCCGCCGCTCAAAAGGACATTCACAGCCAAAGGTTGAAGGCGGAAAACTCGCCGTTCATTTGGAAGACCGTACTGCGGAAGTTGAAGGCGAACCGCTTCACTTAACGGGCAAAGAATACGGCATCCTCGAACTGCTGGCCTTGCGCAAAGGCACGACGTTAACCAAAGAGCAATTCCTCAACCATCTATACGGCGGTATGGATGAGCCGGAGCTCAAGATTATTGACGTTTTCATATGTAAACTGCGCAAGAAGATTGCCAACGCGACTGGCGGTGAGCACTACATCGAAACGGTGTGGGGCCGCGGTTACGTGTTACGCGAAAGCATGGCGGCAGAGGACTTGCCACCGGCCAAAGCAGCGGCTGGATAACCGACACCCTATTCACACATCGGGTGGTGGCGTCTGCTTAGCAGCTTGTTATCGTTATTCATGCACCGGCACGTTTCCTGCTGCAGTGATGCGGCTGGAATGGTATAGGTCCGGTCATGACTGGCGGACATCATGAAACACTCCATACTGCGGACGACGTGCCCAAGGCTTCCAATCGGTCAGTTGGGATCGTTTTAGCGGTCGCTTTTGCCGTTATCGGCCTGTGGCCTCTTCTTAGTGATGAACCTGCACGCTCATGGGCGACAGCAACCGCCGCAGGACTTGCCGTGCTCGCCTGGGTACTGCCCCGCGCCCTAACCCCCGTCGCCTGGGCTTGGTTGGGACTTGGTAAAATTCTGCATCTGATCGTCGGCCCCGTCGTTCTTGGCGTGCTCTACGTGGTGGCAGTGATACCAACAGGGCTCTATGTGAGGATCACAAGAAAAGACCCCCTGCGCCTCAAACGCGACCCCACGGCGACCAGCTACTGGATTGAGCGCGACCCACCAGGGCCAGACCCCAAGTCACTCCCACAACAGTTCTGAGTTCCGTTCATGTCTTTCATCATCGAATTCTGGCAATTCCTCAAAGTCCGTAAGAAATTTTGGCTGCTGCCCATGATACTCATGTTGGTCTTGTTCGGTGGATTGATCGTCTTGGCCCAGGGCAGTGCCGTCGCACCCTTTATCTACACCATCTTTTAGCGTGATCGACAGGTACACCTAGTGCGCATTCTCGGTCTCTCTGCTTTGTATCATGACAGCGCTGCGGCGCTGATCGTAGACGGGCGCATTGTCGCCGCCGCGCAAGAAGAGCGGTTTACGCGAAAAAAACACGACGCGTCTTTGCCAACTCAGTCCATTCAGTACTGCCTCGATCATGCGAAGTTGTCGGCCGCTGATGTAGATGTCATTGCGTTTTACGAAAAACCGTTTCTGAAATTTGAACGCTTACTGGAAACATACGCGGCGTTTGCACCACGCGGTTTCTCCTCTTTTCGCCGTGCTATTCCGGTATGGGTGAAAGAAAAGTTGTTCCAAAAAGACAACCTCATACAATATCTCAAGACCTTCGATCCCAACGTGGATTGGGCGTCGAGGCTCATTTTTTCAGAGCACCACCTTAGTCACGCGGCCTCGGCATTTTTTCCGTCACCGTTTGAAGATGCAGCCGTCTTGACGATGGACGGTGTGGGAGAATGGGCGACAACCTCGCTTGCCCACGGCACTGGCAACAAACTTGCTGTGCAACAGGAGATTCACTTTCCCCACTCACTCGGCCTGCTCTACTCCGCATTCACCTACTACACTGGATTCCGGGTCAACTCAGGCGAGTACAAGGTTATGGGGTTGGCGCCCTACGGGCGGCCCCAATATGCACAGACCATTCTGGATAATCTGATTGACCTTAAAGACGACGGTACATTCCGCCTCGACATGACTTATTTCGATTACGCCACCGGCTTAACCATGACAAACAGCCGCTTCGATGCCTTATTTGATGGCCCGCCGCGAGACCCTGAGACCACTATTGGACAGCGGGAGATGGACCTCGCTGCCTCTATTCAAGCCGTCACTGAAGAGGTCGTGCTACGGCTCGCTCGAGGAATTAAAAAAGACACGAGCGCAAAAAACCTATGCCTGGCCGGCGGCGTCGCCCTGAACTGTGTCGCCAACGGCAAGATCCAGGCAGAAGACATTTTTGATCGAGTTTGGATTCAGCCAGCAGCTGGCGACGCTGGTGGCGCGCTGGGCGCGGCGCTGGTCGCTCATCATCTCCACCACGATGGCGAACGCGCGCCAACTGACCAGGGCGACAGCATGGCCGGCACGTCCCTCGGGCCAGAATTCGATCAAGCTGACATTGAGCAAAGATTAACGACGGCAGGGGCTGTTTTTGAACGCCTTGAGGACTCAGCACTGATCGAGCGCACAGCTGACGCCTTGGCCAATAACAAAGGGGTTGGTTGGTTCCAAGGAAGAATGGAGTTCGGCCCTCGCGCGCTCGGCGCACGCTCCATTCTTGGCAATCCGACGAGCCCAGAAACACAGCGCACGCTCAATCTCAAAGTTAAATTCCGCGAAAGCTTTAGACCCTTTGCTCCCGCTGTCCTGCGTGAGGACGTTAGCGACTGGTTTGAACTTGAAGACGACAGCCCTTACATGCTGATCGTCGCACCCGTCGAAAACGAGCATTGTCTTCCCCTAACCCGTCAGGACCTAGAAAGACGCGGGACGGACCGGGTCAACGCGCAACGCTCCACCATTCCCGCTGTCACCCATGTCGACTATTCAGCTCGTGTTCAAACGGTTCATAAAGAAACCAATCCCCGTTTCCACGCCTTGATATCCGCATTCAAAGAAAAGACGGGCGTGCCGATTGTCGTGAATACGAGTTTTAACATTCGCGGAGAACCGATTGTCTGCAGTACTGAAGACGCATTTCGATGCTTTATGGCAACCGGCCTCGATCTTTTGGTCATCGGGGACTGTGTGCTTGAGAAAGCGAATCAAAACCCAGACCTGAAAGAAGACTATGCAGATTCTTTCGCGTTGGATTGAGACGACCCATGCCAGGCGCCAACTGCCAGAGATTGTGACACCGGTCGATCGGGACGGTCGACACCAAACACACCAATTTCAGGAGCGACCGCTCTAAAGTTTTTCGAAATTCCAGCGGTCGTTTCATCTGGCCCTAAATAGAGCGCACCATCATCGGTCAACAGACGGGAAATGCGACCAAGCACTTTAATTTTGGTTTCTTGATCGAAGAACATCAGCACGTTCCGACACAGGACAACATCAAAGGCACCAAGGGGATAAAGCTCCTCGGTCAAGTTCCAACGTTTGAATTCGATTCCCGCCTTCAACACATCCTTAATGCGCCACTGAGAATCGCTGATTTTCTCAAAGCCTGATATCAGCATGCGGACAGGCAACCCGCTTTGAGCCTCGAATTGAGAATAAACACCCTTCTGTGCACGAGTGATCGCGCTATCCGCGATATCAATACCAACGATTTGGGGTTCCCACGCGGCCAATACGTCACCCGCTTCACGGAGCAAAAGAGCTAAAGAATAGGCCTCTTGCCCGGTCGATACGCCACAGCAGAGAATGCGAAACGATTCTTTATCTTTCCGGGCTTTCAAAAGATTCGGCAGTGTTACAGTGCGAAAATGTTCGAAAGGCTTCCAATCACGGAAGAATGTTGTCTCCCCTGACATCATGGCTTCAACGACTTCGCGCGCCAGAGATTCGTCACCATCACGTAAGTAACCGATGAGGTCTTCTAGGCCTGTCAAACGCCTACGCCGAAGCACGGGCATAAGGCGATTTTCGACCAAATAGGTCTTGTCTCGGGTCAGGACCAACCCCGAGCGCTCTTTCAATAACTCCGCCACGAAATCAAAGTCGTCGGGTGTCATGATATTAGGCCGCCCAGCGCATATTCTAAAATCGATCGCATCAGTCGAGCATGCCAATAATATCGAGTTTCGCACGCACAATCTCACCATCAAATGGCTTCATGATGTATTCGTCTGCGCCGGCATCAAGCGCTCGCTGTATGTGTTCTACGTCGTTCTCGATTGCGCAAAATACAACTTTAGGGCCAGCACCACCGGGAAGCCTGCGAAGCGCCGTTACGAAGTCAGGCCCCGAAAGATTTGGCATTTCCCAATCGAGTAATATTATTTCGGGCATACTGACTCTCACCGCATCAATCGCCTTGTCGCCATCAACAGCTTCCTCAGCCTTAAAGCCGAGGTCCTCCATAATACGGCGCGCGACACGACGGATGATCCGCGAGTCATCAACGATTAGGCAGCGCTTCATTTATGCGTCGGGTATGGTCGGCACAACTGCGTTGAGCAAAGCGTCCCATCCCCCCCTGTTTGAAAATTCAATGTTTTCTATCAGTACTTTAGAGGGTTAGATGGTCCCGATAAAGCAGTAGAAAACACACCCTATCGCCTCGATACGATATGTCTGAGATGCAGTGAGAACCCAGTGTTTAAACGGATGAACATGGCATTTAGGGCCACTTTGACGTGACCACCGCACCTTCGGCGTCGCCCTCGACGGCAATCCTCCCGCCAGAATTTGAGACCAATAGATGGGTCAGATGGGCCTGGACGGTTTGGGCACTCAATGGGACTTGATCAGGGTTGGCCATGGCCGCGGCTGTGTCTTCTCTGATTTTCGATGCCCGCCCTTCCACTGTGCGGTTATTGACCACGACCTCCAGACCAGCCGGTCCGGACCTGAGATCAATCGATAGCGCGCCGCAGCTATGCATGCATTCGAGACTAAGAAGCACAATATTAGACAGTATTTGTGCCGCGCCATCACCCAGCTTTTCACTCAGCAAAGTCAGATTGTTATTGTCGGGCCAGTCGAGTTGCGGCACGCCGGACATCGCGGATGTAGCGACGAGATAGTCTTCGAATGTGTGCTCAAGGTCGTCAAATTTTGTACCACCGCCGCCTGACCACCCGAACGCAATACGCAAAAATTTTAACTTTTGACCAGCTGCCTGTGCACTGCCAGATAGCAGAGATAGCGTTTCTTCATCAATCAGTGACGGATCCGTGCCTATGAGTTCCACCCCGGCCGAGATAGCACCAACCGGACCGGCAAGATCATGACAAAGACGCGTGCATAGTAAATGCGCGATCTGCAATTCATTGGACATCGAGAATATCGCCTCTGTGATTTGTTGACCTAGCATACCAAGACTATCCATTGCTCCTCAAACACCTAAAATTGGGGCCTATCCGCACCCCTACAGAAGAGGCCTTCACATGGAACTTGAGTTCGTCCCCGGGGCGCTCGTCACAAACCCAGCAGAGGTGGAGTGGGGAATCGGCCAAGTTCAGTCTGCGGTTGGCACGAAAGTGACTGTAAACTTCGAGAATATGGGGAAAATTGTCATCAATACGGCCGTTGTGCCCTTAGAAGTGATCGCCCTCGAAGATTTGCCGGAGGGTTGAGACTCACCACTTGCGGCTCCATATAAGAAATACAGTACCGATTCTTGGCCAATATTGGCCTGTCGGCGATTAACAGACGCCCCTTCACCGTGATACACCCGCGCCATGATTGATCCCTTTGGAAGACCTATTAGCTATTTGCGCGTCTCGGTCACCGACCGCTGCGACCTGAGGTGCGTCTATTGTATGGCCGAGGACATGGTTTTTCTGCCGAAACGCGACCTATTGACGCTTGAAGAATTAGATCGCATCTGCAGCACTTTTGTCGAACTGGGCGTACGCAAGCTACGATTAACGGGGGGTGAACCCCTGGTCCGTCGGAATGTAATGTCCCTAATCGAGTCTTTAGGGCGGCACTTAGACTCTGGTGCGCTTGATGAGCTAACCCTTACGACAAACGGCACCCGACTGTCAGAATTTGCCGGCCGGCTAGCCAACGCAGGCGTCCGCCGAATCAACGTATCGCTGGATACATTGGATCCAGATCGCTTCCGCAAAATCACACGCTGGGGTGACCTTGAAAAAGTACTGACCGGACTAGAGGCTGCGAAACAAGCTGGCCTTTCAGTCAAAATCAACACCGTCGCTATGCGTGACGTTAACGAGCGTGACATTGATCACATGGTGTCATGGTGCGGTGACCAGGGGTTTGACCTAACCTTTATCGAAACCATGCCGATGGGTGACATAGATGGCGATCGTACGGAACAATACATGCCGCTAAGTTTGGTTCGCGCCAATCTACAAAAAAAATGGATGCTACAAGAAACGGATTTTCAAACCGGTGGTCCCGCTCGGTATACCGTTTGCCAAGAGACAGGGAAGCGGATCGGCTTTATTACGCCAATGACTCACAATTTTTGTGAGTCCTGCAATAGAGTGAGATTAACCTGCACTGGCACGCTTTACATGTGCCTCGGACAAGATGACGCGGCAGATTTACGTACACCGCTGCGCCAAAGCGAGAGCAATGAGCCACTCATCGCAACCATTCATGAGTCAATCACACGCAAGCCCAAAGGGCATGATTTCATCATCGACCGGCGCAATAACCGACCGGCGGTAGCCCGACACATGAGTGTAACTGGCGGGTAGGCTCCACTCTTTTCCGTCTATATACTTCGCCTCAACCAACCCGCCGTTCATTTTAATCGACTCCGGTGCGACTATGAGCAAACCCAGCGTTGCCTTTGTGGCCACAGATAGCGATCCAGCCCAAGCGGCGTTAGCCAGCCTGCGTGAACGCTACGGCCACGTTAGTCCTGAAGATGCAGATGTGATCGTCGCCCTCGGTGGTGACGGATATATGCTTGAAACGCTGCATGCCTTTCTTCCGTTGTCCAAGCCTGTTTTTGGAATGCACCGGGGAAGCGTCGGGTTCCTGATGAATGGTTACGATGAGGCGGACTTACCGGCTCGACTGGCGAAAGCCGATACGGTCCAATTACACCCCTTAAAAATGAACACCATAGATTCCAACGGACAAGAGTCCTCAGAACTTGCAATCAACGAGGTGTCGATGCTGCGCGAGTCCAGACAGGCGGCGAAACTACGCGTGTCTATCAATGGACGTTGCCGCATGGAGGAATTGGTCTGCGATGGCGCACTTGTTTGCACACCGGCGGGGAGCACGGCATACAACCTTTCTGTCCACGGCCCAGTGCTGCCTCTCGGCGCAAACCTTCTGGCCGTTACTCCAATAAGCGCCTTTCGGCCAAGACGCTGGCGAGGCGCGATTGTTCCAGACAGCGCGGTCATTAAGTTTGAAATTCTGGAAGCCAATAAACGCCCGGTCAGTGCCGTTGCCGATAGGGCGGAAGTACGTCATGTCACGGAGGTGACAGTCGAGGAAGATCGCAGCATGTCGATCTCGTTGTTGTTTGATCCGGAGCACAATCTGGAAGAACGAATACTGGCAGAGCAATTCTTGCCGTGACGGATCCGCCCGGCGGGTTACCACCAGCGAGTTTACGCAACATCTGCACAGCATTGGCCCTGGGCATAGCCGGCGGCGCCACCTTCTTCTGGTTATCCTTGCCGCTGCCGTGGATGCTGGGTGCCATGGCCGCGACATCCATTGCTGCGATTAGTGGCGTACCCCTTGCGATGTCCAAACACTTGCGACATCTCATGATCGCCGTGATCGGGGTGCTATTGGGAAGCGCCTTTACGCCCGACCTAGCGGATCAGATCGTTCGCTGGGCTGCAAGTCTTGCAATTCTTGCACTCTTTTTAATTCTGTTGGCCGTGCTCGTACCGTGGTGTTTGCGCCGTGCCGGCTATGACCGCGCCACAGCGTTCTTTTCGGCCCTACCCGCTGTGGCCTGACCGAGATGACCGCAGTCGGCTCCGACAACGGCGGCAACCCACAAACAATTGCTCTGACCCATACGATACGCGTTCTTATTGTAGCCTTCGTTATTCCCTTCTTGATGGTCATGCTGGCAGGGTATGAGCGTCCGACAGCTGGCGGGCGAACGATGATTGATGTCTCGGGCTCTGACCTCGGCGTGCTCGCCGCATGCTGTTTGGTGGGGCTGTGGGCTGGCATGAAGTTCAAGTTTCCTGCAGGGGCACTTGCGGGACCACTTGCGCTCAGCGCCATTTTCCACATAACAGGCCTAACTGCGTCATCGCCGCCAGATATACTCGTTTCGATAGCACAGGTTGTTTTGGGTGCATCAGTAGGAGCACGGTTTGCAGGCCTGACCTTGGCCAAGACAGGCAAGACAATCGGGCTTGCGGTGGTGGCAACTATAGGGATGCTCATTCTAAGCGGCGCTGGAGCAATGCTCATCGGACCGCTCATTAACGTTGAACCTTTGGCGTTACTCCTCGCCCTTGCGCCCGGGGGCGTTACGGAAATGAGCCTCATGGCACTGGCGCTAGATCAGGACATCGCCTTTGTCACGACTCATCATGTCGTCAGAATTGCATTGATCGTAATGATTGGGCCCGCCGTGTTCGCAGCCCTGGAGCGCTTGCGGGCACGGTCTACGCCTACCACTGAAACCCGGGAATAGTTGCCCACGGCACCCGGTCATGTTCGGCGGCCAGTTGTGCGGCCTTTTTTGGATCTACCGCCTCGCCGTAGGATACCCCCAATGCTTCTCCATGGATGCCGCCTGTACACCAGATTGCTTTTAGGCCAGAGGCATTGGCGCCCGACACATCGGTCTCTAGTGCATCGCCGATAACTGCGATTCTACTGCGGTCTGAGATACCCAATCGCTTGGCCGCCAAATTGTAGACCGCTGGATCAGGTTTACCACGGTAAACCGCTCGACCACCGAGAGCCTCATAGCGTCGCGCTATGGCACCTGCGCAAACGACGCGGCGGCCTTCTCGCATTACAACATCATCTGGATTAGCACACACCATTGGTAAATCGCGCGCCAGAGCCTCAAGCAACACAGGTTCATAGGCTTCAATGCCATGATCCAGCTCTACAGGGCCGGTGTTGAGCACAAAGTCGGCCTGCTCCATTTTCTGGATACGCTGAATACCTGTTTCTTCGAGAACGCTAACGTCACGCTCCGGGCCAATGTGATAAGCGCGATGACCCAGCCGAGAAAAAAAGGGGTCACTGCGCGACGTCAACTCCTGCCAGGTCGCTTCACCAGAGGAAAAAACATCGCCATACAGCTCAGGGGCGATTCCCATCGCCGTCATCCCGTCTATCAGTAGGCGACTACGGCGCGGAGCATTGGACAATAAAATTGTCTTAGTTTCATTTTTGATGAGCGCCTTAAACGTGTCGACCACGCCGGGATAGGCGGTAACACCGTCGTGGATCAACCCCCACAGATCGAGAATAAAGCCATCGAACTCTTCAGATATCTCTGACAACCCTTTGAGCGCCCTCACCGTTCAGCACCTGTTCGATGCGCAGAACCAACGGCCTCAGCAACAGTGGTAAAACCATCTGCGCGCAGCAATTGAGCGAGGCCAGTTTTAATCTGGCCGACGAGCGCGGGGCCTTCAAATATCAGCGCCGAGTAAAGCTGCACAAGGCTGGCGCCAGCTTTGATCTTTTTGTACGCATCCTCTGATGAGGATATGCCGCCCACACCGACGAGAGGGATCTTACCGGACGTGCGGACGTAAACGTCCTTCAAAAGCGCCGTAGAGGATTCGAATAACGGTCGACCACTCAACCCACCAACTTCGCCGGAGTCCGGGGATCGCAGAGTCTGCGGTCGGGCAACAGTGGTATTGGACACAACGAGGCCGTCGAAGTTTTCTTTAACGGCCAGGTCACAAATATCGTCAACATCTGCGCTTTCCAGGTCGGGCGCTATTTTGACCAACACTGTGGGATGTCGTGTCTCCGGCGCGGTCTCGGCTCCGTCGCGCACCGCGTTAACGATGCCCATCAGTTTGCTTGGGTCCTGAAGGGCGCGCAGACCTGGGGTATTGGGAGACGACACATTGATCGTGAGTATTTCCGAATGGGGAGCCAACTTTCGTGCAAGCGCACCATAGTCTTCTGGCGGATCAACGGCATCCTTATTTAGACCAAGATTGACGGCAAGTGGCCCGGGCAACTCAGTCCGCCGCTGCCGCAATAGATTCTGGGCTACGGCGTCCGCACCCACGCTATTCAGTCCCATCCGGTTGATGACAGCTTGATCTGCCGTCAAACGAAATAACCGAGGCTTTGGATTGCCGAGTTGCGAATGGAGCGTCACCCCTCCCACTTCAACAAAGCCGAATCCAATACGATAGAGCGCGGATGGGGCTTGAGCATGTTTATCAAAGCCGGCCGCAAGCCCCAGGGGATTAGAGAAGACACGCCCCCAAACGGTTGTTTCCAGCCCGTCACCTTCTCCTGGAAAGGGCAGGCACCATCCAGGTGCAGCGCGAAGTGCTGAAAGCGCTAGGCCGTGCGCCACTTCCGCATCCAAACGCCACAAAACAGGCCTTATTAGTGGATAAATATTAGGCATCTATGCCCATCCCTTCATCAATCTGGGATGGAGTATGGTGGTCATTGGATAACCGCATAGGTCGTGATTGAATAAGTAATAGAAAAACCATAGGTTTTTTGTTCATTTGAATACAGGCTTATGGTTATAGTTGCCACGTTCCCTGGGGGTTTAGCAAAGCGTTTTGTCTACTGTGCGTCCTGATCCAAAATTGTCATCCCGCGGCCTCGCCCGCCTGATCGAGCAGGTCGGGAAGGCATGCTACAACCTAGGCTACACGCCTGGCCTAAACCCGGCCCAATGGGCCGCTTTGCGTTACTTTAAAGAAACAACCACAGACCGACGCACGGTGACGGGTTTTGCCAATTTTCAAGGCACGACCAAGGGGACTGCATCCCAGACCGTGGCAGCGCTTGTACGTAAGGGTTACCTGGAACGAGTCGCCGACCGAAATGATCGACGAGTCCATCGCCTTGTACTAACTGAGCTGGGTGAAGAGCTGTTGGTCAAAGACCCGTTACAGGCCCTTGCTGAGGCCGTAGATCAGCTGGAAGAGCAAGACCGCTGGGCTTTGGCCGTTAATATGGAAAAGGTTCTGAGAGAGCTTATCCGCGCCTAATATTGGCACCGATTAAATCAACGGTGTGTTTTATACGCTCTCGCCTGGCGCAATTGTTTCCCCAGACATCACCGCATCGATCGTTTTGAGCAGCTCTTCTTTCTCGAAGGGCTTGTAGATCACGGCATTGGCGCCAAAAGTTGAAGCCAGCGGAGCCGTATACGTGAGCGGTGCATTTGGCGCACCGCCAGAGATAACGACAACGGGCACATCATTACCGCCACCACGAATTTCCTTGAGCAGGGCGATCCCATCCATCTCGGGCATCCAGATATCACTCACGACTAGGTCGTAAGTCCCCGACGAAAGCTTATCGAGCCCTTCTTGCCCGTTAGTGGCGTCATCCACAGTATGACCCGCACCACTCAGAATCTCTCGAACAGAGAGGCTAACTTCGGGAGAATCTTCAACCAAAAGAACGTTCACGGTTTTACCCATTTACAGATTGCGAAGCGTTATTTCTCAATGAACTCAGGGATGTATACCATCGCGGTCGTTCCCATATCAACTTCGCTATCAATATTGATGGAACCACCCCACCCCAGAACAATACTATAAACAACTGAAAGGCCTAGCCCCGTACCCTGTCCAACCGGTTTGGTTGTAAAGAACGGCTCAAAAATACGGGCGCGGCTCTCTTCGTCGATACCACAGCCAGTATCAGAGACCGTCAACGCGAGCCAACCACGATCTGGCCTCTTAAGGTGTGCCCCGTCGGCCTCGGCCTCAGACAACCTAACCAACCCCAGATTGATTGCACCCTGACCATCCATGGCATCAGCGGCATTTCGGACAAGGTTGATAACAACCTGTGACACTTGAGTCGGGTTCACGAGCGCATGGGCGTCGCCAATCTCAATGTTACAATTTAGGTCCAGACCGGGCACAAGACCGCTCTTCGCTAACTTTACGGCATCTTCGACAATTGGCGTAACCTGATGCGAACCGATCAACGGTGCATCTTGCCTAGAAAACGTCAGAATCTGCCGCACGACCTCACGGGCTTTTCGCCCACTTCCAGTAATTACTTCGAAATACTTGAGTAATTTCTCGTCATCTTCCCGACAGGCTTCGCGACCGAGATCAGACAACGTAATGATCGGCTGAAGAAGGTTGTTGATTTCATGGGCAACACCGCCGGAAAGCTTACCCAATGCTTCCATTTTCTGGGCATCCATCATTGCTTCGGTGCGCCGCCGATCATCGGTAACATCTCTCACGATCAGGGTGTGAGCCGCCACACTGCCATCGTCTTGTGCACTAATGGGCGCTAGCTCGATTTGACAAAGAAAACTCGACCCATCTTCCCGGCTCAATGTTAATTCGCAGGACATGGGCTGGCTCGATTGAATCGCAGCAACCAAACCATCAAATACAACAGTGTCAGTATCATCACCCCTCATGCTTTCTAGAGACATACCAATGAGACGGCTGTCTCCAAAACCGGTCATCTCCTCTAAAGCTGAGTTGACATAGAATATTTGCGGGCCCGCCGGATTTGGGGTCAAGACAGCGACCCCCACAGGCGACGCCTGCAAAGCTTCTGTTAGAACCGTGTTCCGCTCCACCAAATCACGCAATTTCTCTTCACGATTTTTTGCCTCAGTCACATCCTGCACGGTACCGAAGGACGCATAAGGCTCACCATCGACATCGAAAAGAACACGCCCCTCAACCCTAACCCATCGGTACGGGCCGCCTTCACGGACGATGCGGTATTCTGTACCTGTTATCTCCTTACCAGCGCTAAGGTCTTGAACCATCGATTTGACGATCGGAAGATCCTCGGCATGCACAAATTTATTATAGATCTCGCCAGAAGGATCAACGGAACCAGGAGAAATGCCGTGAATCTCATACATCTGGTGGGACCAAATAACTTTTTGGGTATCCCAGTACAATTTGTATGTGCCCATGCTGGCGATACGGGTCGCTTCCTCTAAACGGGCCTCACTTTCCAACAACTGAAATTCTGCCGACTTCCTATCCGTAATATCAGTCGCCCGCAGAACCAGAATTTCGCCATTTTCAATATTACTAGAGGACTGGGTGGTGAAAATTTGCGCCTCATACCAGGCGCCACCGTGCTGCAGTTGAAAGCCTCGCTCGGCCCGCTCATAGCCGATTGACTTCACCCGTGTGAGCATCGCGGCAAATATACCGTTCGGTTCAGATCCGCGAAGAGCGCTTGCAGTCTGGCCCAGAAGTCTTTCGGACCGGGCGTTAACATCAAAAACACGGCGTTCAGAATCAAGCAACATAAGATGCGCCGGCGATCTATTCGCAAGATCAATCGCCATGTCGAGGGAGATGGCTTGCATCGAATCGGTAGCCGACATATCTCGTGCGACTTCAGACTGCATACGCTCTGTCTCTTGTCCTTACTACGGGGCGATAGATGACAAATACCGTCTACCGATTAGGTTCACTTGTACGAATTGTTAGCGGGTTAAGCGAACTTTGAAAGGGGTGACAAGTTTCTCGATCTCA
This sequence comes from Alphaproteobacteria bacterium, assembly GCA_012103295.1. Lineage (GTDB taxonomy): Bacteria > Pseudomonadota > Alphaproteobacteria > Rhodospirillales > Rhodospirillaceae > WLXB01. Next base: position 10,561 of record WLXB01000005.1, on the reverse strand, counting down.
CTGACCTGGGATTGCTTCGATTCAGGCGTTTGGGAATCGTCTGCCGTCGCCCCTTATCCAATTCGTCCTCAAAGATCATGCTTTCAAGATAGTCAGCAACACTGGTGAGCTCGATCGCGCGTTTCTTATCTAGTTCCGCTGCTCGACGCACTTCACCCGCTGCCTTCATCATAAGAATAGATGCTTTTTCCTCAGACACTGCAGGCCCCCTATTTTACCCGAACGACCCCTAATACCTGTCCGAGACCTCTATGACCGACATGTGAGTCATAGTCGATTCCTGTGCTTGTCACAATCCAAGCGGTTTGGTTGCAGCACAGCATGCACAACAATACTTTTTGATGTATGGCTATTGGCCTACTGGAACAAATGAAACCGATGCTATGATTGGTCAAGACTGGAGCGGAATCATCGTGTGGCAACACCGATACTAAGCCAGTCTGGACCCCACAGGAGACCGCAATGACCGCTGCCGCTACTCTAGCACAGGAAAAATTTCGAGACCCGCTGATTACGGCAGACGGCAAGCCACGCGCCAGTATATCCCTAAAATCCCTAGACACGCTTTGGATCAATACCGGCACTCTGTGCAACTTGACCTGCCGCAATTGCTATATCGAATCGTCACCCAAGAACGACAGCCTTGCATACATCACGGCCGAAGAAGTCGCGGCGTATTTAGATGAAATACAGGATAACAATCTGGGGACATCAGAAATTGGATTCACGGGGGGTGAACCGTTCATGAATCCGTTTCTGCCCACCATGCTTGAAGATGCGCTGACCCGTGGTTTCAAAGTAACGGTTCTTACAAATGCCATGATGCCAATGCTCAAGAGCGCTAGCACGTTAGAAGAAATAGGATCACGACATGGGGATCAACTCATAGTGCGCGTTTCACTTGACCACTACACCAAAGATGGACATGAGGCTGAACGGGGGGGACGGAGTTGGGACCCGGCACTGGAAGGTCTATCTTGGCTGAACGAGCACGATATCAAAATACACGTAGCCGGACGCACTTTCATTGATGAAGACGAGACGAACGCGCGGCGCGGCTATAATGCACTATTCGCGCGTCTTAACCTGTCGATCGATGCACACAACCCGTCCGAACTTGTGCTATTTCCTGAGATGGATGCGACCCTGGATGTTCCAGAAATCACCACGGAGTGCTGGGGTATACTCGACGTGGATCCAGAGACCGTTATGTGCTCGACTTCACGCATGATCGTTAAACGCAAAGGAACGCACACGCCAGCTGTGATTGCTTGCACCCTTCTGCCATATGACGAGCAATTTGAAATGGGGCAGACTCTGTTGGATGCTGCAAAAAGCGTCTCCCTCAATCACCCTCATTGCGCCCGGTTTTGTGTTCTCGGTGGCGCAGCATGCTCATAGGCACACCGTCGTGACCACACCCAAAACGCCGTCCGCCCTTCACCCTCTATTCAAGGCCCCACCCGTCTTACTGGACCTGGTTCAGAAAGGGGAAACCTTAACGCTGAACGCCCATGAAACGTTGTTCAGTGAAGGTGACCCGGTACAGCACCTGTACTGTGTCGCGGAAGGTACAATGGTGCTCAGCCGTTACAGCGTTTCCGGAGAACGTCAAATTATGGCCTTTCTCTTTCCCGGCGACTTTCTCGGCATCACATTCGAGAAAACGTTCAGCCTCGGCGCTGAAACCCTAACCAAATGCACACTCCTTCGGCTCGACCACACGGTGTTAGACGAAAAGGCCGCTGACGACCCAAGTGTTTGGCGCGCCATGAGCGAAGTAACCTGGCGTTTTCTACGCGGTTCGATGGAGCTTACGTTCACAATTGGCCGCAAGAGCGCCGTCGGGCGGATCGCGTCCTTTCTTCTGTATTTGTCGTTTCGCCAAGGCGGTTTCGCCGCGCCGACGGTCGACATCAGCTTACCCATGGGGCGACAAGACATCGGTGATTTCCTTGGCCTGACGATTGAAACGGTCAGCCGGTGTTTCACTAAACTCAAAGAGACCGGCTGTATTGCCCTACCGACCACGGACAAGGTCGAGCTATTAGATGTCGAGGCATTACGGACCGCGGCCGACGTCATCGACTAACGTGTTGCAAATGGAACAACAGAACGTATGCACAACGTCTTACTAACTGGTGCTGGCGGGCACGTCGGCTTTGCACTGACAAAAAAATATCATGCCGAAGGGTGGCGTGTTTTCGCTACCTGCTTGCCAAAAGATCGCTCTACAGAGCTAGAAGCATTAGCTGAACAGTCTAAAGATCAAATTCGACTCTTTGACATGGATGTTACCGACGCCGAAGATATCTCCCGTGTCGCGGATAGCCTCAAAGGTCAAAGCATCGACGTCTTATTCAACGTGGCCGGGCTAACGGTGCATGGGGACATCGAGTTCGGTAAGACCGACTACGCAATGTGGAATAAGCATTTTGCAATCAATACAGTAGGGCCGATGCGTATCTGTGAAGCATTTGCACCGCACGTTCTGCGCAGTGTGCGTAAGATTATGATGACCATCTCAAGCCGGATTGGCGCAAATCCTAGTTACGGCTTCGTAGGTTATCGAGCCACAAAATCAGCGGTCAGTCAGGTCATGTTCCAAGTTCACCTGGCCCTCAGAGATCAGGGCGTTGTCGCGTGCGCCTGTCACCCGGGCTGGGTAAACACGACAAACAATGGGAATAAGGGTGCCCTAACGCCGGACCAAAGCGCGGCTATGCTGTTTGACGTCGTTGACGGATTGCAGCCTGGTGATGGAGGAAAATTCTTCGAGCCGGACGGCTCAACGTTGTCTATAGTCACGCAGCAGTTCGATCAAAAACCCTACGGAATGACTTAAAACTAAGACCCTTTTCTTAGATTAAGATTTCACCCACGCGATTGCATCAGCATGTCGGCCATCGACAAAAAATTCGTATGATCCCTCTGGTAAGGAGTCCCTTAGCATAAGCGCCAGGCCAGCCCATGATGGACCGCCGACAACAGCCGCCTTCTCACATTTATCGCGATTGTCAGCAAGGATTGCGCCGCTGTCCCACTGGCTTGTATCATCCAGCCCTTCAAGAGCGGAAAGATCGGCATAAAACCGGAAGGTCTCGTGTGCTTCAAGCACGGTCTTCATCGCCACCTCGAAGACGTCGCAATAGTCAGCCTCTGTGAGCATGCCTGAGGCTTGAAAACACACCAAGTTGCCGCCGCTGTTGTCTAAGAGCTTTAACATTTGACCTCTCTATAGATCCGCATCAAGAAAAGCGCGTAAGTGCTTGCCTAAAACTGGCGCGCCGACATCGAAAATGCCATGTGTAAGCCCCGGCTCTTCCACGATGCGACCATTTTCTAGGTATGGCAGCACCGCACGCGTTTCTTCTCTTAGTCCTCCGTGCGTATTGAGCAAAAGCACGGGCTGTGTAAGAGCTCTGAACGATTTCGCAGCGTCGAATCCGAGAACAGCGGTGTAGGCCCAACCAACGTCAGACCCGCTTTGGAGAGACTCGATAAAAAGATCGTACGCGCGGTCTAGCGGAATTAGTGGATTCCGGCCAGTCACGGCGAACCGCCACTTGTCCTCCAGCACCTTGCCAGCTTCATCAACGGGCTTGGGTTTCATTAGTTCCACCCGCTGGTTTTCAAGTTCCTCACCCTGCCAGAACGGCACGCCAATCAGAACAACCCGACGAACAAGATCGGGCCGCGCCGCCGCAAGCTCAGTCGCGATATAGGCGCCCGTGTGATAGCCGGAAACATCCACCTTGCCCTTGCCGTTCTCGCCATAACCTAAATTCTCAAGGGCCGTGGCCATGGCTTCGCCGAGACTCTTCATGGAGAGCGGCGCCGATGGTTTGGTTGAATTTCCGTATCCCGGGGTGTCGGGCGCTAGCGCGTCACGGTCGCGACCGAGGTCCTCCAGGAGGTAAGAAAAATAGAGGCCGGAATACGGGTTTGGGTGGAAAATTACGAAAGGCGTCTTACTTTTCTCAGCCCCTGTCCGCACAACCTGTAAATGGATTTGCCCCGTCTGTGAGTCAGCGTATTCCCCGCGCACTAGCCCCTGCAAAGGCCCCGGCGCCGCCGCAAGAACGCCACCCGTTCTCTCTTCCGCCGCTGCGGACCAGGCAATCTGCATTAGAACAAACAGGCTCAAGACAAATTTTGGACTGCGCATCATCTTTCCTTTTCACGTACGTCGCTATACGGAACCTATTGGGTTGCCAGATTTGGTGCGACGCAAGGTTGCCATGTTGAGCGAGGCCGTAACGCTCTGCCCCCACCCTGCAGCCGCCTGAGTCATTGCCTCACCGCCCGGCCCATAAATGACGGGTCCGCTGATCTGCCGATCATGCCTGGCAGATAAATCAAGGACATAGGCTCCAACAGACGCTCCAGTTGTCACGTCTAACGCCGATACCCCACGACCTCGGTCTCCTCCTTTGCGGATCACTATTTCTGCGGCAGGCGGAATACGTGTGTCGTACTCAGAACTGATAGCGATGACACCGATCTCTGAAGATAACACAGCCACGTCGCGCTCTTGTCCGTCCAAGACAACACCGCCTTCGGGGCTAACCACAATGCGCCGCTCACCAACAAGGGCTACGTGACAGGCATGATCCCGTGCCCACATTCGTAAAAATTCTACCTCACCCTCGTCAGCTGCGGCGATTCCACGATCAAGGGCGATCAAATCAACTAACCCAACCTGAGAAACGGCCCACGCCAGGGCCGCTGGCAGGCCTAGGGGTTTAGACGCTGTTACATCGTGAGCACCTATTGCCACGACCCGCACATACGACTTCTTGAGGGGGCAGGCCACACCACACTCAGAACCGGCCACAGCCGGGCAAACGGTCGCGCCTACAACAGCGGTAGAAGCCAATGCAATCACAGCGCGACGAGAAAGAACCGCAGTTCGCTGTGTGACAACCGCCATTTATCGATCCTAATCGTGCTGGGGCCTACTCGGCCGGTGAACGTTCTGCCGCAACGCTCGCATATCCGACCTTCTTGTTCATGGCCGCAGCGATGAAATATATTATCGCGTAGGCGATCATAGACACGACCAAACCTAGCAGTGATGGGATCAGCACTTCGGGTAAGTCGAGCACACCATAGGTCACGCCATACGCAAAGAATGCGCCGATCCCGTAAGACAGCACGGCGGCCCAGTTCCATGTGTGCAATCGCTTAAGATCATTGGCGTCATATTTTCTTTTATGGACGATGTAGTAATCGACAACGAGCGGGCCAATCAGAGGCGGCACTAGCGCTGCAAGTAAGTTAATCCAATCCAAGAAGTACTGGTAGAGGCCGAGGCCGAGAATTGTGCCAAGCACGCCCCAGATCACCACCATCACACGCTTGGGACGTTTGAATACGGCTGAGGTTTGAATAACGGGGAGATACAAATTTGCATCACCTGTCGTCCACAACGCGAGACTCATGCCGATAAGTCCGATACCACCGACAATCATGCCCTGCTGCAAAAGATAGGTGGTAAAATCTGCCGATCCCGAAACGACACCACCCAACGCCCCAACAATTTGCAAAAACCATTGGGCGATAATCATAACGATAAAGGGGATAGCCAAGGCCACCCACACCTTCTTGGCGAAACGCGTATACTCAGCCATGACAACCGCACCGACGATCCAGGACCCGACAACCAGATTGACCGCGGTGACGAATGAAATTGGGTTCTGCGCCGCCGTATCCCGGGACATGGCGAGGAACGCCGATCCACCACCCGCCTGATCGACATTGAGGTAGATGGCATAGAGACCAACGAGAACAAGAATGGCGACAGACGGAACGCTAACTCGTTCGATTCCCTTAACACCATAGTAAGTCGTGACGGTGAACAACAGACCGCCAAAAATGGCAACAGCATAGAAGGTCGGGCTATCGAAATCTTGCGCCCAGGCAAAACCGAAAGCGCCAACCACAATCGCCTGCCAGCCCGTGGTCAGTAAGGCGAGGAAAATCACGGGAAGAAAGACGCCGATCCTGCCGTAAACAAATTGATATAAAAGTCCGGAGTTGCAGGCCGTTTTATATCCGATGTACGCAACCAGACCACCGATAGTGAAATTGATCAGGTTGCCAACGAAGGTCGCTGCAATCAGATCAGGCCAAAATGACACCCCGGCGCCAAGCTGCCCACCCGTCAACAGGCCTGTGATCAGAAAGCCCCACCCGAAGGCCAGCGTCAGCATCGGAAGAGTATCTTGCCGCTGATCCGGCCGCAGCGGCGCAAATGGATTGTCCGCAGTTTCCGCTTCCGCCGCCTCGTCGAGTGCCCACCAGGCTTTCACTTTATCAATCATGGCTTTCCCCCTCTGCCTTGTGGTCATATTAGGAGCCGTCTTTCCATCGGATTGCAATACCTTCGGAGCATCTGTGCCGACACGTGACCCAACATCATCCATCGCGCCAGCTATGCCTGAGGCTACAGATCGGGGCATGGTGCCGACCCTTAACAATAAGGGCTTCATGTCGACCTCTTTAGACCCCGTATCGGCGGCGTTCACGATTTATGCTGGGCAAGTGAATGGGCTGAGCCTGGATTTGGGCTGCGCCTACGGAATCGCGAGCCTTGCAGCCGTGGAGCAAGGGGCGCGAATCATTGCCTGCGATATGGACGCGGGTCATGTGAAGGTGCTGCTATCAAAAACTACGCGGACAGTGAGTAAACGCATCGCCGGGCTGGTTGCGGAAATGCCTAAAGTTGCGTTCCGCCCGAACAGTTTTTCAGCCATTTTGTGCTCACGCGCCCTGCATTTTTTGAACGGTGATGATGTCTCCGAGACAATCACAGCGATGACCGAATGGCTGGAACCAGGGGGCAAAGTATTCCTGATCACCGACACACCCTATACGGGGTTCTGGGCACGCGGAGCTGCTGCCTATGAGAAACGAAAGGCCGCTGGCGACCCATGGCCCGGCTTCATTCCCGACGTCACGATCTACTTGCCAGACCAAGCACGATCAAAAGCCCAACTCCGTCACTTAAACCCCATGGACCCTGACACCCTCGCGCGTGTTTGTAAGGAAGTCGGATTAACCGTCGAGCATGCTGATTTCTCTGGCCGCCCAGACCAACCAAACTCCAAAACACACGCTGGGGTTATCGCGGCCAAAGCCAGCTAATCGGAACATGGAATGGTGGACGCACCAAGATGAACAGTTAAAGTAGAGAAGACGAAGGTCCCGACGTAATCAATACAAACACAAGGACAGTCGATGCCTAGACCTCATATCGAATTTATCCATGCACAGGACCTGGAGTGGCAAGCTAACGTGCTACCCACGCCATTCGCGGACGTCGAATGCAAGATCTTGAGCATGGACGAAGAATCCGGCGCGTGCTCCGCCATTCTTCGCTACCCAAGTGGCTGGTCACAACCTGAGACTCAATACTTGACGGCGGACCACGAATTTCTAGTGCTCGACGGATCGATGGAAATTAGCGGACACAGCTATCCTTTCGACAGTTATGCTTACTTGCCGGCGGGCCATACCCACGAAGCGTGGAAAACAAACGACGGCATGGTGGCGCTAACATTCTTCTCGGCCACGCCCAATGCCAGTCCTGGACCTGGCACAGCGACGGACCATGCTATTCCATACCTCAATCTTCACGACATGAAATGGGCGACGGCAGATGTCGACCCAGACCTCGACTTCTTACGCATCGCGCACAAAATTCTACGCGATGACGAAGTCAAAGGTGAAAAGACAATGATTTTAAACTGTGGTGCTCAGAGTCATCCAGAAGGATGGAAAGAAGCAGCACTCGCCCACCCCTGTGTTGAGGAAATGTTTCTCCTGTCGGGAGATATTGCTGGCGAGCGGGGTATCATGCATGCCGGATCTTATTTCTGGCGCCCACCTGGGATTTGGCACGGGCCCTTCGGCTCACGAAATGGGAACGTCTGTGTCATTCGATTTATGGACGGCAATCATGTCAATCAATGGGGCAAAGAAAAATTGCCGTTTAGCCTGACGCCTGCACATAAGCCAGACTTACCTGACGCATTGTCCAAGTTTAAGAACAATCCTTTTTCAGCGCCGACACCCTATTAAGGCGAAACATCATGCTCCCTCTTCCCGAGTACGACTTCTTACCAACGGGTACACATGACGAAGAGGCCCGGGAAAACTTCTGCCGTGGGCTGGCGATTAAGTTAGCGGCTGATATTCGACCGCCGCTCAAGACATTGTTTGAATCCAAAGTGAAACCAGCGTTTGAAGCCAAGCACGGACGGGAGCCGAATTTCCGTGAAATTGCCAAAGAAATGCGCAAACAGACGAAAACCCGGCTGTGGTATCGGCTAAGAACTGACAATCAAGATCGAATGTATGCCGTCACCGGAGACATGATTTCCCGACAGGCGAAGTCGCTGACCGATCGCGCGCTGGCCGCTTCTGGCACCCATGGATCGCTAACACTTGATCCCACACTCGCCATGCCACGCTACCTCACCGACGTCGATATTCATCGCAAGCCAGGCGGGTATCATCTTGAAATGTTTGAAAATGACATCTCGCCCGGAGCCCAGTACGAACGCACTATCGCCGTACATAATATGGGAAGCCAGGGGATCAATAATGATGACCCTGCGCAAAGCATTGCGTCCTGGATACGCAAGACCTATCCAGATTTAAAGCCAATGCAAATTCTCGATATGGGTTGCACCATTGGTAACAATACCTTGCCCTATAAGTCTGTTTTTCCAGAAGCCGCAGTGCATGGCGTAGATGTCAGCTCACCCTGCCTGCGCTATGCTCACGCACGGGCCTGCGCCCTAGATGTAGATGTTCATTTTCACCAGGCTGACGCACAGAATACTGGTTTCGCCGAAAATTCTATCGACCTCATTGTCTCGCGTATTTTACTTCATGAAACGTCAGCCAAGGCGCTCCCCGGCGTCATTCAAGAATGCCATCGCCTTCTAAAACCAGGCGGCCTTATGATTCATTGCGATGCACCGCAATTTGATGCCCTAACACCTTATCAAGCATCACTTCGAGATTGGGATGCGACCTGCAACAACGAACCATTCATGATGACCGTCTACGACATGTCTTTGAAAGACCTATACACAACGCACGGCTTCATGCCGGACTCTTACGTCCAATCGTTCGTGCCTGGCCTTTACATCAAAGAAAAAAACATAGACCCAAACGCGACCCCGGGATTTGGCGCATCTTACTTCGTGACGGGCGCGATTAAGCCAATTTGAACCGGGGTTCAATTTTACTCTGCGGCTTGCCGCTCTGTATGGACAAGCGGCATATAAACGGTAAACACGGTTTCGCCCGGCTTAGACTGAACATCAACAGCACCGCCCCATTCTCGTACCAGACCTGCCACTACGGATAGACCTAGTCCCGTGCCTGTGCCATGAGGCTTGGTGGTAAAGAATGGATCAAAAACCTTGCTGAGATTCTGTTCGTCCATCCCGATACCGTCGTCAGTAACCGAAAAATATCCATAACGGCCCGGCAAAATAGACCACAGTTCTGCATCGCGGGGGTACAACACGACACTACCGGCATCAATCGACACGATTCCTTCTGGGCCCACCGCATCAACGGCATTGCCTATAAGATTAAACAGAACTTGGTGCAGCCCACCAACATTCGCGGCAACGTTAAGGCTGACGTCTGCGCCAAGCTCCGACAGTCGTAATGCAGTAGGCAATGTTGGCCGAATGATATCGAGCCCTTCAGATATTGCGGTGGCCAAACACACTGGCTCAGGCTTGACCCGCTGCTCGCGCGCAAACGTTAGGATATCTTGGACAATGCTGATGGCTTGCTGAGACGCGGTGAATATCTTTCTGAAATATCCTTGTGTCCGCTCTAACTGAGGAACCTCTGACTCGCCCATAGACGAATACACCACAACGGGCTGCAGGAGGTTGTTGATTTCGTGAGCCATGCCACCGGCCAAGCGGTCCAACGCGTCACTCTTGTATTTTTCATTCTCGACAATACGCTCCCTCCGCTGTTCAGTGATATCCGTACCGGCGCCGCGAAAACCGATAAACAGATCATCCTGATCGAACCGCGGATTGGCAGAGACCCGAACCCAGCGCACTTCGTTCTTCTTGTTGCGTAAAGCGAAAGTCAGGTTTCTGAAGGATTCTTGCCGAGCCATTGCGCGATTCATGAATGAGCGATCTCCTTCGCCTTCGCTCGTATCAATGTTCTCGTCTTTTGTGACGCCGATTTCGACGTCGATGGTCAACTCACCCGAGCCAGTATCGAAATAGGTGAGTACACCGTCTTGATCGGTTTCCCATATGAAGTCACTCATACACTCGGTGATATCTTGAAGGCGTTCCTCATTGTCGCGGGCCTTACCTTCCGTCGCCTTGAGGTCCGTCACATCCCGGGCGACACCAAAAGATTTAATCGGATTTCCATCTTGGTCATAAACTGGAGGAGCTATAATAATTGGTCGTGTTACTTTATAGGTGATCACAGAATTAGGCTGTAAAACCCTCATTAATCGACCTGTTATTGGATTTCTGATTTCTGTCTGAATTTGATC
>WLXB01000177.1 GCA_012103295.1 Alphaproteobacteria bacterium | reverse complement strand
TGTGTACCGAAATAAAGCTGGTAATTCGGCGGGTCTCCGGTAATCAAAATTACGGACTCGACGAATGTCAGATCAAACCCCGTCGGCAGAATATCGTCGGAATCGACTAGCCAATCGATCAGACCGGACAGCGTAACGTTTTCGAAATCCGCTCTGATTTCGAAACTGCCCGGCAGAGTGAAGTTCATGTATAGGGTTTCGAGGTCACCGTATTGCAGTGTCCCTTGAAACTGGCCGCTGTAATCTGTGGCGCCAAAAGTTTTGGCAAAGCCAAAAGAGACATCCGAGATTGTCAGTCCGCTTTTCCCCAAGGGGATATCCCACGGAGGATCACTCGCCATTTGAGTATAAAAATTATAACTAACATCAGGTTCGATGTTGATATCCAAGGAATTGATGGTCAACGGGCTTGGTGGCGTTACTCCTGGAAGGTATTCACTCATGAAATTGGTGAGGTCGAGTGACTGCGACGCCGCTAAATTCCCGGTAATGAAGAAGTCGGGGTAGCCTGCAGAAATATCAACTGGCACGCCGTCAATTTTGAACTCGCCATTCACAACCACAGACGGGGTTGGCGTTCCAAACGGATCTGTCACGATAAAAGCGGCTTCAATACTATCAAATTCAAATGCTTCATCCTCGGTCTTCCAAGGGGGGGTAACAGTCATCCCAATTGTGAGGTAGACGTACTGAATGTTTAAGCCGACTGTCCCAGCAGTGTGGCTGAAGGAAATAGCAGCATCTCTTAAGGCTAATTGTCCAAGATTGGATTGGATTTCGGCGGGCAGCAAAGTTTTTAAATCTGCTGTCCCGGCCAAGTCTATCAATTCAGCCAAGTCGCTAAACGTCTCGTCGAACTCGGCCGTGATGACCAATTGGGGCAAACCTTTCATCATCTTTGATTCAAGAGGAATGGTTTTACCAGCGCTTGGAATAAGGAGTTTAGACGTAAATGCCGTAAACGGTGCATACGTTAAGGTGTCTGAATTACTTTCCCAAAAAGTCGTAGTCAGCGGACTGAATATCCAATAGTAGGTATCACTCAGTTGAAGCTTGCTACTCAGATCCGGCGTAATTCCCAAGTCCGCTTTTAGCGTGATGCCGGCTATGGCCGGATTACTTGATTCCCATGGAAAGTTGTTAATTTTGTTAGGTAATGGTGGGGGATTTTGATCTCCGGTTAAAAGGATCGGACCAGAAATGATAAGCTGATCTGTTGCGTTGAATAGTTCTTCGAATATTTTGAGGGCATCTTGAGGAACGAAAATGCCGACGAAATTTAGATTGGCATCCAGGTCAACTGTCACATCTGTTCCGTTTACCTCAATCTCGGCTGTTCCGGCGTCAGTGTTGGCATAGAACCACGCAGACAGAAGGTTTAGATCATCTAAGGGTGATGTTTGTGTCGCGTTCTCATCGAGAGGGGGTTGAGTGGTGAAATCGTAGGTGATGGGTAATTCCGGAAAGCTGTCGGTAAACTTTCAGTCGTTGGTCCCTGTGCCGGTTCCGTCTAAGGGTAACTGGTAACAAAGTTCAGCAGTAACGTTTCCCGTTGTGGGGTCGAGAACAAATGTCGTCACGATACTGGCGTTGGCTACATTTAAATATGCGGAAGGTGTCCCGGTAATTTGCACAGTGTCCCCGGAATCCTTTGGGCCTGGCTGCGCATTTGTAATAGTGATGGGCGTGCCGCCCATTATATTCTGAAAAAAGGCGTCATAGATTGGTTCGTCGGTAACAGTGGAAGCGGTAATGACAACTTGGCCGCCGGTAATAGCCAGGTTATTGCGTAGTGTTCCGATATCCATTTTTATGTCCTATCTCGCCAAAGCTGCTACTTGCTATGTCCGTGTCCTCAGTCAGACCGACACCGTCACTACCAAAGGCATGTGATCGCTGATTTGTAATGCGTTTTTCATTGCATTCTGTAGATTGAGCCGTGTGACCATCTGTACGGTGATTTTATTCCGAGCATCTTGCAGGACCTCATACGGAATATTGACCTTAAAGTCGTCACTTCCCGAGGCGCCCAGAAGAAATATGTTGTCGTAGGCATTCGCCAGAAAAGCCTCGTCAACATCTCCCGCAAGAACTAACTTTTCGTTTGCGATGAGGTTATTGATAAAATTCTTGAGCGTGGTCAGTGTGGTCGGGTCCCCATTGAATAATCCCACGTATCCAAGATTTGTTAGAGGGGCGTAGGCGGAGACCGAATTCGTATTGTAATTGAAGTCACCTGAGATAAGGCCTCGTTTGTTGCCTGATTGTTTCGCAATTTCCACGGCCAGATCGGCAATGAGCTGAATTGTGGCAGCCTTATTGTGATATGCTGGCTGAGGCGCATGCCACAGTAAGCAATCTACGCGGTAGGTATTATTTATATCCGACATGACCCAACTAAGAGGGAGCCTGTCAGCGAAGGTAATGGGACTGATATTCTGAATTTGATCCGAGAGTTTCTGGTTTAAGAGGCTGACTTTCGATGAATCCCATACGAGGGCATATTTGTCAGCGCGCCGGGCGACCGAACGCGTTGTGGCTACGTTCCTATCTGACGTGTCACTTTTCCAAGTTTCTGATGCACCTGCTATATTTGCCTGAGACTGTAATTCTTGCGCCAACAGCTGCACAGCCTGAGCGCCAGTACCCAAAGTGACCTCCATGATTCCCACCACATTGGCGTCCATTTTCCGGATGAGCGTGGCGATCCACGGCACAACCTCTAAATTCCGGAAAACATTTTTTACTGCGTGTTTCGAGGAAAAGTTTTGGATGTTCCAGGACATGTAGTCAGCGATTTCAGTGGCCATTATTTAGGTCTCCATCGAAATGGTAGGGGCACAGCTACACGCGCCCAGATGTATGGCGCGGCGCGGTGTTGAAATGTTGGATGTTCTCATCAATCAACCGTAACTGTTGCGTCACCATACAAAACAAAAGCATCACTATCCGTTTGCGTTTGCATATTGGCCGGCGTCACAGAAAAATTAATGCCACTGAATGAGACGTCTATGGGCGGAACGCTAAAGAGATAAAGGCCGTTAATTTTCTCTAGTAGGGCTTTCGCAATTTTTGATGAAACGATGTCATCAAGGTCATCTTCTAAGAACAGTTTTGCAAATAGCATCTCGGTCATGGCTAGGTCATCCAACGGAATCATCTTGGCATTCAACCTGGCGACCATCGTATTATGTCCTACCTCGATCTTGTCATCGTCGACCATGAGTTGAAAATCAGCTTCTACCGGACCGATGAACCGAATTTCCCATTCAGCGTCACCAAGAATGCCCCAACTATGTTCTAGGCTACCTGTAAGCCCGAGCTGAAGGGCGAAACCATTGCGTTTAAAATAGATTTGGTACTTGTTAAGTTTAATTGTCGCGCCTTCCGACTTGATTGTCTTTGATGCTGACTCCCACCACACGTCGTCGACAATGGTCCGCATAAGCGGCTCGGAGAACGAGATGGCAAAGCCTCGATTGATTCGCGGGGCAGGGCCTCCGCCGCCACCTCCTGATGGGCTGCCACCGACAATTAATGCGCCATTTTGGATTTCAGTTTCGTATTCTGTAAACTCAATATCCAAAA
>WLXB01000050.1 GCA_012103295.1 Alphaproteobacteria bacterium | reverse complement strand
AATAATCCACCAGTAAGGAAGCTGGCATGACAACACCGAAAAAACCCAGCCCTAAAGGCAAACCCAACCGCAAACAAAAAAAGAGTCGCGACGGTAAAGGGCAGAACTCTCTGATCCACGACCTGCAGAAGAAGATGGAGACCTGCCCCAATGCCGAGACATTAAACGACCAAGTGATTACACCTTTCATTCAGGCGCTGGTCAGCGTGTGCGATGCTCGGGGTTATGTTCTGAACATCTATGGCGATCACTGCAATCTTGCGATTACGCCGGAGGAACACGCCGAGTCCTTGTTTCAACTAATCGAAAGCTATCTAGACAATGCGGACCTTGAGTAGAACCACCCTTGCCCCTTTTGCGTTATGATCCGATATGGTGACGAGAGAGCTTGATTGAGCAGATCGCACCGCAACACTCACGGAGAAACTCTAATTCCTGCACTTGAAACCATCGGGCCTTCAGCGGGCGTCAAGCAAGAGGATGCGTTATCACTCTATCCAGCGATAGAGTGTCGCAAATCTGGCTTTTTGCGCGTCGACAAAGCGCATCGCCTGTATTGGGAAGAAAGCGGCAATAAAAAGGGTGTGCCGGTTGTCTTTCTCCACGGCGGGCCTGGCGCAGGAACGGCGCCAACATATCGGCGGTTTTTTGATCCCAACCACTACCGGATTGTCTTGATCGATCAACGGGGATCAGGCCGGTCGACACCGGAAGCCGAGACGGAAAACAACACGACAGATCATCTGGTGTCAGACCTAGAGCAGATCAGAGAACACTTGGGGATAGAGCGCTGGGTTATCTTCGGCGGATCGTGGGGTTCAACTCTTGCGCTCGCCTATGGGCAAGCACATCCAAATCGATGCATCGGATTCATCCTCCGCGGTGTGTTCCTTTTCTCTGCCGAAGAAATTGACTGGTTTCTGCGCGGGATGGGGCGGTTCTTTCCGGAGGCCTGGCGCGCCTTCACCAATCATATCCCTGCCGATGAGCGGCATGCTCTTTTGGCCGCTTATTTACACAGGCTGATGGATGCCAACCCAGAGATTCACCGACCAGCGGCGGCAGCCTGGTGCGCATACGAAAACTCATGCTCGCGGCTCATGCCCTCCACGAAAAAAACAAGCCGCAATGACGCCTACTATGCTGGGGCACTCGCGATGGCGCGCATTGAGGCTCATTACATGACCAACAACGGATTTCTCCGCCCAAACCAGTTGCTGGACGGAATGGCAAGTCTGAAGAACCACCCCGCCGTCATCGTGCAAGGTCGGTACGACATGGTTTGCCCAATACGGGCTGCAGATCGACTGGCTCAGGTTTGGGATGGTGCCGCCTACCGGATTGTTCCAGATGCCGGACATTCATCAATGGAACCGGGCATACGATCGGCCCTGATCACGGCTACGGACGAATTTCGCAGCCTGACCTAAGAGGGATTTGCCTCGAATGAGGTTCGTTTTAGGCCGTTTTGCCCTTTTATAGACGCCAAACCTGTCAGTCCTAACAGGGTCATATGGGCCGAACCTGTCAGAATGCACAGGTACGGGTGATTCGGCTAAATGACACTATCCTTCTTGTGTGTCGCGTCTATTTAGACGGGACTGCTGCTGACAAGTTCCAGTAACCTCACTTCAAACCCCGCCCTTTGAGGCGGGGTTTTTTTTGAGCAGAACGAGAGCGTTTAGGCCGGTTTCTGGGCGCCGTGGACGAACCAATCGCCGGCACCCTGGGTGCGCTTGCGATAGCCGGTAAATTGACAGTCTGCAGGATAGCCTGCCGCCGTCATCAAGGCTGGCAGATCAGCGTCCGCCCACCCCATCCAGAAGGGCTCGCCGTTGTGGCGAACTTGCCAATCATTCAGAACCTGATCGACCAGTCCCTGGTATCCCGGTTGATTGGTTACATCCATATGAAACGAAATGCCGCCCGGCTTCAGAACACGCCATATCTCAGCAATGGAATCACTTAGAATTTGAGGCGTTGTTTCATGTCCCCAGATGGTTGAAGCCACGAGATCAAAACTCTCGTCCTCGAAGTCCATTTTTGCAGTACTCATTTGTTTGAGGTGAATGGGTACACCTTCACTTTCGCAACGCGCATGACCCCAGCGCAAAAGACCCGCCGCAACGTCGATACCGTAGACTTCAGCGTCAGGGAACATCCTGGCAAACGTCGCTGTGTTAAAGCCAGTGCCGCATCCAATATCAAGTATCCGTTTCGGCTCTAGAGATCCGAACTGCTTTTTCGCTTCTTCGATAAGAAAGTGGGCCGCAGAATAGCCGGGCTTTGAGGTACGACCTTTGCCCGCCCCGTAAACCATGCCGCCGCCAGTCATCCGCGCGCCCGACAACAGATCGTAGTCGACCCCCTCTCGCTCGAGGCAGAACCCACCCGGTTGGCGGTGAATTTCAACTTTGGCGATATTGGGTGGCAGATCGAGATCTGGATCAAGTGTGAGAGATCCAAGCTTATCTTTACGCCCCAGAACTTCTTCCGCAGCAGCATCAATACGGGGAAGGTCGTGCGCAAGGGTTTCATCGACCACATTCCACATCATGTCCTGGCCGATCCAGGTCAAAGCCTCCCAAGTCTGAAAAAGGTGTTCGTCGGCCATTCGCTGCTTGAGGGCTTTGCGATGATCGCGATTCAAATCGTCCAAGGATTCACCAAGGTCAGACTCAAGCTCTGGCGCAATATTGTCAGCGACGTAATCGCGAATGCCTTTCTGTAAATCCAGATTCACCTTCTGTTTGAACTTAACGATGAAAGCCTGGCGAGCGAGTTCGTCTTGAGTCGGGTGCAGGTTGATTTCACGATTCAAATCAGTGGTCATTTGGCCGATCCTTATTCGGAGTCAATTAAACTGAGTATAGCAGCGTAATATTTGTTATAGAAATAGGATGAATAATAAACAGAGGCAATGGATTTCGAGCTCTGACCATGCCTTGAGCAATAGACATGACAGCATTACGTTGATCGTATGCGAACATTCATAACCTCATGCGCTGTTTTTATTGGGCTGACCACGGCACCGGTCTCAGCCCACCCGCATGTTTGGGTTACGGGCGAAGCGTCCTTTCAATTTGAAGAAACCAAACTCACCCGGGTTGGAATGAAGTGGCAATTTGACGCCTTCTTTAGTCAGGTTCTCGGTGCCGACTTTGATACCAACGGTGATGGATCCTTTGACGCTACGGAAACACAAGCGATGAAGGATCAGGTTTTTACTAGCTTGAAAGATTATGGGTACTTCACCCATCTGCGCACAGAAGCGTCCGACGTTGAGCACCAATTTGATGGCGTTGAAGGTTTTTCATTGGGTATTAGCGCGGGAGAATTGATCTTCACGTTTGACTTGGTGCTAGCGGAACCGATTGATCCAGTAACAGACACCGTTGGCCTAAGTCTTTATGACCCAACGGTATATGTCGATCTCCTTCTTGATGGCGATAAACCGGTCACTATTACAGGCGCTGATGGACTAAATTGCGCGATCGAGTATCGCCAAGGCAATGAAGTTCCCAATAATCAGTCGTACTTCTTCGTGCCGCAAGAGGCCTGGCTGAACTGTATAGATAACAGCTAACTTTTCGGCCCTGGTTCTTAGACGAGAAAACCGGTTCGCTCTAACGCGCCACCGAATAGCAAGCCGCCCAACAAGGCGACAGCCAACGATCCAGCAACAGACAAAGACCGACTGAGCAACGCTCTGACGGGGCTCGGCTCTTCTTCTGCCTGACCGGCAACAGATCGGCGCAAAACGATTGCGCCAATACCAAGTACAGAAATTGTAATCGCCACACCGGCGGCCATCATGAACGAGGCTACGATGCCGAGGATAAAAACACCGTTCGCGGCAGCAAATAGCAACACAAGTATTGAGCCCGTACACGGCCTAACCCCGGAAACCATTCCGATCGCTATTACCTCTCCGCGGGGACCAAGCCACCGCCCAGCTTTTCGAGCCAGCCATGTTTCCTTTGCCGCTGGGTCTGGCCCATGAGCATGGCCGTGGCTATGTCCATGTTGATCATCGTGATGATGGTCGTGACCGTGATCGTGGCCGCACGTCGCTTTGCCGGTCAGCGCGCCGTACGTCATATAAAGTCCGATAGCCAGAATGAAGCCGTAGCTGACGACTTCGAGTAACGCCGTTTGATCAATAATCTCGAGCTGACTGCCTTGAAGGATAAGGGCCATTACGGCAACCATTACAATTGCGACCACCGCTTGCGTTGTTGCGATGACGCTGCCCATCAAAATACCGCGTCGTAACGGAGCATCCTTGGCTGTGAAATAAGATGCCACCACCATTTTACCGTGGCCGGGTCCGGCCGCATGCAACACCCCATAAACAAAGCTGGCCAAGATGACGGTGACGGCCGCGCCAAACCCACCCTGGTCGCTGGTCGCTTGAAGTTGACTGGCGAGATATCGATTGATCTGTCGTTGCCAGTTCGCAACCTGTCTGAATACCGCCCGCAGAGGTGCTGGCATGACAAATAAGGGCGCCGACTGAGTTTCAACCGGTGCCGCAGCACGTCCAAATGGATTGGTACGCGGTTCAGCGGGAGCGGCTTGCTCAACCTCCGGCGCTGCACGAGCCACGCCGGAAGGGTTTTCCCCGCTCTGGCTTGCCTGCGCCAATAGTGGCGCGGGCCCCATGCAGAAATAAGCAACGGCGAACGCGGCGAGTGACAGGAGGCGAACCAATTTGGTTGGTGTCTTCCGTTCTCTGAAAAACTGGTTTGTCATACTGCTGATCATAGCGGGCCGGTGTCAGACCTGTGAAGGAGGAGCCTTCACAGACATGTGACAGCGGAATCCAGACGGTACCCTGAAAAACCTTCGGTTATCTGGGGCTAACCCGGCAACATCCTGTTACGAACTGTCACCCCGTTTACTTGGCATATGGTAGAAAATGCCTGTATAAACTCGACAAACCATTGATTTGTATGGGCGTTATTCCACTTTGACGCCTCTGCTGTTGCCTGGGACTCCTAGAATGAGTGTGCTTCGCACCCCTTTCGGGCTGCTTTTTGCCGTCGCTTTGGCGGTTGGCCTCTACTTCGGATACTCCGCCTATATCGCCCCCGATGGCGCAGGTGGGTCTGCCGGTGGACCTGGTGGCCGAGGATTTGGTGGCAACATCCAAACTGTTATCGCCATGCCGGTGCGTCAGGAAATTTTTGTCGACCGGCTTGAGGCAATCGGCACCTTGCAAGCGAATGAGTCCATCGTCGTTACCGCACGGGTTCAGGGCATTGTCAAAAGTATCAATTTCCGCGATGGCGAAACCATAGAAGCCGGCACCGCACTGGTTCAGTTTGACGAAGATGAAGAGCGCGCTCGCCTTCAGGTCGAATTGGCCAATTTGGAAGAACAGCGCAAACAGTTTGAAAGAATTACGGGACTCGCCCGGGCCAATGCCACGTCCGAGGCCCGGTTTGACGAACAACAAGCGGCAGTAAAAAAAGCGGAAGCCAATGTCGCCGCAGCGCGCGCCCGTCTCGCCGACTACACAATACGCGCTCCGTTTGCTGGGCGCCTCGGTACCCGACGCATTAGCACCGGAGCACTTGTTTCTCCGAATACGACCATCACAACGCTGGACGACTTATCGGTGGTCAAATTAGATTTTTCCGTGCCTGAAACTTATCTGTCCACGCTGCGCGAAGGCTTGGACATCGAGGCAACGACCGCAGCGTACCCTAATGAAATCTTCAAAGGGGTGGTGACCTCAATCGACACCCGGATCAATCCCACGACGCGATCCGTCGACATTCGTGCTGAAATAATTAACGAAGACCGGCGATTGCGCCCGGGTATGTTGATGGTCGTGGACCTCATCAAAGATCGCCGCGAAAGCTTGATGATCGCGGAAGAGTCATTGGTTCCCTTTGACAATCAGCAATTCGTCTTTGTTGTTGCCGATGACAATAGTGTTGAACGCGTTCCCGTAACCATCGGCAGGCGGCGCCCCGGCAGCGTTGAAGTTCTAGAAGGACTAGCGCTGGGAGATCTAGTGATCACCGAGGGCAATACATCGCTGTCGTCGGGAAACACTGTTCGTATCCTCAATGAGGCTGATGTCCGTGGCGGACCTGTTTCCGCAGCGACCCGTCCCTCGCAAGGCTAGGTCGCCCCGCGGCCAAAACGCAACGGTTTGAAACAAGGATATTTCGGCCATGGTGCTTTCTGATTTTTCGATCAAACGCCCGGTCTTTGCGACGGTGCTCAGCATGCTACTCGTCGTGTTTGGCGCCGTTGCCATGTTGCAACTGCCCATTCGTGAAGCGCCCGACATCGAATCACCGATTGTCTCTATAAATGTAACCTACCCGGGCGCCTCTGCTGCAATTGTTGAAACCAAAGTTGTTCAGGTTCTCGAAGATCAGATCAGTGGCGTCGAAGGCATAAAATCCATCAACTCGTCCGCGCGTGATGCGATGGGCTGGATAAGCGTTGAGTTTGAGTTGGGCCGTGACATTGACGCCGCCGCCAATGATCTTCGTGATGTCTTAAGCCGCGCGGCCCGAACTCTTCCGAATGACGCAGACCCACCGACCATTCGCAAAGCGGATCAGGACGCCCAACCAATCATGTGGTTGAACATCTCTAGCCCGCAGATGAACCGCCTCGAACTGAGCGACTATGTAAGCCGGTACCTTATTGATCGCTTTACGTCGATTGAGGGCGTCGCCAACGCATGGATCGGCGGCGAACGCAAAAAGTCACTACGCGTATGGTTTGACCGTCGCGCCATGGCTGCGCGTGGCCTTACGGTCGTTGATGTTGAGAACGCATTACGCCGGGAAAATGTCGAACTTGGTGCCGGTCTGCTTGAATCGGAAAACAGGGACTTCAACCTCCGGACGGCACGGTCGTTCAACACACCAGACGATTTCGCCCGCCTCGTTATTGCCCGCGGAGACAACAATTACCTCGTTCGTCTTGGCGAAGTTGCCAAAGTTGAAATCGGCCCAGCCAATACCGCTACAAGCTTTCGCACAGACGGAAAAAACTCTGTGGGTATTGGCGTCGTCAAGCGCCCAGGCGCGAGCACACTTTCAGTTGCCCAAGCGCTCCGTGACGAAATTCGGCGGCTCGGCCCAACCTTGCCAAGCAACATGAATCTTGTGGTCAACCAAGACTCGTCTGTTTTCATTACTGCCGCTCTACGAGAAGTCGGACTGGCGATGGGGATTGCTGCGCTCCTCGTTATTGCCGTGATTTATGTTTTCCTCGGCACCATCCGTGCGGTCATCATACCAGCCGTCACGGTACCCATTTCCCTCACAGCGACCTTCATTGTCTTGTGGCCGCTGGGTTATTCATTGAATATTCTGACGTTGCTCGCCCTCGTCCTGGCCATCGGGTTGGTCGTCGACGATGCCATCATAATGCTCGAAAACATTCACCGTCGCATTAAACGCGGCGAGCCACCTTTGTTGGCTGCGTTCAGAGGTGCGCGGCAAGTTGGCGTTGCCATCGTCGCGACAACATTGGTTTTGATCGCCGTGTTTGTACCAATCAACTTGACGGAAGGTGTCGTCGGGCGACTGTTCACTGAATTTGCCGTCACTATGGCGGCCGCGGTGACCTGTTCAATGTTTGTTGCCCTAACGTTGACACCAATGATGTGTTCCAAAATTCTAAAAGACGAACTCGACGATACGTTGGTGGCGCGCGGTTCTATGAAGGCGTTTGAATGGATGAAAACCTTCTACGCCCGCACATTGAATATAGGCTTGGATCGGCCTTACGCGGTCCTCGCATTGTTCTTTGCCGTAATCGCAAGTTCGGTTGGATTCTTTCTCGTGCTGCCTCAAGAGTTTACGCCGCGGGAAGATCGAGGCAGTGTCAACATCATGGTCCGCGCACCCGAAGGCGCGTCCTTGGAATACACCGACCGTCAAGGGCAAGAAGTCACACGACGCGTTCTCAAAGAATATGTCGAAACAGGAATTGCGGCCCGCGTTCTTCAGATTATGCCAATGGGCGCCGGCGTGAGCGGACAGGCAACCAATATGGGCAATGTCATCGTCCGTATGGAGCCGTGGGAAGATCGCGACAAAAGTGTCCACGAGGTGCTTCGAGAACTTCGTCCGTTGCTCAGTGATATTCCGGGCGCTCAAATTATTCCGAGCCCCGCGCCAGGATTTGGACAAGGGCGATGGGGCGGTGGCTTAAGCATGGTCATCGGCGGCAGCACCTATGAAGAACTTGTAGGGTGGCGCGACATAATGCTTGAGGCGATGTCTGAAACCCCCCGACTGTTCGGTGTCCGCTCCAACTACAATGAAACGCGCCCGCAGATGCGCATCCAGATCGATCAAAACCGTGCCGCCGATCTCGGCGTATCCATCGGCACTGTCGGGCAAACATTGGCCGTCATGCTGGGATCGCGCCGCGCAACAACATTCGTTGACAACGGTGAAGAGTACGATGTCATCCTGCAGGGGCGTGATGAAGACCGGCGCACGCCGACAGATGTCACCAACATATACGTACGATCCGACTCAACAGGCGAACTGGTTCCGCTTTCCAGCTTGATTGAAGTCAAAGAAATTTCAGATGCCGGAACACGAAACAGGTACGACCGGCTACGCTCCATCACTGTTATGGGAACTCCAGCGCCCGGATATGCTTTGGGCGATGCGATTACATGGCTTGAACAAGTGGCGAACGAGCGACTACCGGAAGCCGCACGGATCAGCTGGAATGGACAAGCCCGTGAGTACAAAGAGTCCGGGAATGCGATGTATGTGTTCTTTGGATTGGCCTTGCTTGTTGTGTTTCTGGTGCTCGCCGCGCAATTCGAAAGTTTCATTCACCCGTTCGTAATTATGATGACGGTTCCGCTTGCCGTTATGGGTGCGCTGGCAGGGCTATGGGCGTTCGGCATAAGTTTCAACATCTATTCCCAGATTGGGATCATTGTGTTGATTGGTCTGGCCGCAAAAAATGGAATTTTGATTGTAGAGTTTGCCAACCAGCTGCGTGACTCCGGCTACGAATTCCGGGAGGCGTTGATTGAAGCATCAACCATTCGCCTTCGTCCCATCGTTATGACTGCACTTGCCACCTGCATGGGAGCGGTGCCACTGGTGCTGGCATCTGGTGCGGGGGCGGAGGGCCGTGAGGCCATCGGTGTAGTAATTTTCACCGGCGTCGCGTTCTCAAGTTTTATTACCCTGCTCGTCGTTCCGATCTTTTATCAGTTAATGACCCGCAGCACCCGGTCACCCGGTGCTGTGGCCGCGGATCTTGTCGAGTTAGAGCGCAAACACCCGGGCCGTGGCCAGGTTTCAGATGACATAATCGGTGACGGCACACCTGCCGAGTAACCTGATCTTCCGACTCAAGCTCCATCGTATTTCCGTGTAAGGTGAGGGCCATGCACTAATAGTGCGTTGTGTTTGGAGCAGCGGGGACGCGGGAACGGTGAAAGAGAAAGAGCTAAGGCTCGCCCTGGTTTGCTACGGCGGCGTTTCTCTTGCCGTTTATATGCACGGCGTTAGCAAAGAAATACTTAAGCTTGTGCGGGCATCACGTGACCGCAACAGTGAACGCCCCGCCCAGCGCAGCGACATTCGCGATAGTGAAGATGTGTACGCCGAGTTACTGACGGCCTTCGAACCCGACCTCGATTTACGGGTGGTCGTCGACATTATCGCGGGCGCGTCTGCGGGCGGCATCAATGGCATCATCCTCGGTCGGGCTCTCGCTCATGACCTCGATCTCGACCCCGTCCGGTCGTTTTGGTTAACCCACACCGATGTCACAGAACTTATGAATGATCAGGTTCAAGCCAAGCCTTGGCATAAGGTTCTGTTCCGCCCTTTCATCTGGGCCTTCATGTGGTCTTTCCGCAAAATCCTTTCCGGTGACCGAGAGTTCAAAAAGAAACTGTCGATCTTTCTTCGCTCGCGCTGGTTCAAGCCACCCTTCGACGGAACCAAACTGACGGAAGTTCTGTTTGACGGAATGGCCGCCATGGGGGATCCGCAAACGAAAGGAAGCTCTCTGCTGCCGGATGGTCTGCCGTTGGACTTATTCGTAACGATCACGGATTTCTTTGGCTTTACCAAAGAGACACCAATTCATGACCCACCATCGGTAATCGAGCGTGAACATCGACAGATCATCCGATTCAACTATCGTCAGTGGCCACCGGGCACAGAACATTCTGATTTTGATCGCGACAATATTCCGGCACTCGCATTTGCCTCCCGCGCGACAGCGTCCTTCCCCGGAGCCTTTCCTCCTGCCCAGCTTGAAGAATGCGATAAGCTGATCCGCAGTAAAGGCATCGTCTGGAAAAGCCGTGTCGATTTTCTGTACGACAACTTCAGGCCTTATCTCACGAAGTCTCTCAATCCAGCGGATGCCGCATTTGTCGATGGCAGCGTTCTCGTCAATATGCCATTTGCGCAAGCGATTGGTGCTATTGCGGGGCGGCCCGCGTATCGGCAAGTGGATCGTCGCGTTCTCTACATCGACCCACACCCGCGTGGGCCACGTAATGATAGTTGGGGTCGGGTACCTGGGTTCTTTGGTACCCTGAAGGGTGCCCTTTCAGATATTCCGCGCAATGAACCCATCCACGAAGATCTGGCATGGGTCAATTCCTATAACGAGGAAGTGCGGCGATTGCAGACCGTCATTGATGCCTCGCGCCCGCATATCAAAGCCATTGTCAAAGCCGTCTCAGGAAACGCGCTTAGGAAGCCCGTTGACGGGCCGACGATCAGTCGCTTGCGTCTATCGGCCAATGCCAAAGCACGCGCTGAGACAGGGTTCGCCTACGAAGGTTATCTTCGATTGAAGATTGCCAGTGTCTTGGATGACGTTGTTGCGCTCTTGCTGTCTCTTTGTGGTTACGGGGAAGCGCGACCTGAGCGCGAACAGATTGAAACACTGATCCGCCAGTGGGCAACGTCAAGCGGTATTGGATCTGACATGGCGCCGCTGGATACAGCGGCCGCAGATAAAATTACGCCGCGTTGGGTGCAATTTCTGCTGGCCTTTGATGCTGGGTTCAGACAACGACGGCTGAGATTTGCAATTCGAGCTGTGAATCACCTTTACCCAAGATTGGGAAGTGATGAACTAGAGAATGTCACCACCGCAGACCTTGATAGCCTAAAAGCAGGTTTGTACGACACGCTTGATTTGATGATGCCCTTGGAGAAAGCACAATCAAACATTCCTGTCCCTACGTCAGACAAAATAAAGACATTGGTGAGAAACGCCCTCGACGGAGAACATATGGATGCAGCCATTACAGCGCTCGGTGATGTTCTTGATTTTGAATCCCACGCCGCCCGCGCCGAGGCTGTACTTGCAGAGCTAACAAAGAGTCTACCCGCTGTTGTCCGCGAAGAAATTCTTGAGGCTTATATTGGTTTTGCGGCCTGGGACGTACTTACCTTTTCCGTCACCAACTGGCGGGACCTCGATGAATTCAATGAAATTCGAGTCGACCGGGTTAGCCCTGAAGATGCCCAGACGCTACGGCCCGGTGGTACGGACGCGTGCCTTAAGGGTCAACAGTTCAATCACTTCGGTGCCTTCTTTAGCCGCGCGTATCGGGAAAATGACTATCTGTGGGGCCGGCTGCATGCGGCTGAGCGCCTCATTGATATTGTGATCGACGCTGCAAAACTTGAAGGAGTGGCCATGACAATTGACGCCCGCAAGATCAAAGCGAGGGCTTTTCTCGCGATTCT
The DNA here is from genome assembly GCA_012103295.1 of Alphaproteobacteria bacterium. Taxonomy (GTDB): domain Bacteria; phylum Pseudomonadota; class Alphaproteobacteria; order Rhodospirillales; family Rhodospirillaceae; genus WLXB01. Next base: position 12,759 of record WLXB01000050.1, on the reverse strand, counting down.
AAAAACAGAGGGCTCACAATTGCCGCACTGCTCAACCCTGGTGGCCGAATTACAGGGCGCTGCCGCCGTTCTATAATAAGTGACAAAAAAAGACTGCCCTATGCATAGCAACAGCGTCTACGCTGCATGCTTTCGATCCATATAAATAAGGTGGCTCGTTTGTCTCGATTCTTAACGCTTCTCGTCGTTTGTGCCGGCCTGGTTCTTGGCGGGCTTTGGCTCTTTGAGCCTACGAAGCAGACGGTCAATCTAGGCTCAAGCTCGTCTATCTCGGATACCTCGTCATCGTCGGACCCGAAAATTCTGCGTCTCGGAGTTGTGAGTCTACCGCCCGCCCTCGGCAACCCCTATCGCGGCACCGGTGTCCCCACCATCTATACATATAGAGCAATGTTTGAAGGCCTGACTTTCGTTACAGAAGACGGCGACGTCAAACCGCGTCTAGCGACGTCTTGGGAACGCATCGATGATTTGACGTGGAAATTCAACCTTCGTCGCGACGTCCTGTTTCATAACGGTGTTCCTTTTACCGCCGATGCCGTCGTCTTTGCCGTTCAATATCTAACCAGCGACGAAGCCCGCGTTGAACCAATCGCCCGCGACCTTGGTGCAATAGAGCGAGCTGAAGCGACAGATGAACACACGGTCTTGATCCATACGCGGGTTGCCGCACCCCTATTACCAGCTCTCACCGAGGCCCTCATGATTGTCGAACCAGGACAGTGGCGGCGTCTCGGTCGCGAAGGCTTTGCGGTAGAACCGGTCGGGACCGGCCCCTTCAAGCTCACCGAGTGGGGCGAGGCCAAAGCCACCCTGGATGCCCATAAGGACGGATGGCGCCCACCGAAGGTCGATGGGCTGCTCATCCTCGCTCTACCTGATACCTCGTCCCGCGTCCAAGCGATGTTATCCGATCGCCTCGACATCGCTGTCGCCATGAGTCGCGACAATATTTTGGCAGTGGAATCCGGCGGGGGTCGAGGGGACGTTGGGAAAACCACAAGCACACTCGGTATTAGTTTTATTCTGACAAAAACAGCTGAAAACCATCCCATCCAAGACAAACGTGTGCGGCAAGCCTTGAATTACGCCGTCAATAAGGACGCCTATATTGAAGCCCTGTTTGGCGGCCTAACCAAAGCGGCCAGTCAGCCGTCAACCGCGTCAGGGTTTGGCTACAACCCGGCGGTCAAACCCTATCCCTATGACCCTGATCGAGCGCGAGCGCTTCTGGCCGAGGCCGGGTATCCAGATGGATTCTCGTTTACCGCCCAAGTCACAATTGGCGGTGGCGCATCACTCGCCCCGGCCTACCAACAAGTGGCTGCGGATTTGTTGAATGTCGGCGTTGTGATGACCTTACGAACCATGCCGGTACAGCAATTGATTCGCGGCATTCAAGAAGGCGAGTGGCGTGGTGAAGCCTTTGGCATGAATTATTCAGTCGAGCGCACAACGGACTCGCTCCGACCAGCCCGTCTTCATTCCTGTATTCAACGCAACCCGTGGTATTGCAATGAAGACCTGACCGAGAAAATCAATCAAGCTTTTGCGACATCTGACCTTGACGACCGACGCCAGCGAACAGAAGAAATCATGGCGATCTACCATGACGATGCGGCGGCCATTTGGATGCATGAAGTCATTGTGTTTAAAGCCCTCGGGCCTCGGGTTAAAAATTTCCGCCAGGATCTGACCGTGCTCAATTATGACGAGATCGAGCTTCTGCCGTGAGCGATGATACGCGCTCTATCGAGGCGGCCGTCGCAGGCTGGGCAGCAGCGTGGTCAGATCCAAACTTAAAAAACATTTTGAACTTTTGGGACCGTAGCGACGACCAGGCGACATATCGGCCTGCCGAGCGTACGGATCCATTGATCGGATTTGAGGCGGTCAGCGAATATGTCAATACTGTCTGCACCCTGTTTGACCAAGTCCGCCATCGCATTGAAGACCCGGTTTATCGACGCTTATCAGAAGACACCGGAATGGCGTTCTACACGTTGGCCTGGATGTTCGCGGATAACCGCGGGCCGATCGGTGGTACGTGTCGAGTGACAGCTGTTTGGCGCCAGCATGAGAACCGATGGCGTCTGTTTCACTATGCAGAGGCACCTCTTGCACCGTTGTTAGAGCTGCAAACTTTCTATCAAGAGGTTGCATCGGAAGGGTTGGACGCAATCCCAATTCGAGCTCAGCCATCATGACAACCGTGCAGACTGAGGTCTCCAATCTCATTACACGCTACGTCGGATATTCGGAGGCTATGGATTTCGCCGGCAAGAAGGCGCTGTGGGATGAAGATGACTCCGCGCCTCTGCTGATGCCGGAAGAGGCTCAGGTGCCGTTGATCGGGTGGGACGCCATTGACGCCTATTGGTCAAAATCACGCGTCATCATGGAATCGCTTAAGAGCCAGACAGCCAATCATTGTATTCGTGTGATCGACGACGGCCTCGCGCTCGCGACATATGACATGCGATGGATCGCGACGATGGCAGGACCAAAGGATGTCCCACGCAAGCCGATCGCCGCAGATGTGCGCGTGACCGCACTATTGCGAAAAAAGCCTGATGGCTGGCGTTTCTTTCACTTGATGGAAGGTCCTATAGACCTGATGGCAATGGTTAGAGAGTCCTACGCACGTAAAGCGAAAAGACTATTCCCGAACGAAACGTAGCGTTCAGAGTTAAGGACCGTCTTCCGATTTTAGACGAAGGCGTTCAACGACGACTCCGCCTTCAATATGGCTCTCCAGAATCTCGTCAACGTCGGCTTCCGATTCATAGCGATACCAAATGCCATCGGGGTAAACGACCATCGCTGGCCCTAACTCACAGCGGTCCAGGCATCCGGATGCGTTGATACGCACGCGCCCAATTTCCATCGTCTTCGCTTTTTTCTTCATGTAATCACGCAAAGCAACTGAATCGTTGCGCGCACAGGACCCACGCGGATGCGATTCTGGGCGAATATTGGTGCAGCAGAAAACGTGGAGGCGGTAATAGGGCTCGTCAGACTCAGACATGAAGAACTCTTCTCGGGTTACGGCTTAATCTCGCCAGTGATGGCAAGCAACGGCTTGTCCTTCGCCAGCGCTTTCAAGCATCGGTGTCGTCTCTGCACAAACACTGCTGGCACGCGGGCAGCGGGTACGGAAGACACACCCGGACGGTGGGTCAAGGGGAGACGGAAGGTCACCGGTCAAAAGAACACGATCTTTGTTCCGCTCTTTCGTCGGATCTGGAATCGGTACAGCGGACAAAAGCGCTTGGGTATAGGGATGGCGCGGCGTCGCATATAGAGCCGCCTTGTCGGCGAGCTCCATCACCTTGCCAAGGTAAAGCACTAAGACCCGGTGACTGATATGCCGAACAATCGCCAAGTCATGACTAATGAACAGCAGAGCCAAACCAAAATCGCGTTGCAGATCCATCAACAAATTCACGACCTGCGCTTGGATCGAAACGTCCAGGGCCGAAACAGGCTCGTCACAAATGACTAGCCTCGGACGTAAAATCATCGCCCGCGCGATACCAATGCGCTGACACTGCCCGCCTGAAAACTCGTGAGGATAACGATTGATCATGCGGGGCAACAAACCAACCCGCTCCATCATGTCCTCAACCATTTTGCGGCGGTCGGCTTTGGTGAGCGTTGGACGATAATTGCGCAATGGCTCGGCAATAATATCACCGGCCGTCATACGCGGATCAAGACTAGCCAGCGGGTCTTGAAAAACGATCTGTAAATTCTCGCGGGCCGCGATGAGCTCTTTCTTGTTTAGCGAGGTTAAATCGGTGCCAAGCCACGACACCACCCCGTCAGTGGCACCGACCAATTGCAGCACAGCCCGGCCAAGAGTCGATTTACCGCAACCGGACTCCCCAACGACACCCAGTGTCTCTCCGGGATTCAGATCAAACGTAACACCATCGACCGCCTTCAATGGACTGTACTGACCGACAAAAAGCCCCCCCGTTCGAACCGGGAAATGGACTTTTAAATCTCGAACTTGAAGAAAGGGATCGCTCATTCGGCCGCCCCCATTGCCGCGTGAAAACACGCCCTTGCTTGGCCGCCTGGCATTTTCTCTAAGCTCGGACGTTGGGCCTTACACTGATCGAATACATGGGGACAGCGCGGATGAAAGCTACAGCCGGTCGGTAGGTTTTGCAGGTTTGGTGGCTGCCCGGCAATTGTCACCAATTCTTCAGTTTCAACGTCGAGACGGGGCGTACAAGCCAACAGCCCTTGTGTGTAGGGATGAGTTGGCGTTGCAAAAATATCGCCCACCGTTCCTTGCTCAACAATGCGGCCTGCGTACATCACAGCAACACGGTCCGCGAGTCCCGCGACAACGCCCAGGTCATGCGTGATAAGGACGATGGCCGCACCAAGGTTGTCTTTTACCTCCGTAAGGAGGTCAAGAATTTGCGCTTGAACCGTGACATCAAGAGCCGTCGTCGGCTCATCGGCGATGATCACTTCGGGCTCGCACATCAAAGCCATTGCGATCATGACCCTCTGGCGGAGCCCCCCTGAGAGTTCGTGGGGGTACATATCAAGCCGACGCTCCGCTTCAGGAATATGCACGCGATCGAGCATCTCGAGAGCCCGACGGCGGCCGGTTTCCTTATCAGCCCCCTGATGCTCGATCAGAACTTCAGAAAGCTGTCGACCAATTTTCATGTGCGGCGTCAAAGATGTCATCGGATCTTGAAATATCATGGCAATTCGCTCGCCGCGAACCTTGTTCAACTGCTTCTCTGTGGCAGATAAAAGATTGATACCATCCAAACGAATATGTCCTGTCGCCGTGCCATTGTCCGCCAGCAATCCCATCGCCGCCATGAAGGTCTGGCTCTTCCCAGACCCTGACTCGCCCACCAGACCAAGGCACTCCCCGGCTTCGACCGACAGCGAAACTCCTGTCACCGCTTCGACAGCGCCATCTGGCGTGGCGAAGGAAACAAAAAGTTTGTCAATCTCAAGCACGGAGGTCATGGGCGTTAACGATCTTTCGGGTCGAGCGCGTCGCGCAGACCATCACCAAGAAAATTAAAACAGAACAGAGTTGTTGAAAGACAAACAGCTGGAAGAACCAAAGTGCGCGGCGTGATTTCCATTTCCTGCGCCCCCTCAGCGATGAGTGCCCCCCAGCTTGTCATCGGAGGCTGCACACCAAGACCTAGAAAACTAAGGAAGCTCTCAAGCAATATGACTTGGGGAATAGTCAAGGTGACGTAGACAATGACCACCCCCAAAACGTTGGGGATGATATGGCGTGCGATAATACTGATCGTCGAGCCGCCGGACGCACGTGCCGCTTCAATGAATTCTTTGTTCTTAAGGGTCAGTGTTTGGCCGCGGACAATGCGAGACATGGTTAACCATTCAACGAAGCCGATCGCCAAGAACATCAGATAAAAATTTCTACCAAATACAACCATGAGAATAATGATGAAAAACATCAGGGGCACGGCATACATCACATCTACGAACCGCATCAGAACCTGATCAACGCGCCCCCCCATAAAACCGGCTGTGGCTCCGACAGTAACGCCAATGACCAACGCAACAGAGGTTGCCAGAATACCAACAAGGAAAGAAACCTGCCCGCCCTGAAGAATGCGCGCCAACAAATCACGGCCTAGCGAATCCGTTCCAAGATAATGGCCGGTGTCAAAGTTCGGTGGCGCCGCTTCAAGAATGTCCCAGTCAATTTCCTCGTACGACCAAGGCACCAGGACTGGCCCGACAAAACAAACGAACGCCATAACGATGAGAACAATTGCACTGATCATAGCAGCACGGTTCGCCTGCAACCGGCGGAAAGCATCCTGCCATAAACTGCGCCCTTCTACGTCGGCGGCTTTATCAAGGGCATCCGCGTGGGGCACGCTGAGGTTGGCCCGTGGTGGTCGGCCCTCATTCATCGGCGCGTCACTCATAGCGCACCTTGGGGTCAAGCCACGCGTAAGCCATATCAACAAGAAGATTGAGAAAGATCACCAACGATGCGGCCAGAATGGTGACGCCCATGACCAACGTATAATCTCGATTGAGCGCGCCCTGTACAAAATAACGACCGATCCCCGGCAACCCAAAAATAGTTTCAATCACCATGGACCCGGTTAGAAGAAAAACGGTAGCCGGGCCGAGATAGGTCACGACCGGGATCATCGCGCTCTTAAAGGCATGCCGCAAAACAACCATGCGAAACGGCAAACCTTTCGCACGCGCAGTGCGAACATAGTTGGTACGCAAAGTTTCAATCAGGCTCGCGCGTGTAATCCGAGCGATATATGCGATGAAAGGTAAAGCAAGACAGATCACCGGCAGAATTCGGTTTGGTAGAGCGCCGTTATTCCACCCGGCCACCGGCAAGGCGAACATGGTTTCTCGCAACCAAATACCAAAAACCAGAGCCAGCAAAGGACCAACGACGAAGTTAGGGATTACGATACCGGTCATCGCCACCGTCATAGCTGCATGGTCAGCGCCGCTGTTTTGCCGAAGAGCCGCCATGGCACCGAGCGGGATTCCAACAAGAACAGCGAGAAACAAGGCGGCAGCACCATTTTGGATGCTGACAGGAAACCCCTGCCCGATCAGCTCAGTGACCGAGAAATCCTTGTACTTAAACGACGGTCCGAAATCACCCTGTAGAAGGTTGCCCAGGTAGTTCACGTACTGCCACCACAATGGCTGATCAAGCCCATAGGCTGCTTTCAGGTTCGCCATGATCTCCGGCGGCAAAGGAGCCTCTTGATCAAAGGGCCCACCCGGCGCCAGGCGCATGAGAAAAAACGCAACCGTGATCACCACCCAAAGCGTGGGGATCGCAATGAAAAGGCGACGCGTGAAATAGGCCCACATGGATTAGGTGGAGTTCCGCTCTACTGCATGACAGGAAGATTAGGTGAACCATACCGGGCGCATGGCCAGTACGCTAGACCCGTTGCCAGGCAACAACGCTTATCAACGCAATGTGATTATTGGTCCGTACCAAAAGACGGAACAGCCATCGGTAAGGCTGGTCGGACCAAGCTTGGTTTTTGGGTTTCAGAATACACAGACAACGCCTTCAGTGGATGAATGCCCGCCGCATTACTCTGCCACCCACCCACTAAGGGCGAAACCAGGGCCAGCGGCTGGTAGAAAAAGAGTGCCAACAGCGCCTGATCTTCGATGAGAGCTTTCTCTGTTTCTCTGTACTGGCCCGCACGGACTTCATCTTTTCTGCTTTCCGCCGCGCGTGACAATCGCTCACTGAAATCTGGAAAATCGTAGCGCGGCCAGTTCCACGGATCACCCACCCGACTCAACGGTTCCAAGCTTGCCCGTGGTGTATTGCGACGACCCGGCCAGCTGACAAAAGCGACATCAAAATCTCCGTCTGCCAGCGCCTGCCAATGCTCCGGCATCGGCACAGCTACAATTTCTGTGTCAATGCCGGCTCTTGCCCACATCTCAGCAACAACTGATGCGACTTCGCTATGGATGTCTCCAGTTGGGATGCGCAACTTAACAGTAAAACGGTTGTCGATACCGTAGTTGTGCTCGGACAAAAGAGCTGCCGCCACAGCCTCTCTTTCTTCCAGAGTCAGAGAAGAAAAGGGGGTGCGATACGGCTGTTGGTACGTCATCGCAGACGGTGACACGAACTGTGTAGCCGGACTCGCCTCGGCGACAGGAACCCGCCTCATTACTTCCGGTCGATGTATCGCCATCGATAACGCATGACGAGCCTCTAGTGTATTCAACGGAACGCGCGTCGTGTTGACCGCATAAGCATATAACGCGTCACCACCATCACGCCGTATACCTGAACCGCGACTTCCCACTGACGGCACGCTCACGATGGGAAAAGCGGCGGTAATAAAGGCATTCGATTGTTGCGACTGGGCCCAAACTTGGCCAACAGAGTCCGTTGGTACGATCCGTAAGGTTGGACCCGCCCCACGGGATGCCAGATCCAAGCCGTCGCCCCGTCGTTCTATCAATTGATAGCGGCCAGACGTGATCCAACCGGTCGCAATCGTATCTGGTTCTCGTGCTGGCGTTGGCTTCGCTACTGGATGGCTCAGGATGTGAAGAAAATCGACATCACGTCGTATGAGATTGAACACCACGGTTCGCCGATCAAGAGCCGTGACACCAAGCACCCGCCCCTGCTCAATCGTTCCTTTTCGAAACACCTCCGCATTGGCAATAACAAACAATTGAGCCGCGAAGGGCGCGGGTCGATCTGGGCTAAGGGCCCGCTTAATCCCCGCGACAACATCTTCACCCGTGATCGATCGACCATCCGACCAAGATGCATCGGGCCTTAGAGTAAAGGTATAGGTTTTTGCATCGTCCGAAACGATCCAGCTTTCCGCCAAGCCAGGCACCAGTTTACCGTTTTCATTGTAGGTGGTTAAACCGAGATGGAGCGCATTCGCAACAACGTGATCCGCGTACGAGACAGCGTGATGAGGATCAAGTTGACTTAACTCAGACCCTACAAAAACGGTGACGATATCAGCGGCGGCGCGCTGCGAAAAACTCAAGAGCGCTGCAACGGCAAAATATCCGATTAATCGCCGGGGGGTCAGACTTCTGCCTCCGCCTTCACCGAATTGGAAAGCGTTCCGACGTTCTCAATTTCTACTTCAATATGATCACCGGGCGTCAACCAAAGCGGCGGTGTCCGGCCCGCACCTACACCTGCGGGTGTTCCGGTCGCCAGAACATCTCCCGGCTCAAGGTGCGTAAACTCCGAGATGTACGAAATAATAACCGCAACGGAAAAGATCATATCCTGCGTCGAGGCCTGCTGCATCACCTCGCCATTCAGCCGCGTGATCAACCCTAATGCCTGTGGATCAGGAATTTCACGGGCGGGAACCAACCAAGGGCCGCACGCGCCGGAGGAGTCAAAGTTTTTTCCCGCCGTAAACGAATGCTTTTGATAGTTGCGCACCGAGCCATCAAGAAAACAAGTATATCCAGCGACATATTCTAGCGCCTTATCAGCCGGAATATGGCGACCGCCGCGGCCCATAACGACCGCCAATTCCCCTTCAAAGTCATATTGATCAGAGACCTTAGGCATGATGACTGACTGTTGGTGACCAACAATAGACTGAGCGGTGCGCATAAACAGGTTTGGGTTGGCGGGCACCTCACCGCCCATTTCTTTTGCATGGTCTTTGTAGTTCTTGCCAACACAGATAATACGACCGGTGTCGGGAACCACCTGATGCAGCACAACGTGATCGAGATCCACAGTTGGGGACCGTTGCTCGGCGACTTTGATCAGATTATCAAGCGGGCCAGTCGCAAGAACAGCTTTGAGGCTCGGCCCAGCGTCAGACAAATCGATTATGCCGTTATCGATTACGGCACCGACCTTCACACCCTCATTGTATTCGTAAGAAACGAATCTCATTTCTTTGATGAACCTATGGTCGTTGGACGCTTCCTAGTAGCCGCCCATGTTCATTGTCCGTGGCAACCACAATACGATGTCGGGCCATGCGATCAAGATACCAACCGTTAGCAAATCCATGATCACAAAAGGACCGACGCCGCGAAATACCGTTTCCAAACTAATGTCTGGTCTGACTCCGTTGACGATAAAACAATTGAGACCGATCGGCGGCGTGACGAGGCCGATCTCGATCATCTTCACCACCAGAATACCGAACCAAATAGGGTCGTAACCGAGAGATATAATCACGGGATAAACCACAGGCATGGTGAGCAGCAACATGCCGAGCCCGTCGAGAAACATGCCCAGAATCATATAGGTGGCTAAGATTGCGAGCAAAATGACCAGCCGCGGCACGTCAAGATTGCCGATCCAATCGGCGAGCATACCGGGTAATCCGGTGAACCCGAGAAACCGAACAAATACTAATACGCACCAGACGATGGCCAGGACCATGGCCGTCAATCTCGCGGTGTCGACGAAAGCTTCGACGATTTGCTTCTTATGAGTACGACGGTTTGTGAGCGCCATTAGCAACACAAGGGCCGCCCCAACGCCACCGACCTCCGTTGGAGTCATCCACCCCGTATACAAGCCGACAATGACGACACCAATGACGGCGATGATGCCCCAGGCCTGACCAAGAGCCCTGAATTTTTCAAGCATCGGGATAGCTTCAGTTGTTGCTGGTCCAAGTTCTGGGGATAGCTTGACCCTCATTACGATGAAGCCAGCGTAGAGAATTGCTGACAAAATTCCCGGAACGAACCCGGCAAGCAAAAGAGCACCGACAGACTCTTCAACGATAATGCCGTAGAGCACGAGAATTGCGCTCGGCGGAATTAACGAGGCGAGTGTTCCACCGGCGGCGACGACACCCGCTGCCAAACGCGGATCATACCCCGCTTTCAACATTTCGGGCACCGACACGCGGGTGAAGACGGCTGCAGTCGCAGTGCTTGCGCCTGATACTGCGGCAAAACCAGCAGTCGCAAAAACCGTGGCCACAGCGAGCCCTCCAGGCAATCGTCCTGCCCAAGCCCGTGCCGCAGCGAAGGCCCGTTGGGTTAGCCCGGCATGAAAAGCGAGGCGGCCGATGAGGATGAACATCGGGAGCACCGATAAGGAATAACGGGCCGTCTCGGCATAGGTCAGCAGTCCCGCAAGTCCAACCGCCGGATCCCACCCACGCAAAGCAACCAATCCGCCAAGGCCGACAACGCCCGCGGCCCAAGCAACCCGCATTCCCGCGACGACGAGTATGACCAGCGCTGTCACTGCGATCAGGCCAGCAGAAAACGGATCTACCGTCATACCCCTGCCCCACGATCGGAGCCATCCGTGTCGACCTTGCCTGTGGCCTCGATCTCTTCGCGAGCGAGTTCCTCTACAGAGGCCACGGGCAATGCAGCAATTGGCTCGGCATCTGGTGTCATAATAAGGCGCAAGGAATCAAAGAACTGCAACGCTAAGCGCCCCGCCAACACAACGAGAGCAAGGGTAATCAACGCCTTAGACGGCCAGACCGGTAGCAGTAGATCCATCGTCGCATCGCCAACCCGGTAAGCCCGCGCCACGCCGTCTGCGCTAGCTAAGCCAACTGCAGAAACAAACCCAAGCGCGATCAAAGTCGTTATCGACTCAACACACCACAGTGCACGACCGGAGAGACGCCGTACGACCATTTCCATCCGGACATGACCACTCATCCGCTGACACTGCGATGCACCCAGAAACGCTATAGCCGCCATGCCCAAGTTAAACGTGTCGATGATGCCAGGTAGGGGGAAGTTCAAAAGCTTGCGGCTGAGCACCTCGACCACGGTCAGCACCATCGCCATCGCGATGAGCAAGGCAGCAACAGCGGCACACGCATCTTCGATGCGGGACCAAACCCGGTGTAGGCGATTTAATAGAATGGGGGTCGGTATTTCTTGCGACAACGCATCGAACCTTATTATGCAACTGCTCGGGGAGCCTACCCTACATAGAGCGCCAATCGATACCCGCTTCGTTCAAGCGGTCAGTGGTTTGTAGCAAATTGCTTCGAGCTCAAGGCGGGCGCCGGGAAGCAAAAGGTCGGACCGCACGGCCGAACGCGCAGGGGGGTCGCCGTCAAAGTAGGGCGCATAGGCAGTGTTGAAAGCCTTAAAGTCATCTGCATCGGTCAACCAGACCATGCACTTAACAACATCAGAAAATTCGCATCCGGCACTTTTTAGGGCATCGGACAATCGTTTCATCACCGCGGTTGTTTGTACGGATATATCGCCATCAATTATTTTACCATCAGGGCCTTTCGGCATAAGGCCAGAAACGTAAACAAAGTCTCCCGCCCTTACCGCTGGACTGATTGGATTAGATGAACCATCGGGCAGAGACCCAGCCGGTCCGATCGTAGTCCGGGGCATACTTTACTCTACCTCACCATTAATACTTGTCGCTTCAGCTAAGATGAAATTCAAGTACTCTTCAGCGGGGAACCGTCGACTGTTACGTTTGATCCAATCATCCCACAATGGCTGAGCCGTTTCTGTTTTGAATGCCTCAAGATCAGCCGAGTCGTAAATCACCCGCTCTAAACCGGCAGCGTCAAATTCAGGAATCCATGCCGTGTCGGCATCGGCCAAAGCGTCGAACTGAAGCTCGTACGCTTCAATATTGACCTCTTCAATAAGCGCCCGCTCGTCGTCTGATAAATCGGCCCACGCATCTAAACTCACAAGGATGACACAACTTGGAATCGCGAGATTCATATTGAAGGTGTACCATTCAGACACCTCATGAATGCGATAGCTGGCAAAGGTATAAGAGAACGGCAATGCTGCGGCATCAAAAAGTCGGCGCTCAAGGCTTGTGTATATTTCAGGGGCTGGCACTGAGGTTGGCCGACCACCCAAGGCGCGCACACCATCTCCTATCGCGCCAGGAGCCCGAACCCGCATGCCATCCCAGGCTTCAAAATCTTTCGGTGGCGCTCCTCGACCCATGAACTCGTAACGCGGGGCGATGACATGCTGTAAGACACGCGCATTAAACTGACCCAGCTCTTTCTCGATCACCGGATGACTGTGAGATTTCAAGGCGACGTTGTGGGCCGCTCGAATATCGTCAAAAGGCAAGAAGGGAAGCTCCAATGCCAACAGGGCCGGGGTTTTGCCTGGGTGATAAGACGGACAAATATGAGCCGCTTCGAACGCACCGAGAGCAATACCGTCAATATTTTCACGGGCCGGCGAGATGGCTTCTCCGAAATGAATAACCATTCGGAGCGCCCC
>WLXB01000049.1 GCA_012103295.1 Alphaproteobacteria bacterium | reverse complement strand
GCAGCCGCCGACACGGATGTAGAAACTATTCGCGCGGCAACGGCTAAGTTCGGCGGCGAAGAGATTCCTAATTCCATTCCTAAGGCGGTGCGGGCCGACCCGTTCAAACCGCTGAACGGTATTCTTGGTCCGGACGGCGACCGCTGGGCTGCGCTCAATGCCAAGCTTGGGCATTCTGGTGCCATCGCCTTGATGCAAGAAACCGAAGCCTTGCTCGACTCCTATCAAGAAAAAATGGATGCCTGCGGCGTATTTATGACGCGCTTGATGATCGCCATTGGCCAGAACTTCTTTTCCTACGAGCCGGTCTTCCATTGGTTTGACGAATGGTACCCGGTGCACAAGCGCACGCCGGAGCCGAGTCACCTCAAGAAACTGAAAGAGCCAGAGAAAAACCCTGAGGCAGAAGCGTTAGTTGGCGAGATGAGAGAGAAGGTTGTTGCCATCTTTACCAAGCACGGCGCGGCATCGAATCAGATTGGTAAGACCTACCCGTACTTTGATTCACTGCTGCCGGAGACGGCGAAGGTGATGGGCGGTATCAACAACCTGCTCGCTCCTGAAGGCACCGTGAACCCTGGCGCGCTCGGGTTCAAAGAACTCTAAAGGCGGACGAGCACTCATGGATCCGCGCATTAGTCGCGTCACTCTTGGGGTCGAGGACATGAAACGTAGCCGCGCGTTTTATGAAACGCTGGGCTGGAAAGCGTCACCGCAAAGCAATGATGACGTGACGTTCTTTCAGGCGGGCGGCTCGATCTTCGGTCTTTATGGCCGGGCCGGATTGGCTGACGATGCAAACGTTGAAGACACTCCCTCCGGGTTTCGCGGTGTTGCACTCTCCTACAACGCGCGCGACCGGGCAGACGTTGATGCGGTCCTGGCTGAAGCGGTTGCGGCGGGCGCCGCTCTTGTTAAAGAGGCAGAAGACGCCTTCTGGGGTGGTTACTCCGGCTACTTCGCAGATCCCGACGGCCATTTGTGGGAGGTTGCCCACAATCCGTATTGGGTCATCGGCGAGGACGGCTCGATGGTTCTTGATCCGGATGCCTAGGGCTTAATCCCTCTCGCCATCGTGTTGGGAACAAAAATTTAGAAAAAAGTTCTAATCAACAGAGGTGGTCAAAGCTCCAGTAGAGTCGCACACTCCGAAAAACACCAGCAGTTTCCCGGGGACTCCATGACCGACACCCATCTCAAGCGCACGACCATTCTGGTTAATGATTGCGAGCGCTCCATCGCTTTTTATCGCGATGTTGTGGGCCTGACCGAGTATTACAACCAAACCATGTCGGTCGGCGGTAAGATCATCCCCGCCGGTGAGCCGGGGGCGGACGTCCACCTTGGTATAATGGAAGGCAACCGGTCAGACGTCGCTAAGCTGGGTATTCTCGAATGGACCGGACCGCGTCTGCCGGAGAACCCTGGCTTTGCCGACCGCACCCGCCTTGGCATCGGCGATGTGGTGTTTGTTTGTGAAACACCGGATATGGACCCACTGATCAAGCGCCTCGAAGCGTCGCCTGATTGCCGCATGCATTGCCCGCCCCACGATTGGGCGGTGCCGACTCCTGACGGCAAGGGCGAGATTGAAATGACCACTTTGTCGTTTTTCGATCCCGATGGTTTGTTCTTCGAGGTTAACCACAAGCGCAATGCGCCGAACATCGATGCCTTTGGTATTAAGCGCACCACGCTGATCGTTCGCGATATTCAAAAGTCGATCAATTTTTATAAAAACGTCATGGGCATGTCTGTTTGGTACGACCAGGAAATGCCTGTCGGTGGTGAAGTTTTGCCTGCCGGAGAGCCCGGCGCCCAAGTGCGGGTCGCGATTATGCAGGGCAACGACCCAGAAGTCGGCATGCTTGGCCTGATGCAATATCTCGATCCGGTGGTCGCCAATCCTGGCCCCTATCCGCGGACCATCGGCATTGGCACCGCGATGTTTGTCGCCAGCGCTGAGAACGTCAACGACATCAACCGTCGTATGATCGAGGTCGGTGATACTTACGCCCACATTATCCACTGCCCGCCCGATCACGATGAAGTGCCGGGCGCCGACGGCAAAACCATCGAGCTGACAACCATGTCGTTCTTTGATCCTGATGGGTACTTCTACGAACTCAACACCAGAAAAGAAGTGGGTTAATCATGACCGAGTCTCTTTCTGACATCATTCTCAAACGCACCACGCTCATCGTCCGCGATGCAGAGCGCATGAAAGATTTTTACGAACAGGTTCTAGGATGGACAGTGTCCTACAGCGCCGAGATGGAACTCTCCGGCGGCATCCTACCCTGCGGCAACCCCGGCGACCGGGTGAAGCTCTACATGATGCAGGGCGCCGATCCGGATATCGCAAAAATTGGCTTACTCGAATGGCTTGATCCTAAGTTGCCTGATCCCGGCCCGCCGAGTCATCGTCTTGGCATCGGTAATATTGTGTTGGTCGCGGATGTGCCCGACATGACGGCGTTGATGGAGAAGGTTGAAGCCTTCCCCGGCGCCAAAGTTCACTTCGCACCGGAAGACGGCACGTTCCCGGACCCACGCGGCGAAGGCACCATCGAATTTTCCAACGCGGCGATGTTTGATCCAGAAGGCTTTTTCTACGAACTCTATTACCGTTACAACAGGCCCAACCCGGAACAATTTCTCATCCGCCGGACCACGTGCATCGTGCGTGATATCGACAGCACTCTCGATTTCTTTACCAACACTTTAGGGCTAGAGAAGATTCAAGACTCAACTATGGATCTGGAAGGCATGCTCGCTGCTGGCAAGGCGGGCGACACCGTGCGCTTCGCCGTGTGCAAAGCCGAGCACGACTACTACGGCATGGCTGCGGGGCTTCAGTTCCTTAAGGATCCGTTGGACGACCCCGGTCAGGCGACGTGGAACACCGGCATTGGGTCCGCCGTGTTCGTCGCCGGTACTAAAGACGCGTCAGGCTTGTTCGATAAGGTCAAAGCCTCGGGCGTGAAAGTCACCCGCGATCTGTTCAGTCGCGCCGTGCCCAAAACCGGCGGGCAGGGCGAAACCCAAATGCATTCCATGGGCTTCCACGATCCTGATGGCTTTGTTTGGGAAGTGAACCAACGCGAAGACGGGAAGTAGGGCAGCACGAGAAATGCCAAACAACCCGTCCCTTACCGAAGAATACTCTTGGGGTCGCATGGAATGGTTGGCCGATCACAGTTCTCATCCTGGCGTGCAATCTAGCCTTGCTAAGATGGTTGTTAATCCAGGTGCGGAGACTCCGTTGCACCGTCACGACAATTGTTCAGAAGTCGCCCACCTGCTTGAAGGAGCGATCGATCTTCATGTCAACGACGAAGTCGTTTCCCTTACCGTCGGAGACACACATGTCTTTCCTGCGTATACCCCACATCGAATGACTAACTCAGGTGATGCAGTGGCGGTGTTGGTGTTGTCTTATTCTCATGGCAACCGTCAGTACATAGCGCTGACGGACTGAAATCCAGTTAGGCTACACAGTATGATCAAACTCTATGACTCGTCCCTCTCGGGCAATTGCCACAAGGTGCGCATGATGCTCGGCTTCCTCGGTCTCGCGCACGACATCGTGCCGGTGGATTGGGCGAAGGGCGAAATGAAAGAGGCGTGGTTCACGGATATCAATCCGCGTGCCCAGCTTCCCACCCTCGATGACAACGGTGTGGTGGTGTGGGACAGCCAGGCCATTCTGGTTTATCTCGCGCGTCACTACGACGAGTCAGGGTTGTGGTTTCCCGACGACCCCATGACTATGACCAAGGTCATGCAGTTTTTGATGCTCGGAAATGAAGAGATCGCCGCCCTGGCTTGGGCACGGGTCACCGTGTTGATGAAACAACCGCGGGATCGCCTCAGTGAACTGCAGAGCAAAGGCAAAGCTGGTCTCGCCGTTCTTGAGAGCGCACTAAGCACTGCCGACTGGGTCGCTGGAACCGACCACCCAACCATCGGTGACATCGCGTGTTTCCCTTATGCGGGCATGGCGGAGCAGGGCGACGTTGCTTTGAGTGCCTATCCCCATGTGCAGGCTTGGATAGGTCGCATCAAGGCGCTGCCCAATTACACCGCAATGCCGGGGCTTTAGCCGTCTAACCATCGCCAGTTGAACAGCGCGGGCGGGCGCGTTCGAATCTGCGCGGCCCAGCGCCAGAATATCTTATACTCAGCCAAATCAAATGAACTGGGATGACCGCTATGCGTTACACCGCAGCCTGCCTCACGGATGGACCCAAGCCGACGGGTGAAGATTGGGGCGATCGGATTGCTGGTCTTGCTGACGATTACGCTGATCTCAAGCTCGTCGTGTTGCCGCAATTGCCAGAGACCACTCAGGTCGGTGTGTCTGGTCTCGCTGCTGTTGCGCGAGATTATGACGTCCATATTGCAGGAGCGATTGGAGCGGAGCCTTACCTGCTGTCACCCGCTGGTAAAAATCTACTGGCCGATGCGGCCGACTCTTATCCAGTCGTGCGTTCCGATATCGGTGATCTTGCGGTTGTTGTCGGCGATGACGTTCGTATTCATGAAGTGGTGCGAGGCCACACCCTTGGCGGTGCAGAAATAATGCTCAATCCCGCCCGTGAACGGCCTGATGCGTTGGCAGGTGCGCGCGAATTGGCCCGCTCGGGCCGCGCCTATGAAAACTTAGTCGCGCTGCTAACAGCCTCGGCTGGTGGCACTTCTGGTGCATGGGACTCTCACGGTGCGATGCTTGTCTCTGGTGGCGCGAAGACCGATGCCATCGCGACCAAGATTGATTTGGAAACCCTGCGCACGTCGCGCACCGTGCCGATGCTTAATTTCCCGGCGCAGCTGCGTACTAAATTATATGCGGTGGAATATGATCGTGCCGCCGCCCGAGCAAAAGACTGGGCGACTGAACCGACGCCGCCTATTGCGCCCTACCAAGTGCTAATCGCGCAAGCCCACATCACCACCGTGCCCAGTGTCGAACAGGCCGATGAGGTGATCTCGGCCAACTTGGATCGCAGCCTCGGGCTTGCCGGTAAGTTCGCGATGCAGCCCGGGATCAAGCTGGTGGTCTTTCCCGAGTATTGGATGACCGGCGCGGCCTTCGGCAAGTCGGTGGATGATTTCTGGCCCAATGTTGGCATCCGTATGGATGGGCCGCATTTTGCCCGACTGCAGGAGTTTGCCTCTAAGGTTGGTTCTTATGTCGGCGGGGCAATTTTTGAATACGATCCGGACTGGCCGCGGCGCTGGTTCAACACGGCCTTCATTATCAATCCGTCGGGCGATGTCATTCTCAAATACCGCAAGCTGCAATGTGGCGACATCAATGGATTGCTCAACAACACCACGCCGGGCAACGTTTACTCCGAATATGTGCAACGCTACGGCGAAGACGGTATTTTCCCCGTTGTCGATACGGATATTGGGCGCCTTGGCGCGTGTATTTGCTACGACACTAATTTTCCCGAGTTGTGGCGCTCGCTCACATTGCGTGGTGCTGAGCTAATTGTTTATCCCACTGGCGAGCCTCACAACGGGCATCGCACGGCGTGGGATGTGGCGAAGCGTGCCCACGCT
The DNA here is from genome assembly GCA_012103295.1 of Alphaproteobacteria bacterium. Classification (GTDB taxonomy): domain Bacteria; phylum Pseudomonadota; class Alphaproteobacteria; order Rhodospirillales; family Rhodospirillaceae; genus WLXB01. The sequence continues at coordinate 18,968 of WLXB01000049.1, read as the reverse complement.
GCAGAGAACCAAATTTATATCGCCAGCGCCAACGCGGGCTGTGAAGCGGTCACACCTGATGCACCAACCACTTTTTTCCACCGCGGCTATTCCAAACTGATCGGCCCCGATGGTCGCGCCGTCGCGGTCGCCGATACCGGGGGTGAAGTCCCGTTGGTTGCCAAGGTGGATATTGAAGCGTTACGTCGCGCCCGCCGAGACGCAGATCTTTCGATTATCGATAAAGTCGATTTTGAAACCGCAGCGGCGATGTACCGCAGCCATGACGGCTTCCCGATGGATTGGGCGCTGGAAAAACCAACTGAGACTGCCGACGAAGGCATCAAAATCGTTCTAGAAACCATGGCCCGTTATCGCGAAACGGGCGTTTATCGTGCGCCGTCAAAAGCCGCGTAGCACAGCAATAAAAAGGAAACACTTCATGACTAAACCTATGCTCGAACGCCGCGAAGTTTTGGCGTCTATCGCCATGGCGGGCGCTACGACCGCCGCCGCAACATTGGGCGGTGCCATGCCGGCACAAGCCTCGGTGCGCAAGGTTGAGGGCGCGGGCCTCACCGGCCCCTATATCGATTTGACCGACAAGACCGGCAATATGACTGCGGCCGCACGGCTGCACGGCAACATTGACCCAAGCAAATCTCGTTTCGGTTGGTATGACGGCATCGTTATGGGTGTGGCGTCCGGCGGGCCGCTCCAAAACATCTGTGGTTTTCGCGGCTTCGGCGCGACAAAGTTGGTGCCCCTAACGGATCGCCCTGGATGGCAGAAGCTTCATCGCGAAGTCGGTTATTACTATGATCTGGCGACCGGTGAAGTCATGGATGAAATGGAAAACCCGTACACCCAAGAGAAGGTGCGGGTGGTTCATGTTGCCAACGATCCGTTCAATACGATTTATGAAGAATACTATCCGCTGCCGCCCAACTACGGCGGGCTCAACGATGACAACGTCGAGCGAAAGCCATATCTGAAAGATTGGCGAGTCGAAGGTGACCGTCTGATGTTAGAAGAGCATATTCATCTCTATTACAAGAATGCGCTCGATCCCAAGAGGTGGATTCGCGAAAGTGCCGGCCCGATGAATCGGGTCTCTGAGATGTTCCTGCACATTGTGTCATTGGACGACATGCAGAACGAGGAACTGACAACCGTGCGCGATTATGGCTCATGGAACCGGGTGACTCCTTGGCTGCCGTGGATGCTGATGGGTCAGGCTCCGGGTCACTGCCTATACAACTGTCTCACCGCTGGCGGTGTTGAGACAGTGGATGAATTGCCGCCCAACATTGTTGAATACACGGCGAAGCATTTCCCGAAATACCTGGAACCGCCAGCGACTCTCGAGGAGCCAAGCCTCTCAAGCCTTGAGATGTACGCTATTGAGCAAGAACCGGTGCAGCCCGGCGGCAGTTAAGATTCCAGAAGGTCAGCGTAGCGGCTGCGATTTGGCAGCATCGCTACCGCGGCCAGCGCGACGACAAGGCCCCCCGCGATAAGCGGTGGGCCGAAGCCGTAGAGCTCAGCCATCGAACCGAGGATCAACGCGCCCAGTGCCTGCCCACCCGCGATGACGGTGTACCAGACACTGAGGGCGCGGCCGCGGTAGGATTCGTCCACGGCGGTTTGCACCAGAGTTTGCGATGTGGTGCCAAGAGCCACTCCGAATAATCCGAGGACGGCAATCATGGCATAGGCGAGAAACTCGGAATGGGTTGCCGCGAACCCGGCTGTCGCCAGCCCACAGAACACGGTGGAAATAATTGTCATACGCGTCAGGCCGCGCGCGCCAGAGCGTTGGGCCATGTAGATGCCTGTGAAGACGGCGGCGATGCCCATCGTTGCCGTGAAAGTCGCCAACATTTCCGGCCCACCCCCGTAGTAGGTGTCGATAATGCCCGGCAACAAATGTTGTAACGGTAGCGCGAACATGCAGGCGGCACCCCATAACAAGAGGAGCGGCCCAAGAGCTCGATGGCGGGCCATGTAACGCCATCCCTCTATTAGGTCGACGAGAATGCCGGCGCTTTCTGTCTTTTTCTTTTCCACCCGTGGAATGTTTAGGGCGAGCAGGGCAAAAATCACCGCCAGATAACTGACAGCGTTAATGCCAAAAGCCGGCGCGATACCAAGAGTGGAAATGACAATACCGGCGACGGCTGGGCCAGCAATTCTGGTCATGTTGAATGAGATGGCGGTGATCGCAATCGCCGAGGTGTAATCCCGTTTATCGAGAAGAGACGGGACGAGAGCCAATCGGGCGGTCTGCACCAGCGGGTAGACGATGCCGCCAATTGCCGCCAGGCCAAAGATAAGTTCCGGTGTCGCAAGGCCCAGCGCAGTCACCGTGCACAGGGCCACGGCTTGTAGGCAGGCCATGATTTGTCCGATGACCGCCAGGATGCGCCGATCGAAACGGTCGGCGAGGGCGCCGGCAATGGGGGTCACGACTAGGGTTGGTAGAAACTCGGCCACGGCCACCGCGCCAAGCCAAGCCCCGGATTCGGTGAGTTGCCAAACCAACCAGCCTTGGGCGAGCCGCTGCACCCAAGTGCCGACCAGAGAGATGAAATTACCGGCGGTAAAAAGCGCAAAATTGCGGTTGGACAGAACCCGCCGGGTGGCGGAGAAGTCAGGGAGAAGCAAAGCCATCCTGTTTTATGACACGGACATCTCAATGGGTCGCTATCCGATTAATCGGCAGCGTTTAGGAGTCGAAAATCAGATTTCGCCTTTTGAACCATGTCGTAAAGTTCTTGGGCGCGGCCACCGACCCGATCGATCAGCGCCTGATGGGTGGACTGGCCGACGGCGCGCCATACAGCCAGCTGTTCGACGTTGGGCTCAATGATAGTGACGTGACTGGCGGCAGATTCGACCAGCATGCGTTCTTCATCAGCGCGTAATGCGATGCCCGATTCCAACATGGATGGATGAGACTCCGTCACACGTTGCTGTTGATCTGGAGATAACTCATCGAACCACTTTTTGTTCGCGAGGATCGCGATCACCGTTGGCGTGTTTCTGGTGCGCGTAAAGTATGGCGCATCGATAGAGGTGCCAGTCATGTTGTAGACATGAGAGTTGGTTTCCCCGGCTTCGATCAGCCCGGTTTGCAAGGCCGTCACTACTTCTGTTGAGGCGACTTGAAACGTATCCGCACCGAGCGCCCGTACAAAGAGCTGAGATGCCGGGTCAATCAGCGCCCGGAACCGTCGCCCGGCTGCGTCGGCAGGCAGATAAATAGGGGTCTTGGCATAAAGTCCGTGCCATGCCGCGCCGAACAGGCGGAGCCCCACAACACCGTGGTCCGCAAGCAGTGCGTTAATGAATGGCACGACGGCGGTTTCGTATACGAAATCGACTTCGGCCCAGGATTCGAGAAGATAAGCGGCATTGAGGATAGTCAGCTCAGGCACAGCCGTCGCGACCGATTGAAAGCCAACACCGGCGATCTGAATGCGGCCACGCCGTAAGGCATAGAAATGCGCTTCGTCAGACCCAAGTTCACCGCGGGTCAAAAGTTTGACATCAAATGGTTCGCCAGGGGCCTCGGCGATGTAGGCACCCATGTCCTGATAAAATTTATCGGAGGCCAGCGCCGGGGTTGAAAACGCGGCGATGGTTGTCGGGATTTTATCCGCCGCGGCTCCTTGAAGCGGTAGCGCGGCGACTAAAAAGATGAGTGCCAACCGACCCACAATTCTTGGCCCAATACTAACAGTCATAAACCCAGTGATCCTGGGTTCATGCAGCCCTGCGGGTCAAGCTGAGCTTTGAGGGCGCGCAAGAGGGCTTGCACAGCGGGGCTACGGCTTTCCAGATAAGGGTATATCCGTCCGATCTGTAGATGCGCAGCCCCCAAGGCCCGAAAGACGTCAACCATGCCTTCGCGCAGATTACGTACGGCAGCCTTGGCCTCTGTATCGGTCTCATAGCGTTGCTTTTGATCGAGATAGCTATCGGGCAGATAGCTTTCCATCATCGCTGAACGTTTGTCGCGCCAGTATAGATTCGGTTCGACCAAAACACCGGACGGACCAGCGGGAACCATCGTGAGTGCCCAAGCGATGTTATGTTTTTCAATGATGTCTTTCTGATCATCCATATATTGATCTAGATTTTTTAGCAGTAGCTTGAATTGAGAATGGGGAACAATGCCGTGCATCGGCACCCAGAGTTCACCGTTGTGTCCGAGGATGATCGTTGGGTCTGGGAAGGGCGTGCCGCGCATCACTTTGGGTACGCTGGCTTCAATCTCTGTGCCGCGTTCTCCCAATACGTTTTTCGCTACGCTTAGACGTGACGCCGCATCGGCCTCGTCGCGTCCATCGACGGTGATGTGAATCGAATACGCAACACCCTCAAGATAGGTGCGCCCGGCTGCCGCGACTTTAAAGGCTTCTACTAGACCCTTGCCCAGCGACTCCGCTGATTTAGCAACGCCGCCAAGGAGTTTGAGGTCGTCTTTGATCCCCGCATAGGTGGTGCGCATGGAGGTGAATCCAGGGTCAAAGCCAAAGCATTCCGATACCACTTGGCAGCGAGCAATTTCACTAAGGGCGTCACAGAAATGGTCCGATGACTCGTATTCGTACGCTGCATAATGCGTGATCGCGGGGCGTCGCAGCAATTGCAGCGTTGCAGTGGCTTTGATGCCGAGGGCACCGCAATCCCCGATAAAAAGGCCCACCAGATCAGGGCCATAGTGGCGCAAAAACGGAGTCGCCGCCTTATCGTTGCCGCCAGTGCCGGTCGCTATGACACTGCCGTCAGCTGTCACAATGTCCAGGCCAATAGCAGACTGAGCGGCGAAGCCATACTGACCTGAGCCGTAATTGATCCCGTTCTGTGAAAGCGTGGCACCGACCGTCGCATGTTTACCTGAGCCCGTGCCCCAAAAGGGTGTTCGCAAGCCTCGTTCCGCCAGAGTGGCGTCGAGATCTGCCCAGGTCACGCCTGTTTCGACGGTGACGAACATATCCTCTTCATTGATCTCGACGATGCGGTTGAGACGCCGTGTATCCACCACGACGGCATCATTGCGATTGGCGAGGTAGCCAGCAGAATAGGACAGCCCACCGCCGCGTGGCACAACGGCTAAGCCAGCATCGGTGATTTCTTTTATCGCTTCAGCCAACTGTTCGGTTGACCCGGGGCTAATGACAGCGCAAGGCGGTGTGCCCTCATAAAACAAGTCGGTCGAGAAGTACGCCCGTGCGTCTTCGTCGGTCAGAACATAGTCGGCGCCTAGCGCATCCGTGAGTGCAGCAAGGACGGTCTCAGCGTTTGGAGTGTTCACGAAAAGGACTTAGCTGGATTTTGTGCCGCAGAGATAACTCATGCCGCGTGCCCCGCGCGATGCACCCATAACTTTCTCGGCTTCCACTTCCGGCTGAATGCTGTGGGCTTCGGCGGGACCAAACCCGATCTCTGAGAAAACATCGTCGTCACCCCAGCCTTGCGTCTTGGCGACGGTAGGTAAATCCATATCCAAGACCGTGCCCCAGAAGGGTTCGTTGTTGTTGAAGGAATCCCAGTCCCGGGTGAAGTCGAGCCAGGGATCTTCATGGCGATAGGGCTGAATTTCTTGATGGACCATCATGCCACCTGGCTTGAGCAACCGGCGGCTTTCTTTGAGCACATTCAGAGTGGCTTGATGTCCGGTTTCGTGGAGAACACCGGCTGAAACCACGAGGTCAAAAGATTGATCTTCGAAGTCCGTGTGTTCCGCATTTTGTTGTGAGAAATGTACGCTCACGCCAAGGTGTTCCGCCCGGCCGTGGCCATAACGCAGGCAGGGTCCGCCGGTATCGATGCCCCAGACTTCGGCGTCGGGAAATCCCTCTTTCAGGGCAACAGTTGATGCGCCAACGGTGCAGCCCATATCGAGGATCCGGGTCGGTGTGAAATTCCGGAAACGGGTTTGAATGTATTTGGTCAGAGCAACACCCAGACCATCGTTGCGCGGCCCAAAGTTACCGTCGACGTAGATAAAGGCACCGCGATCATAAACCGCACCCATACCAACATCGTCTTCGGTGACTTCAGTATGGTAGCCACCGGCCATACAGTGATGGTGATTTTCATCCAGATAGGCTGGGATTGGCATGTCCGGATTAAGAGTCAGACTGCCCTTTACCGGGCCGTCGGCGATGCGGCGGAAGTGAGAGATCATGTCTGGCAGCTGCCGTTCCACCGTCTCGGCTACTGAGCTCCACATCATTTCCTGAGAGCAGCGTTGCAATGCGCTGGACATGCGGTACTCGCGAGTCGGCAGCATGGCCTTGCGCACTTCCTGGCGAGTCTCGGGCGCGCGGCCGTGGCTCTTTTCGAAAGCGGGACGCACCGTCTGTTCGTAGACCGTCTTGTTATGCGGGGTAATATCGCTGCGGATGAAGTTGGACAAGTGATAGACGAAGTCCGTGCGAGCGCCTTCGTCGTGTGTCGGCACCGGCATCATCGGGTGGGCGGCTTGTTCACGCATTGTCACTAAGCTCCAGCTTAGACAGCTCGTATGTTTCGTGGGCAACGATAAATCATTGTGGCTGTGCGTGAAACCCCGTGAAAAGAAGGTTCACGTCAGCGGTTCGAATATCTCGAGGAAATATCCGTCTGGATCCTGGGCCATAAACAGCCGGGCCGCGACAAATTCCCCTGCTTCATCACCAAGGTTGCGGGCTTCGGTCGCTGGCATCAGGATTTCTCCACCGAGTTCTTTGACGGCGTTGGCAGCCGCATCTGCATCGGATGTCGACAGAACCAGAGCGACGCTGCCAATGCCTAGACGGCGAACATTGTGATCAGGCTCAGGCAAGGGCGGATCTCGCATTTCCATCAGGCCGATCATGCCAATCAAAGGGTCCTCTCCCTTGAGAATGACAAAACGGCCATTCCCGCCACGGGGTTCTGCGCCCACTGGGAAGAAGGGCACGCGATCTAACCCCACTGTCAAATCGGCATAGGTCGATAAACCGAACACACCGCAATAGAACGCCAGAGATCGGTCTATATCGCGCACCAGCAAAGTCGCGCGGCGCAGGGTGCTGGAGATAGCGGTCATCTCAAGCGGTTATCCTTCCAAGAATCCCAGGATGGCACGGGCTCTGGCTGTCGGATCAGCGGGTCGCGGTAGTGCTGAACCGTTTGGCAGCTGCTTCGTGGCCTCACTCGCCCAGCGATATCGAACATCATCTTCCGCTTCGAGAACCATCGTAGGCGCTGATACATCTTTGAGCCTGCTACGGCCGTCTGCGCCCAACGCAGCGCCAATGGCGTCGCCAGCGTGATCCCATTGCTTAAGCGTATCAACAAGACGGGTATGTATCGTCTGCGGGTCGATGTCTGGCGTGATTTTGCGTATTGCACCAGTGCCGCCATCGTACCAAGGCCAATGCACGGATTGATCGCGCAGCATGTGCCAGCAACGGTGCATGTGCGTCCCATCCATCTGCGGACGCAAATCAGGTAGGTAGTTCACCTTCATTTCTGCGGTCATGTCTGACTCTGGAAGGGCGACGCCATCGAGCACCAGACGTTGCACCCGTGCGCCAGACTGGCTGGCAACGGTTAACGCGATCGGTGTGCTGAGGCCGTCTGCGACGAGATCAACTTGATCCAATCCGAGCGCATCCAACGCCGCGACAATGGCTGTCGCGTACGCATCGGCGTCGAGTTTCTTCAGCGGGTCGGAGTCATTGCAGCCCGGAAGATCGAGGCCAAATGCCGGCCGTCCTTGGCCGAGGGCCTTGAGATAAGTTTCATCAGCGCGAGCGCTGCCCGGTAAATCGTGCAGAAATACGATCGGCGTTCCGGTTCCATGACCAGCGCGACGCACTAAGATTTGACCATCGCCCGCATCAACGTACCCGCGGGTGACCAATCCACCGCTAAGGGGGTCTTTCAAGGGGTCTGGCGGCGAGAAATCTCCCGCGCCATCAAAGTCTGCATACTCGTTGAAAAGTTCGCCCATTCGGGCTTTCCACGCGTCGCGGTCCGGCGACAGGCGCTCGATGGTGCTGCCCTCCGGCAGCGGATCAGGCAGAGCATCGAGGAAGGAATATAAAACATCGTCTTCCCGCGCCATAAATACGCACCGGGCAGACAATGTTGGCACAACCGGAACAGCCTTGTATCGCATCGCTGCGGAATAGGCGTCTGAGAAATGGGGGCCGGCCATGAACAAGTCCATGCTGTAACTTTGCATGTAGCTCATGTCCCGTTGGGCCATCGGTAGGCGGGTCGCTTTTGACTTCGCAAACCACGGAAACCAGCGTTGGAAGTCACGCACGCGGGTCCATTCTTCACCAAGGTAACTGCCGGTATCAGTTACTTTGAATGGTCGCATGTAACTGTTGATGAAAGCATGGTCTGTATCGCCAGCTGGCAATGACAATCCGTCCATGATGGCGACGGCAACGCGTTCCGGGTGATTGGCTGCGAAGTCCAAAAGAATTTTAGAGCTGGTGTGGAATCCGTAGACCGGGCAGCGCTCTACACCGAAACCGAGAATGGTATCGGCCAAGGCGCTCGAGAAATCAGAAATTTCTGGCCGCGGTTCTGGCGGCAGTGGTGTCGAGTTGCCGTATCCTGGCGTGTCGATGGCGATCGTCGTGAAGCGGTCTGAGAAGTGCTCTACCAATGGCAGATGCAGAACGGACGAGCGTGGCGAGTCATGCAAAAGAATAACCGGTGGGCCCGATCCCGCCGCACGGTAGTGAACTTGTCCAGCTCCGACGTTGACGAAACCCTTGCGGATTTTTGCGGCCATGATGTGCTTCCCCTAAACGTTAAGGCGGCAGACTAACCTTCTCAGGCCTTCAGCGCGAGCGTCACGTTATCCGGCACGCGCAACGCTGAACGGATCAGTAGGGTTGGGCCGCGTCGTAGTCAGACAAAAGGCTGTTTGCCACGGCTTCGGGGAGAATGGGCGCATAGGGCGCATCCCATTGCACCGGATGGGTCTCTTCTGACCATTCGGTTGTCAGTGGGCCGCCCTTGCATCGGAACAGGCCGAGGGCCCCAATGTTTGTCCCCACCGGTCCGTGCGGAATTCCGGGTGGCCGCCAAAAATAGGCGCCTTTTGTCAGAACACCCATGGGCATGTGAAATTCGCCGGACAAAAGGAAGACCTCCTCAACAACCGGGTGTGTTTCCAACCGGTTGACCTCTCCGGTCATGCCCGTCTCATCGATGTCCAGCAGCCAAGTGGTGTCGCCGGTATCCGAGTCCTTCCGCAACGCTAAATATTTTACACCGGCCGACGCGACTTTGGGGTCGGTGGCGCCACCCCAGGCGACGACCTTGGATTGGACGCGTTCGACCAGTTTGTCTTTGCTGTAGAGGCTGTCCGGGGCTGGTCCGGCAACTCGCTTGTGGGCCCCTTCAAAAAAGGTCATGACGTCTGCGCCGTCGCTCGTTGCCATTGTCGTACGGGGGAACCCCGCGGGCAGGAAGGCGTAATCGCCTTCCTCGTAGGTCATGTCGTTAATCGTTAAGGCGCCGGATAGGACATAGAATTCTTCATCACTGTCGACGTGGTGTTCTTGAGACAAAGACCAGCCAGCTGGATACCGAAGAATGACGGTGACCGCCTTGGAGTCCGCGTCATGGCTCAGCGGTTTTGCTTCAGCCCCGGGTCGGGCGGACTCGTCGTTGAGTTTGATCCAACCGACGGCTTGCGCTTGAATAAATTCAATGTGTGGGCGTGTCATAGAAACCAGTTCCCCTATTCATCATCCGACTGGCCATCACGACCCTCCAATGTGGTGCGGGCTTCGCGCACCGTACGGAACAGTCGGCGGATCAATTGCTCTCGTTGCTCTCGTCGTTCGTCCCAGGTCTTTTCGTCTGGCTGCCAATTTTCAATGTCGGCGCGATCTACGGTGCCTTTTTCTTCAAGAACGCGTTCGATGGTATCGAACCGATCCGTGAGTACAGAAACCTCAGTCGCCAGGGCGATGATCATGGCGTGCATCTGATCCATATTGGGGTCGTCGAAGTATTGGGGGCGCTTGCCCTGGGCTGGCCTTGGTGTGGTGATTTCGTCTGTCATGGTGTTTCTGGATTGGAGTTTGTGTACTAAGCGGTGCGCTTGGTCATGTGGGCGTACCAGGCTTGCCCACCGCCGCGGGTCGAGCCCATGAATTTTTTGTTCTGCACCTCGACGGCACCCGTCAACTGATTGGCTTCGGCGATGCCGGGTCCTGTGCCCTGCCAGTAATCGGAGCGGTCAAAGCCAGCTGCCTCCGCGACGTCTGCGAAATCCATCTCATGCAGGGCCCCCCAAAAGGGCTCGTTGTTGTTATAGGTATCCCAATCGCGAACAAACTGTGTCCACGGGTCAGCGCCTTCATAGGGTGGAAGTTCAGATAGTAAAAACACACCGCCCGGTTTCAATACGCGAAAGGCTTCCTTGAATACATTGTAAACAGCGCTGCGTGACATTTCGTGAAAGGACGCAGGGCAATTGACCAGGTCAAAACTTGCATCGTCAAACGTCATCGCCTCGCCATTCATTTGATGGAAGTGAATGGCCACACCCATGCTTTCAGCGCGGGCATGGGCGTAGCGCAATACAGAGGGGCCAACATCGATGGCGTGGAGTTCCGCATCAGGGAATCCCATCTGAAGGCCGGTGGTTGATCCGCCGGCCGTGCAACCAATCTCAAGAATCTTTTGCGGCTTCAAATCAGGAAACGTGCGCGCGATCATCAGCGCTGTGGCTTTCCCAATGCCGTCCATACGCGGACCAAACAAGCCCTGCGTGTAGATAAACGCACCCTTATCGTAGAGCGCGCCAGCCGTAATATCGTCGTCGACCAAATCGCCCGAATATCCACCGGGCATGCAATGATGATCATTGTCGGCGATATAGGGTGGTATTTCAAAATTCGGATCTAGATGCAAAGACCCAAGCGTCTCACCTTCGCGGATAGTTTTGGCGGTGGCAATGAGAGCGGGCAGCTGACGCTGTATGGTGTCGTCGACCGAATTCCACATCATTTCCTGGACTGTCCTCTGGAACGAACTGGTCATTTGATAGTACGGGTCGCGCACCATCTCTTTGCGGATTTCATGGCGGCTTTCCGGTTCACGGCCTTTTTCCGCTTTGATCTTCGGTAAGACTCGTCGTTGGTAGGCTGCGCTGTTGCCAGGAGTAATTTCATTGAGAACATGCTTGCCGAGTTGGTTGAGAAAATCCTGTCGTGCCTGTTCGTTCACAGACGACTGCGGCAAAACGGCGTGTTGTTCTTGGCGAAGCATGGCGTTCTCCAGAGCTTGGTTTCGACCTAGAGTAGCGCCGTGAGCGCGTCTTGGCAAAGCAGCCGCGGTTAAGAAACCTCGATGACGTGGTGCACCACGCCATGAGGCCCACGGACGGTGAAAGAGAGAGCTTTGCCGTACGGGGCCAGGCTGACTTCCGCCAAAGTCGAAAGGACTTCTGCGCCGTGGGACTCGGCATTGCGCGAGACCTCTGCCGCGTTATCGACCAAAACCGTTGCGCCGACCAAGCCTCGATTGGGCATCACCGCACGGTCACGCAGAGACTCGTACGCCGTTTCCGGCAACCCGTAGTGAATCAGTCCAAAGTAGGGCTCGGTGCGCACGATTCCCACGTTCTTGGCTCGCAGTTTCATTTTGTGCTGGGTGCCTACTAGGTCGGCAAAGCTTTCGTGATCAATGCCGTACTCGTGGATGATGCCAAGCCCTAAGACGGTGTCATAGAACGACAACACCGCGTCCAAATCAGAAATAGGCGCCGAGATGCTGTGCACCTCTGAAAACAATTTCTCGGTTGTGGTGGCGAAGTTACGGAAGAAATCTTTTGGTCCACTGACAATCGCTGTGACGACGGAGTCCGGCCCCCATAGGTGCCCTTCGAGAAATTTACCGTTTTCCAACTCGTACTCAGCCACTTCATCTTTGAGGTGATATCCTTTGGACTCAAGATGATCTTTCGCCGCATAGAAATCCGGCGCGTAAAAATCAATCACCTTCAGGGCGTCGCTGTTGTAACCCGACGACTTATGGCGAATCACGATGTCGGAGGGTGGGTCAAATTGGATCAGGCGAATGCCGAATCCGGTGCCCGGGGTTTCCAACACGACGGTTTGGGCCGTGTGTTCCGAGAGACCCCATAGGGCTGCGACCGAGTCGCCGGTTAGGTTTTCCTCGGCAACAGTTCTAAGTCCATATACGGCCTCAAAGAGGCTTTGCTGTGCAGCTAAGTCGCCACAACTAATGATGGGGCCGTGGATCGATGTGACAGCCATGCCAGAGTCTCCACATGCAAAAGTTGAGTTAGGTCGGCTCTTGCCAACGCCGATTATGGTGATACCATTTTTGAAACCGGGGCAAGTAAACAGCTCCAAAAAACTATAATAATTTGGCGGCAGGGACTAAGAGCTTTGGTATTCGATCTCAATCGATTTGTTAGAGACTGCGAACAAGCGGGCGGCGAACTCAACTGTGCAGATTATGTCAGCGCGCGTCTTCGTTACGAGTTAAGCAACCCTGTTTCCATGACCGCTGCTCTGCCTCGATACGAAGATGAAGAAGTTCTGCTGCATGCTGATGACAACATCACAATCTTTCTCATCCAGCTGAGTCCCAACCTCAAGTACCCACCACACAATCACAATATGGCGACGACAATCGCTTTGTGCAGCGGCACAGAGTCGGCGGCCTATTTCCGTATGCGTCAGGGTAAACCTCAGGCAACGGTTACCCGCACGTACACGGCTGGAGACATGGTGTTTCTCCCGGCCGATGTGATTCATGCCGTTGGAAACCCGGGCACCGACCGGTCTATGGCGCTGCATGTGTACTATGGGAACTTGCCGGTGGTGCGTCGCAGCTTGTGGAATTCGGCGACCGGTGAGGCGTTGCCGTTTACCGACGAAAACTATTTCCGATTAGCCCAACCGTTAGATCCAAACCAAGCGTATACCCCGCCAGATCAGACTCAATGGGCGGCGGCTGGAAGCTCTACTCAATAGCGTTCGCACGTTCCAGCGAATCCATCAGCGAAGACTCCCGCAAAAATTTATAGGCCTGCGCGTCGTCTGCGATGGTGTCTTGCATCTCTTTAAGGGCTGCCATGCGTTTGGCGCTGTCCTTCTCCCGGTGTCTTTTGTGATTGGCGTCGGATGTTTTTTGAATGTCAGCGCTCGCCGCGTAGTGGCGCTGCCGGGCGTATTGATCAAGCAAGGCGTCGTCCTCGCCGTTCCACACACGGATCAGTTTATCCGTCAAATTAAAAGCATCGTGCACACCGCCGTTCATCCCGAATCCACCGGATGGGCTATTCAAGTGAGCGGCATCGCCAGCCAAGAGAATGCGGCCGACGCGCATGCGCTCGACCAGTCGTCGGTGTACGCTGTATAGGCGGGCGGTGACGATGTCGAACGGGCCGTGGTCGGGCAGAATTCGTGACAGACGAGTCTGCACCTCTTCGTCGGACACGGCGTCGTCATCCTTCATATCGAGTGGCGGTGAATACCCGACTCGCCACATGTTTTTGGTTTGAAACATGCTGAAGGACCAGCCGTCGGCCCAGAAGTAATTGACCCCGCAGAGGCCGTCGATGTGCTTTTCAAATGCGAATGGCGTGCCGATCGAAATCGATACCGTGGGGTAGGTCTCGCCGTTAAAGGCCAATCCCAGGTCTTTGCGCACCACACTGCTGGCGCCGTCCGCGCCGATGAGCCAGAGTCCTTCCAGCTGTGTTTTCTCGCCTTCAATTTCGACGTCGACGGCAACACCGTCGTCGGTCTGGCTGACTTGCGTCACCTTGGCCCTATGAATGAGGGCGCCCGGTTGCTCCGCTTCGAGCATCTTGGCCGCTTCGATCACAAGGTTGAGTTGCTCGCATTGCAGGCGGTAGGGGTGATTGGTGTCATTAGCAAGCACACCAAGATCAAACACCGCTCGGTCTCCGGTTTCGAACATGCAGTATTGCCATGTCCGCGCTGGTCGTCCCAGGGCGACGAGTCGTTCGCCGAGGCCGAGCTCGTCCAACAGATCAACGGTTGGCGGGTGAAAGGTGGATGCCCGTGGTTCGGCATGGGGCAGATCGGCAGCCTCAAGCACAACAACGGGAATTCCCGCGCGGGCCAGGCGTAAAGCCGCCACAAGTCCGACTGGCCCGGCGCCGACAATGATGACGCGGTTGCGGGCGGATGGGTTAAAATCGGTCATCTATCTCTTATCCCGCGCGTCTGTGAACGTCTGATGGCGGACATTCGCCAATGCTTGTGAAATACTCTAACAAAGTTTTGTTCAATCACGATCCCTGGAAACCTCGCTGTGCTTTTTGCCCGTTTTCTTAAACCCCTTATGAAACGAGGGACCTTAGTCATCATCGACCATGCCGGTCGGCGTCACGATGTCGGCACTGGATCTGACCCTAAGGTCACCGTCACGTTTCATGACCCTAATCTTGGTACCAAGCTGTTCCTCAATCCGGCGCTCTATGCCGGCGAGGGCTATATGGATGGTACGCTAACAATTGAGGACGGTGATCTGTTCGACATGCTCGATTTGGTCATGTCGAACATTCGGGCGACACATGGTCATTGGGCAGCCCGCACACTCAAATCCATCGAACGCTTCGGCGGATTGCTGCGCACCTACAATCCCGTCTCGCGCGCAGCCAATAATGTTGCTCATCACTATGATCTTTCGTCGACCTTGTACGAACGCTTCCTTGACGAAGACATGCAGTACTCGATGGCGTACTACCGTTCGCCCAACGATACGTTAGAGCAAGCTCAGCGCAACAAGGTTGATCACATCGCGGCGAAGCTTTGTCTGAAGCCCGGGATGTCCGTTTTGGACGTCGGTTGTGGATGGGGTGGTTTGGGTCTTGCGCTGCATCAGCGGCACGGTGTCAATGTCACCGGTATTAGTCTTTCAGAAGAACAATTGAAGGTCGCGAATCGGCGCGCGGAAGAAGCGGATGTCGGCGATGCGGTTCAGTTTCTCTACAAAGATTATCGTGAGGTTGAGGGTACGTTTGATCGCATCGTTTCGGTGGGTATGTTCGAGCATGTCGGATTGCCGATGTACCGCACGTTTTTCAAAACCATGCGGCAGCTTCTGGTCGATGATGGGGTGGCGTTGCTACACACCATTGGGCGGGCCGATGGTCCCGGGGCTTCAGATTCCTGGACCTTGAAGTACATCTTCCCGGGTGGTTATGCACCGGCGTTGTCTGAAATCGTGCCTCATGTGGAGAAGGCAGGCTTCTACATCACGGATGTCGAGACGCTGCGGCTTCATTACGCCTATACGCTGCGGGAATGGCGACGACGGTTCATGGAACATCGCGATGAAATGGAAAAAATTTACGACGCTCGATTCTGCCGGATGTGGGAATTCTTCTTGGCCAGTGCAGAATCAAGTTTCCATCACGCCTACCACGTCAATTTCCATATTCAGATGAGCCCTGAGCTTGAGGCCGTGCCGTTAACCCGCGACTATATGTATGCGGATGGGTAAACCGCTCTAGGCCGCACTGAAGATCAACAAAGACCCACAGGCGTCAGCCGGACTGATCCACAGATCGCCCTTTTCGGTTTTATGAACGGCGAAGCTGGCCCGTTCTAGAACCGCCCGTGTTGTTTCGATATCGGTGACTTTGACCGTGAACCCAGCGAAGGCTGGCGGCGAGAGTCCCGAGAGCGCCTCAAAACAGTCGGTAAACTCCGATTGATCCAGAAACGTGAGACATTGTCCGTCGAAGTCGAGCTGGCTTTCATTCAACGATGCAGCTCCGGGATAAGCTTTAAATCGCTCCATCGTTGCTGCCGGATCGTTCACCAACAGTGTCACCCCTGAAACACTGAGGGCCCCGTTCGGATGACCCTCAGCCGGTGGCTGGAAGACCAGTTCCGGTGTCACCTGTTCAACCAGGCAAACGAAGCCCTCGTCGCCAAGGCTGTCCGGAGCCTTGAACCATTTGAATTTGGCGTCTCCGTGCCGGGTTCCGTAAGTAACGTGGCGGCTCGCACCTTGAACGCTGGGCACTTCAAGCCCTTGCTGCGATAGCGCGTTATGGGCGACGTCCGCATCTCTGCTACCGAAGGCAAGAATATGTAGCCCATCGCGGCGCTTGAGGAATGGGGCTAAATGATGCGAGGGGTCTGTAGTGGTCACGCCAGAAAGTTCGACATAACTATCCGCAAAAATCAGATGGGCCGAGTCCTGCCCCAAGGGCACGGCTTTGCCATCGACGATGCCCATCAATGGAACCGGTTCCGTCGGGGTGAATCCAAGTCGCGTGTAGGCCGCGACCATGGCTGCAATATCGCGGCCGACAACACCAAGGTGATCAATTGCTGAGGTAATAATATGCGGGGCCGACTCCATGATTGATTGGTGCCATACTTGAGCCGGGTTTGGAAAGCCCACCGTAGCGTGGGTGATAGAAATTCGCGAGGAGCCGCACATGAAAACAGATGCCAGCTATCCGGGCTACATCGGTATTTCCGATGTCAGTTCACAGTCCTTTGAGCAAATGCGCGTTGAAGGTTATTTCGATGGTCAGACATCGATCATGTATGACGAACCTGAAGGTTTCGATATCGGTGACCCGCCAGATTTACAGGGTCGGTCCCGCGGTTGGAGCCCCGTTCATGCCCAACTTTCCGCGCTCGCCGCATGTACATCTATCACGGTACGGGTGGTCGCCCGCGATCAAGGGTTTAAGTACAAGGGCATCCGCACCGATGTCAGGTCTCTGATCGATATTCGAGGTTTCTTTTTTGATTTGCACCTGCAACCGCAATACGAACAGATCAACTTCGACCTTTATGTCGATAGTAGGGAGAGCGTTGCGCGGGTCAAAGAGCTGGCCAAAGAAACCGACCGGCGTTGTCCACAAATTGGCCTGTTTCGAAAAGCCAAGATTCCCATGATGATGAGTTGGTATCGGGAAGGGGCCAAGAAGCCGCTGTTCGAAGAGCGGTTCCATATTGGGCGCAGCGCGACACCTGAGGACAAGTTGATCTCGAAGCAGAAAAAGATCGATGCCAAAGAAGCGAAGGCTGCGAAGAAAAAGAAATAGAAACGAAGTGGCCACTTGTGGTGATTCGGAGCACCCTGGGGTAAAACCGTTGACTAAGTGATTGATCAAGGTGAGAGCTTGAATGCCCGACGACGCCATTTACCTAGATAGAACGGGCCCCCATGCGGTGCTGCGACTCAATCGCCCGGACAAGCGCAATGCCCTCAATCTGGGAATGTGGCAGCGCATGATCGAGCTGTTGGCTGAAGCTGAAGCCGACCCCTCCGTTCGCGTGCTCATTGTCACCGGGGAAGGGCCCGCTTTTGCTGCTGGTGCCGATATCGACGAGATGAAAGCAGTGTTCGATGATCCAAAGTCGGCGGACACCATCGCGGAAATTACCTACCAGTCTCAGAAAGCCCTACATCGTTTTCCCAAGCCGACCATTGCTATGATCCGCGGTGCCTGTGTCGGCGGCGGATGTGGCATCGCCTTATGTTGTGATCTACGCTTTGCTGACAACAGCGCAAAACTTGGTATTACCCCCGGGAAGCTTGGTTTGGTTTATAGCCTTGCCGACACAAAGCGGTTGGTTGACGCTGTTGGTGCATCAACCGCTAAAGACATCTTGTATACCGGCCGCATTGTTCATGCGGATGAGGCAAAGGCACTGGGTCTTTTGGACCGTCTCGTCGCAGATGATGCGTTGGAAGCCGAAGTGCAAGCCTTCGCAGATCAGGTTTGTGCCGCGTCTCAATACTCAGCGGAAGCCACAAAAAAAATCGCGCAGATGATTCTTGATGGCGCGGCGGATGACACATCAGAAACACGCGCTCTTTTTGTCGACGCCTTTTCTGGAGACGACTTCCGCGAAGGGTTCGAGGCTTTTACCGCCAAGCGCACACCCGATTTCAACAAACACTGAGACGCTGCAAAGCCCCGGGGAGTCTGCGTGCCCACGACAGTCGAAGCCCTTTTTCAAGCCGGTATTGCAGCGCTAAGAGATGGGCGCATGGATGACGCTCATCGCGAGTTTCAGGCGGTGCTCGAGCGCGATCCCGACAACGCTTCAACCTTGTACAATCTCGGCGCTCTAAAATTTCACGCTGGGCAATCAGCCGAGGCAGAGAGACTGCTTAAGAAAGCGGCGGCAAGGCGCCCGGACCATATCGATACCCGGTCGGTACTCGCGGCGGTTCTGGTTGATCAGAAAAAGCTCGACGATGCGATGCCTCACGCGCGCTTCATTGTTGCCCGGTCCGACTCAGATGCAGCGGCATGCAATTCTGCCGGGCATGTCTTGGCCATGGCCGGATGGTCAGACGAAGCTGAATCGGCCTATCGGCAGGCGTTAGCTGAAAAACCATCCTATCGCCCGTCGGCGACGGCGCTGATTACCTTGCTCATGGATCGCCGGGCCTTTGACGATGTTATGGCGGTGAGCGACGCCTACCTGGCGCACCAACCAACCGATCAAGGAGTCCACCTCAAACGTGCTCAAGCCTTGTGGGAGGGCGGGAATACGCGAGCGGCCCGCGACGCGCTGGTCGACCTATTGGACTTTGCCCCTGATCACATCACCGCCCATCACAATCTTTCCCTGTTCTCCAATCCACCCGATCCAGAGGTTGTAATAACGCGTCTGACGGCCTTACTTGCCGAAGACACGCTTGATCCAACGGACAATATTAAGGCTTGGTTTGCGCTAGGAAACTTTTTCGCGTCCTCAAAAATAGTTGAAGAGTCTCTTGCCTGTTTTACCGAAGGCAATTCGTCATCGACGAACACGGCGGGTGAGATTGGACGATTCGCGGTTTCCTCGCCGGCGAAACCGCTCGTCTCCTGAAACGCCGGGTTGGTAGATTGAATGCGTAAGAACTGAACAAATAGTTGAAAAATTAGTTGTTAAGACTTCATATGTAACAACATTTAGAGATAGAATAAAAGTTAAAGTAAC
>WLXB01000048.1 GCA_012103295.1 Alphaproteobacteria bacterium | reverse complement strand
GCCCAGTGCTTGACCGGCATCACCGCCGCCAGCGCCGCTACCGCCGATGCCAACAGCTACAGCTACGGAGAGTGATGCACTGGCAGAAATTGCACTGCCCCCTGCGCCACCCCCTCCACCAATACTGGTAATACTCACGCCTGGTGAGTATTGCCCTTCGGTTGTGATATCTCCACTGAAAGTGGCTGAAGCCGTGTTGCCTTGACCGCCACCACTGCCACTGCCACCAATCGACGGTGCAACGCTGGCCAAACCTGCGCCTCTGGCACAACGGTGGCAACACGGCCTACGTGCAGGAAGGCTTAAGACGGCTTGGAATCGGACCCGAGCGTTTGGTCGCTCCCTCCGACCATGTTCAGGCTGACACGCTCATCGTTCCCAACTTTGCGGCTCCGTTTGGGCACCCGAGCCGCGACAACCTCCAGTGGCTTGAGCAGTTCTGGACAGAACAAACGCGCATCAGCCCATTAACAGAACAATCAGCAAGGCGATGGTTCGCCCGCCCAGGCGCTGTGCGCCGCGCCGTGCTCGGCGACGATCACGTTGACCGCACACGGGGCGGGCTGACCACATTCGACCAAGAGTTTGACGACATGATTAGCGAATGGGCGTGGGGTTCGCTGTGGACCCGCCCTGGCTTGGAACGCAAAACACGGAGCCTGCTTAATATCGCTTTGCTCGCGGCGCTGGATCGTCAACGCGAGCTTGGTCTCCATGTGCAAGGGGCTTTGCGCACTGGGTGTACGGAAGATGAAATTAAAGAGGTGCTACTCCATTGTACGGCCTACCTCGGTGTGCCGGCTGGAATCGCCGCGTTTGCGACAGCCAAGGCCGCGTTGGACCCTGGTCTCCAGACGGGCAAAGCCAAGGATTCCGGTGAAACCCCTTGAGCCGCTGGGGGTTTGCTTGCAGCATGGAACAAACGTCATAGTGATAAGACGAATCCAAAGGGGAACCAGAACATGCCCGATACTGCGGCGGCGACTTTGTCGCCTAGCCTAGATGAGATCAAAGCGCGCACCGAAGCATTGCTTGATGGGTTCCGCGCGCGCTGCCGATGCCGAGACCAATCGCGTGCTGCCGCCGGAAACGGTTGCAGAGCTATACGACGCTGAACTTCTTCAGTTGTTCGCGCCCAAGCGCTACGGCGGTTTGTCTTTGGATTGGCCGGCAATCGTCAACGCGTCACGTATCGCAGCCCGCGCTTGTGCCTCAACCGGCTGGTTGATCAGCGTTGTCGGTGGCCATATCGCAATCGTGTCGCGTTTGCAGAAGGCCATCCAGGATGAAATTTTTAGCGATGGTGTGCGCAAAATCATCACCACCGCCTCGGCACAAACTACGGGTACGATTGTCAAAGAAGAAGGCGGTTACCGCCTCAACGGTGTATGGCGGTTTGGCTCTGGCATTGATCACGCTGACTGGGTCATGGTCACGGGCGCCTGTGAAAACCATCCCAATCCGCCGGACCCCAATGTGTTCCGCGCGACGGTCCCCCGTAGCGTGGTGGAGGTCGATGACACCTGGCATGTGGCCGGCATGCGCGGCACGGGATCGAAAGACCTTCGTTTTGAAAATGTATTTGTTGAGGACGACTGGGTGGTGACCTCGCCACAATGTTTCGGCATGCACCCGCCGGGCGCCGAAGTGAACCCGGAAGCCTACCTTTTTGATGTGCCGTTCATGCCCTACTTCACCAACTGGATGATCGGGCCATTGCTCGGTTGCGCGGAAGGGGCGTTTGAGGCCTATGTCGCGGCGACCAAAAAGAAAGTCGGTGCGATGACCCGCATAACCGTTGCTGATCAGCCGACGGTACAGGAACGCTTATCAGAGTCATCTGCCGAGCTGGATTGCGCCAGGATGATGTTCGACAGCATCACAACGACGTTGGACAACGCGGGCCATGAGCGCCGAGCGCTAACTCCGGACGAGAACGTCATGATCAATCGCAACCGGGCCTATCTGGCGCGGCTGTGCACCAGTTCAATTTACCGTCTGGTTCGGGTTATGGGCGCGACGGGCATCTTTGATACCAATCCGGTTCAACGCCATTGGCGTGACCTGTCCGTCATGGCCAGTCAGGTTGGCGTCAACTGGGATCAAAATATGATGGCTTACGGGCGTTATTTGCTTGGTCTCGATTTCGAAAAAGCGAAAACCGATCACGCTCCATCGGTCAAAAAACCCGGCTGAAGGTTTTTCCCGTTAAGGCAATCTGTTCGTTACTCTGCCGCTGTCGGTGTAATCGAAATCGTCGCCCGGCCGCGGAGTTCAGTCAGAATCGATTGTACGGCAGCGTCGGATAACCCGTTTCGTACTTGAACGCGCATCTCTTCAAACGTTGGCGCTGGCTTTAGGCGCTTATCTTCAACCTTGATCACATGCCAGCCGAAGTCGGTTTTCACGGGAGACGCGGTGACGTCGCCCGGTGACAAGGAAAATGCGGCTTCTGAGAATTCTGGAACCATCGTGCCGCGGGTGAAGTAACCCAGATCTCCGCCTTGAGGGCCGGACGGGCCGGTTGACCGGTCGCGCGCCAAATCTTCGAAGGTCGCGCCGTCGGAGAGCTCACGCAGAATCGCTTCGGCTTCATCTTCCGTATCGACCAAAATGTGGCGCGCTTTTACTTCATCATCCCGGACATAAGTTTCCATGTTCTTGTCATAGGCTTCGCGGATGCGCTCTTCGGTGACCCGGTCAGAAATTTCGTCGCGCAAATAGGCTTGGCGAACCAGCTCATCTTCCAGGCGTTGCAGTTGCATCTGCACGTCCGGGTCATTTTCAAGTCCGCGGCCTTTGGCCGCTGCGCCCATGAGTTTTTGATCAATGTAGAACTCAATCAGACGCGGCAGAATTGATGCCGTTTCCATTTCCGCGGCGTTGGGAATGGTTTTCTGAAACGCGGAGATCTCACCAAATGTAATCGCTGTACCGTTCAACTCAGCAACCACCGTGTCTGGTGATTGTGCCTGAGCTGAACCCAAAAAGCTGAGGGTGAATGCGGCGACGGTGGCGAGTGCGGTTTTGCGAACGGTCATGCTATTCAATCCCTACAAGTTCGAGATCAAAGGTCAGGTCTTGACCAGCGAGGGGATGGTTGGCATCGACGATAACGTCCGTGTCTTCAATAGCAGTGATTGTGACCGGGAGTGGCTGTCCCGTGTGGGTCGTCATCTCGTAGGTCTGGCCGATTTCAACCGAGGCCCCGCCTTCGGGGAACGAGTCCAGGTCCAAGGTCTGCACCAGGTCAGGCCTGCGTTCGCCATAGGCTTCATCTGCGGGCACGGTGAAGGTGCGGCTTTCGCCAATTTCCATTCCCACTAGCGCGGCTTCAAATCCCGGGATGAGTTGGGCACCGCCAAGTGTTGCGGCCATCGGGTCTGATCCAATGGACGAGTCGAATTGAGTGCCGTCTGACAACGTGCCCGTATAATGAAAGGTGACGCTATCGCCGTCTTTTGCTGTGCTCATGGATTGTCTTTCAATGCGTCGCGTGTGGGAAAATGAGGGGAAACCAGCCTCGTCGGCCAGCTTGAAAATCGGCGGCAGCATAGGGGGCTGTCGGGTATAGTACAAGGCAGGCAGAAAAGTCGCTGGGGCCTAGCCAAAACAAAGAAGCGAGCCGACTATGACCATAAAACTCTATGATCTTGCTGCTGCCGATGGCCGCCGATTCTCGGGCAATTGCTGGCGGACGCAGTTGGCGTTGGCCCACAAAGGCCTGGCCTATGAAACGGTCCCGACGCGCTTTGTCGATATCGCGAGCATCGGTAATGGCACCCACAAAACCATCCCGATGATTGACGATGGTGGCAAAGAAATCTGCGACAGCTGGGTGATCGCCAATTATCTGGAAGAGACTTACCCAGACACGCCGTCGTTATTCGGCGATGGTGGGGCCAATGGTCCTGGGCGCAGCTACAGCCAATTCTTGCAACACTGGAACATGCGGGCGATCAGCTTCCCGCTGCTCCATATCATCATCAAAGACATATACGACCGGCTCGACCCGGCCGACCAGCCCTACTTTCGCGAGAGCCGTGAGAAAAGGTTTGGCAAAACCCTGGAACAGATGGTCGAGAACCGTGAAGAAACTCTCAAAGAATTTCAGTCTGGTTTAAACCCGCTCCGGACCTGCTTGGAAGACCAGCCGTTTCTCTGCGGCGCCGCGCCGCTCTATCCCGACTACATTGTGGCCGGGCAGCTTTTGTGGCCGCGCCCGATATCACCGCTGAAGTTTCTCGAAGACGATGATGTGCTAACCGCATGGTTCAGCCGCATCCTCGGCTTGTTCGACGGCCTCGCTGCCCAGCAGCCGAAAGAATGGGATGGGGTTTAGGGCTACCCCACCATTACCATCCCAACCCCTGCCACAAAACAACCAAACCCGATGGAGATTCCCACCAAGGGGATGATGAACCAGTAGTGCCATGCCAGTACCACAAACAAGCCTGACGTCACAATTGGCAGCCAAAGTAAAACCGGGTTTGCCGCGATGACCGCGAAGTCGCTGGTCGCCAGAACCAGATAGATCAATCCAAACACCACCGCGCCGAGGCTGTGGCTAAAGTTAAAGCCGAGCCACCCCCGCCACATGTTGGTCGACGGATGAATGACCATGGTGCTGCCTTGCATGGCCTCGCGTACCTCAGGCTTATGAGGCGTCAGGCGGAAGGGTCGGGTGCGCTCGATCCAGGTGTAAACCCCGTGGGCGAACCCCAGAACAATGAACGGAATGCTGCCGAGAACAAAGAAGGTCTGACTCATAGTCGGTCTCCCCATTGATTACCGGTATACGCGGTTCAGCAAAGCTTGGTGATTTTCAGGCGGCTTGTCTATGGTGGCGACGCTATGTCTCTGATCGTTCGTCCCGCCCGCGCCGCTGATTTTCATGCGCTCAATCATATCAAAGAGTCCGCGGTGCAAGACAGCACAGCGGCGGGATCTGCGCTTACCGGACGCCTCCATCGCTGGAATCCAAAGCGGTCCTACGCGCCACCGTCTTACTGGCGCAACGCGTTTGTTGCTGAGGTGGATGGCGAGATTATCGGGGTCGCCAAAACCATTGGCGCCATGCTCAAAGATCTCTGGGTGCTGCAACGCAAGAGATCCCTGGGCGCTGGCGCGGCATTGACCCGAGCTGCAGAAGGTCGCATTCGTGCCGACGGTCATCGCTTCGCCCATTTATTTACCGCCGCGTTTAACACCCGCACCCGTGCATTCTACGAGCGCAACGGGTGGTCGATGGCCCGTTTCACCTACCATACGGTTGGTCATTTCCGTCGATGCGTGTATGTGAAACGGCTATGAAAACACTTCAACCAGATATTTTGATCGCCGGTGCCGGGATCGCGGGGGCCACAGTGGCTGCCGGCCTGCGTCGACGCGGGTATTCCGTTGTGCATTTGGAAGCCTCGACTCAGCCGCTGGATACGGCGCGGGGCGATCATCTTGGGCCGCGCGTGGTTGAAACCTTGGCGGACTGGAACATCCTTGATGCGTTCTTCGCGGCGGGGGCCGAAAAACGTTTGGGTGCTAAATGGCTGACGCCCGAGGGCGAGGTGATCCTGCATTCGAGCATGGATGATCTGCCGTTGCCGCACCCTTATTACGTGGTTCTCAATCACGACTTGATCGCGTCCACGGCGCTTGACCTAGCGATCAATGACACTGCCTATGACTACACGTTGTTCCGCCCCGTTGCTGCGCGGGACATCACCACCGGGGCTGAGGCCCATGGTGGTGTCAGTGAAATCAGCATCACAACCCCCGAGGGTGAGGCGGTGATCATCAAGCCTCGGATGACCATTGCTTGTGACGGCCGGTCGTCGAAAATTCGCAACGCTTGTGAGTTCCAGATCGCTCATAGCTACGACTACGAAAAACCCTTTGTTGTGCTTTTTGGCCCGCGCGGTGAACTGCAAGATCCGCGCAATGAAATCAATTCCTATATGTCGCTCAACGGTAGCGTTGGCCGCATTCCACGCATAGGCGGGCAGTGGAAGATCGGCATGGCCATCAACAAAGAAGACATTGGCCGTTGGAAATCCACCACCTCCGATGAACGCAAGACCTTGCTGGCAGAGCGGGCGCCGGCGCTGGGTGAAATGGAAACCGAAGTTGCGGGATTTTATCCGGTCATCCGCCGCGAAACTGATCGCTGGGTATGCGGTACGACTGTGCTGCTCGGCGATGCCTGTCACACCATTCATCCTGCTCGCGGCCAGGGTATGAACTTCGGCATCCGCTGCGCTGCGCGGCTTTTTGAGTTTCTGCCGGAGCCATCGGAAATGGACGATGCTGCCCTGGTATCGCAACGCCTTGCCGACTACGAAGCGGCAGTCAAACCGCCAACCGATGCGCAGTTGATTGAAAATCACGAACGTGGATTGCACATGGATTCCACTGGACCGGAGAGGGTGCGTGCAGAGATACCAATGCTGCGCGCCGTCGCTGCTGACCCGGATGTGAGCTTCAGATACCGCATGACCATGGCCGGTTACCCCGACCGGTTAGATCCAAAGTAAGACCCCAATTCAAGGAACGCTATGCCGCGCTTGATTGATCCAAACGTACAGTTTGATGCTGAAATGTCGGTGCACTACGACGGCTTTGTACCGCGTTTAATTCCTGATTACGTTCGCATTCATGAACTGGTGGTCGCTCAGCTGGGGCTTGCTCTGGAAGAAAACGTCCGCATTCTTGTTGTCGGCGCGGGCACCTGCACGGAGATTCTCACCCTTGCGGATTTTGATCCGACCTGGCGGTTCACCGCCGTCGAGCCCTCTACCCCGATGGTCGAGGTTGCCCGGGAGCGGATTGAGGCCGCAGGCTTGAGTGATCGTGTCGACTTTCACATTGGCACCATCGATACCTTGGAGGACCAGGGCCCCTTTGATGCAGCCACCGCGATTCTGATGATGCAGTTTGTTCCGGTCGAACGAAAAGCGGCGGTGTTCAACGACATAAGCAAGCGCCTAAAAACACGGGCGCCACTGGTCATGGCGCACCCCATCGGTGATCCGGAGACGGATGAACACGCCCTATCTATGCAGGCCTGGCGAGACCACATAGAGGAAACACTGAAAGAGCATGCCGAAACGGTTTACGCCAACGTCTCAGATACCCTGCACTTCATGTCCGATGATGCACAGACCGCGGCTCTCAAAGACGTCGGCTTTACAGAGGTCGTACGCTTTCACACCAAAATGGTGTTCGGCGCTTGGATCGCGATAAAGGGTTAGGGAAGCCCCTGCTTCCTATCGATTCACGTCCGACATGATGAAATCTTTGACGTTCGGCAGGAACACGTTGCGGATAATGTCCACGTGGGTTTCGTGTTTTTCATATGCGTCGCGCGCATCTTGATCTGCGAAGTCACCAACCAAAAGCCACTTGTAGGGGCTGTTGGCGCCTGCCGGCACAACGTTTTCTTCCAGCATCAGGGCGTCGACTGTCGGTAGTGACGCTAGAATTTTCATGCTGCCAATCACTTCTTCTGCGCTGGCATCATCATTGAGGTTAAACAGAACAACGTGGCGGTGCATGGCGTGTCTCCCTGGCTTTTTATTGTCTAAATTTTGAATGGTTAGCCTAGGGCGGCGACGCGCTCTGTTCAAGGTGCCTCCTCAATCTGTAACGGAACTGTCCCGTTCGCGTTCATTAGGCAAAACCGCCGGCCGCAGCGGCGTGGACGCTTGGACTTCGGTCCTGCTCTGGTGCACACTTAACCCCTCATTCATTGCCGCTGTACAAGGGACGTGCCATGGAGTCGCTCCGCTTCGGGACCTTCATTCCCCCCATTCACCCGGTTCAGGAAAACCCGACGCTGTGCCTCGAACGAGACCTCGAGATGGTCGAGCATATGGATAAACTTGGCTTTGACGAGGCCTGGTTTGGTGAGCACCATTCCGCTGGGACGGAGCTTTATTCGACCCCAGAGTTTATGATTTTGGCGGCCCATTATCGCACCCGACGCATTCGTCTTGGTACCGGTGTAAGTTCACTGCCATATCACCACCCACTAATTCTCGCCGACCGCTTCATGCAATTGCATCACATGACCCAAGGCCGCGCCATGTTCGGTGCTGGACCCGGCGCTTTGGTCTCCGATGCCAAGATGATGGGCCTTGAGACAGATCGTCAACGCGACATGATGGAGGAGGCACTTGAAGACATCCTAAAACTCTTCCGCGGCGAGACCGTTACACATGAAACCGATTGGTACACCCTGAAGAACGCGCGCCTGCAATTGCGCCCCTACGGCAATCAACCGATCGATGTTGTGACCGCCTCAATGATGTCGCCCTCCGGCCCTAAAGCGGCCGGGCGTCTCGGCACGGGTCTGCTGTCGATGAGCGCGAGCGCCGCACCGGCCCTGAAGGTCGCGGGCACCAACTGGGATTTGGCTTGTGACGTAGCCGCCGAACACGGCAACACTATGGACCGCTCACAATGGCGCATGATCGGTTTGGTCCATGTCGCTGAAACCCGGGAGCAGGCTGTTGCCGATGTTCAGTTCGGGATAGAAGATTGGGTAAAATATTTTGAAGATGTCGCGGTTATTCCCATGATACCGCCGGAACGGCGAGGCGATCCGGTCGCGCACTTGATGGATACTGGACACGCGGCAATCGGAACGCCGGACGAAGTGATCAAACAAGTTGAGGGTCTGTGGGAGTCATCCCAGGGTGGCTTCGGCTGCTTTCTAACCACGGATCACAATTGGACCTCTCGTGAAGCCAAACTGAAATCTTACGAGTTGATCGCCCGCCACGTGTTTCCGCACTTCCAGGGGCACAATGTGCAGCGGGAAGCATCCAACGCTTGGGTGAGAGAGAGCCAGAAAGATTTCAAGGAAAGCCATTTTCGCGCGACAGATAAGCAGATCGAGCGACACAACAAAGAACAAGAAGCCAAAGCGAAACCCAAATCGGCTGCTGCTGAATAGATAGTCATCCACGTGAAACGTCTTTTGTCCGGCCTGTTTCGTCTTATTCCGTCGTCGGTGCTGCGCCTGGGATTGTTTCTTGCCAACGCTAAATTCAATCACGGTGCCGTCGCCGTGATTTCGAACAACGAAGGGCACGTTTTGCTTCTGCGCCACGTCTTTCGCAAAAGCTATCCCTGGGGGTTTCCGTCCGGTTTCGTCAACGCTGGTGAAAATGCTTCAACGGCAGCCCTTCGTGAGCTGAAGGAGGAGACTGGGCTCGGGGCCATGGTCATTCACGTTGGGGCAACGACCCTGGTTGCGCCACGCCATCTTGAAACCGTTGTCTATGGCCACATCCATACGGCTGCTCCGATTAATCTCAGCCATGAAATTTTTGAAGCCCGTTGGGTGATGCCTGATCAGGTGTCTGACGATATTGTTCAAGGGTTGCACCCGGATCAGTTCGCGTTGCTTACCGCTGCAACCGATCCGGAGCTATAGGAGATCACAATGCTTCAAGGTTTTACGCGGCCGTTTTCACCTCAAGGCAAGGCCTCAGCGTTGCCGCCGCTGCCGTGGCTCTTTGCCGCTGACCAGGTGATGATCCATTTTCGCGCGGACCCCGACGTGCTCGAATCCTATTTGCCGCCGCCGATGACGCCCAACCCAGACCGGCGTGGCGAAGCGTTTATGTGGACGCCCAATTTGCGCTGCCAACCCGTTGATCCCAGCGCCAACGCCGACATCCTCAACCCGGCTCGTACTCAGTACAACGTTTGCGTTATCGCGGTGCCTGGGATGTTTGAGGGCAAGCCAGCCTTGATTAGCGCGTATCAATGGTGCGACCGGGATTGGCTGGTCATTCTCAGTTGGATGATCGGCACCTGCGCTAAACAGGTCGAGTTTCGCGACAATGGTGTGCATCCGCTGTACGCAGCGGTTGGTTCCTCACAGACAGGGTCGCTTGGCACGACGTTTACTAGATCTTTGTCGCGCAACGGCGAACAATTGATCCGCTTGGAATATACACCGGAGGATACGATTGAACCGTCAGACATGTCGTTCTTTACGAGCGCGTTCCCACTGTTGTCTGAACGACATATCCCCGACCTCAATGTCCCAGCCACCGGCAAGCCATTGGTTCATGATCTGACGCAAATGTTGCTTGAGGATGGTAACGCCCAAAACTTCATGCGCGGACCAGCGAAATTGGATTTCAATGCCTTTGCCGACAATGAAGAGCTGGGGCCGTTGCAGCCGACAGAAGTACTTGGCGGATATCGCTGGCAGACCTCATGGGTGATGCCCGGCATCAAGATCGTCCACGACTACTTAAAGGACACCTAAATGGAACCGGGCCCATCCCCTCAGATGAGCCCGGTATGTGTCTGGTCTCCGTCGCGCAACGGACCAGACTGCTGACGGCTCCCCTTAAGCCGCAAGCTCGATCTGTTGCTTTTAGTTTACAGTTGAGACCGTGCACCCGACGATGTAGCCGATCTCATCATCGTCCGGATTGCGCAGCGGCAAATCCAATGCAAGAAAATCAATCGGCGCGGTGTATTGCTGGTCTGCGATACCACTCTGCAAATGGCATTGACCGTCCGCTAAAACCGAGTTCATTCGTTCCGACCAATCAATCTCCGCCAAGGTTCCTTCATCTATGGTGACGGTTTCGCCAGTCAGGTCTTGGCCGATGAGCGTGGAGACCGCTGAGCCACAAAACTCAAAGGCGAAGTGATCATCATCCATTTTATGAAGAACGGTGATGAATGGCATGGCCTCGCCAAGGGCCATCATCTTGAAGTCGCCCCAGCGCGGGGCGTTGCCTTCGGCTAGGTTGCACCAGTATTTGGCAATATCGACAAGAGGTGCGGGCATCCCGCCATTGCGATTGGCTGGCTGAGCTTTCGCTACGGTGTGAACGTCCATGTGTATGTGTTGCATCATTTGTGTCCTTGTCGGCATGGGGCGCTGGCCTTTTCTTTCACGCGTGTATTGCCCGTCTGTCCTATTAACGTTTTCCGTGTGACGACGGTTGCGTTCGTTCGTTGACATTTTCGTGAGCTATCCGTCACCGTTAGGCGCGAAACAACAAAGGCCTGTTCCACTATGAGTAGAAATACTTTGATCGCCGTCATTTGCCTGTTGTGTATGGCGGCTGAGAGCGCAACGGCTCAGCCAAAACTGACGCCCGTTCGCAGAACCACGATCGTGACGTCCGATCCAGAGGCGTCACTCCGGTTCTATCGCGACCTTCTTGGCTTTACCGTGGAATACGACCAGACCGTTACTGACACCGGCACGCTTGCTTTGCTGGCACCCGGGGCTACACAAGGCCGAGCGATCGCGCTGCGTTATGGCGAAAAAATGGGTGGGTCTATCGGTCTGTTCTGGACTCCCGGACTTCCGGACCAAATCACTTGTGTGTCGCCCGCATTGCCCGGGGCGGTATCCGTATTGCTGCTGACGGACAATTTGACTGAACTACGCGCATGGCTTGATGCAGCAGGTATACCTTCTGTGACTCTGCCAGCGTCGTATGATCAATCACGCGGTCCGACGGAAGTCTATTCGGTGTTTGATCCCAATTGTGTGAGGGTGGCTATCGCTGAAATCAAAAATGAAACCTTGAGTGAAAGTTTAAATAAATGAGTCGTTCGCTTGCCGCACTGGTCTTTCTTGTCGCCTTGAGTGCGAGTCCCACCGTTGCTCAAAGTACCGATGCCTGTGCTGCGCTTAGGTCTAACGATTTTACGGGCATCCCCGATGCGCCGACGGCGATCACAGGGACAGCGATCGTGCCCGCCAGTGAAGGTTTGCCCGAATATTGTCGGGTACGTGGGACCATCGCGCCTGCCATCTCTTTTGAACTGCGCCTGCCAACAAAAACCTGGAAAGAAAAATTTCTGATGCAGGGGTGCGGCGGCATGTGCGGCATCATCAACATGGCCGCGGGGGAAGATGCGTTGGCCCGCAACTACGCGGTAATCAATCAGAATATGGGGCACGACAGCCAGCCCTTTGTCGCCACTTGGGCTTATAACAACCTGCAAGCAGAAATCGACTTCGGTTATCGCTCCACCCACGTCACTGCCGTCGCCGCGAAAGTTCTGGTCGAGGCTTACTACGGCAAAGCACCCGACTACTCCTACTTCAAAGGGTGTTCCACCGGGGGCCGTCAGGCCATGGTCCAGGCGCAACGTTTTCCGTGGGACTTCGACGGCATCATCTCCGGTGCGCCGGTTCTTAATGAAGTCGGTGACGGCATGTTGCATCTGGTGTGGTCGGGCCGCGCTAACTTGGATGACGACGGCAAACCCATTCTGTCATCGGAGAAGTTGCCGCTCATTCGCAATGCGGTGCTGAACCAGTGTGATGCTTACGATGGGGTTGAGGATGGTGTGCTGCAAGATCCAAGAACCTGCGACTGGCAACCATCTCAATTGCAATGCCTCGGTCAGGATCGTAGCAACTGCCTAACGTCTGCGGAAATTGCGGCGGTGGAACGTATATACGCCGGAGCCTACAACTCAAAGGGCGAGCGCCTGTTTCCCGGCGGCATGTCCAAGGGCTCGGAATACGAATGGAGCCCCGTCTTCGTCGCTCCAAAAGGCGTTATTCCAACCCGCCTCAATCGCGACGGTATGATCGGCCAGTTCGCCCGTTACCTGGCCTATTGGCAAGACGGTGATGGTCCGGGCAGTGACCTGACGACCTTTGACTTTGATCGCGATCCGCCGCGCTTGGCGTTGACCGAAGCGCTGTACAACGCACAAAACCCTGACCTCCGGAAATTTCGAGACGCTGGCAACAAACTGGTGCTCTATCATGGGTGGGATGACATGGAGATTCCGCCAGGCCTGTCCATCGACTATTACGAGACTGCGACCAACACCATGGGCGGCCCTGAGGCGACGCAGGAGTTCTTTCGCTTATTCATGATTCCCGGCATGGCCCATTGTCGCCGTGGCCCGGGAGCTGACGCCTTCGATAAAATCTCCGCTCTAGAAGCCTGGGTGGAAACCGGCAAAGCGCCCGATGCGTTGACGTCCTATCACCTTAAAAAGCCACAGGCTTATAACGGCCTGCCTCGCATCCGCCATCCGATTTCAGAAGACGACTACGACTGGTCCCGCCCGGTGTACCCGTATCCGGCGTCAGCGGTTTGGTCCGGTGAGGGAGATTGGAAGGACGATGCGAGTTGGAAGAGGGTCGAGCCCCAATCACAATACGACTAAGCTGCACTCCCGAATAGATATACGGTGACTGGCGTATTTTTTGAATTCAGGAACTGAGGTATCGATGCCATTCTTAAACACCAGCGACATCAAACCCAAAGAGCCTCTTCCTGGTTGGGCTGGAAGATTTTTCAACTCAACCCAAATGACATTTGGGTACTACGACACCGTTGCCGGCCTGGTATTGCACGAACATTCCCACCCCAATGAAGAGGTCTGGCATGTCATCGATGGTGAACTCGAAGTCATGATCTCAGGGGAAACTAAAGTTGTGGGACCAGGGTGTGTGGCTATGGTTCCACCTGACGCGCTTCATTCCGTTCGTGTTATCACATCTGGTCGCGTCATCGTCGCAGATCATCCCGTGCGCGAGTCTATTGGTGGGGCTACGACGAGTGATTAATACGGGCTTACTCGTCGCTATAACCCCTAAGCCATTCCGATAAGCGGCTCATTGAAGACGCAAAGCCGAACATTTTTAACGCGTCAGCGGCAGCGCAAAGCCCAGCGAACCCGCCAAGAAAAACGACACTTCCCAAAGTGACTTCAAGGAAGGTTGCAAAGTTCACCCAAATCGATGACACCAAGGTGTAGCTCCAGGCCAGCACGGCATTCATCCAAAGATAAACCATCGCTAGGTCGCCCTTCGGCTCTTCTAGGAGTGCGTCCGGAATGCCTTCTGTGACTGTTAGCGCTGTTGCTTCAATGAGTGGGTCGACCGTTGCGGAGAGAATCAATCCGACAAGGAAATAGCTCAGGGCACTGCGCAGGGCCTGTGCTGATTGACCCAAGGGCTCGTCTTCGGAATCCTCAAGTTCGCTGTCGCCGGTCGTGGCGTAGACAAGAATTGTTGCGATCAGAGTGATCCCGGCCAGTACGGCAAACAGCCCGGCGTTGAGGGCGTGATCAGCGGCTTGGAACCAGGTCAACGCCATCGGCGGTGCAAAAATCAGGAAAACCCCAAGCCCAAGGATGACCAAAACAAAGAGCCAAATATTTCGCAGGACCGCGGCCATTTTCACTTCCCGTTACGAGTTCAATTTGATGGTCCGGAGAGTGGCATTCCAGCCGGTTTGAGGCCAGAGCTAAGCCCTTGTTTTGATTGGCTAAAAAGCCGTGTATGGGCTCGTTTGTGTTTGGCCTTAAGTCATTGATTTAAAAGAAATTATTTCCGTATTCGGCGTGGTGCATGGGCTCGTTCCTCGCAAAACAGCTTTTTTCCTCTTCCGTTTTGTTGCCACTGGTTGATCACCGATCCCCCTTTTGACTCGCCAAGCCCCAGTCATCCCGGCAGCATGGCGCACCAAAAACCAAGATCACACCAGGGGAATTTTTATGCGCAAACTTTCGACCGCGGGCTTTGCTGCCGCTTTTGCTTTTGGCTCACTCCAGGCCTGTGCGCAAACCACGGACCGTCCCCTCGACATGACAGCGGAGCAAATCCAGGAAAAGATCGACTGGGTCAATGAGGTCGAGGCGCAGGACTTCGCGTTTTGGCGGCGCTATCGCGACCAGCCCGATCAAGCTGCTTTCCGCCAGCCGCAAGACTGGTACAACCCGATGATCTTAGTCGACGGGGGCAATCAACCGTACTTGCCCCGCGCTGGTAAAGACGAAGCGCCGACCATTTCTGCTGATGCCCTCGAAGCTGCAACCGACTGGGCGATGGAGCGCGAAACCCAAGCCTTCATCGTTTATCACCAGGGTAAGATCCGCCACGAAGCCTACATGGACGGCTTTCACGACACATCTCCGATCAGCTCGCACTCCTGGGTGAAAACTCTCCACGGCATCGTTGCCGGTTTTGCGGTCGAGGATGGCGATATCGCGAGCCTTGATGATCCCATCGAGACCTATCTTCATGAGTGGACTGATGATCTGCGCGGGAAGATCACCGTGCGTCAGGTGCTGGAAAATAGAACCGGCCTTGCTCCGCCCTTTGATAATGCAGGACAGCCGTGGTCCCAGGGCATTCAATCAGTTGAGGGCTCCGACATCTGGGCGACCACGTTGCTGACGCCGCTCGAAAAAGAGCCTGGCTCAGCCTTTGCTCATAACAATCCCAACACACAGCTGTTGGGTATGATCCTGCACCGTGCGACGGGCAAAAACTTTGCCGCTTATCTCGGCGAGAAACTTTGGAAACCGATGGGCGCTCAGCGCGGTGCGCTGCGCAAGGATGGCGTCGGTGGCAATGTCATTTCCTACTGCTGTTTCCTCTCGGCACCAGCAGACTGGATGCGCATCGCCCACTTGTTGAAAGAAGACGGCAAGTTGCCCGACGGTACGCAATTGTTGCCGGAAGGCTGGGTTGATCAGATGCTCGCCGGCTCCGAGCAAAACCCCAACTACGGTTTCCAAATCTGGATGGACGCGGAGTTCAACGAGGTCCGGCCTTACTATCCCGACATGCCGCCCCAGTTTGCCAATACCCACTCAGAGCCTTTCGTCGCGGATGATCTCTTTTATCTGGATGGCGGCGGCAAGGTTCGGATTTGGATCAGCCGCAAACTGGACCTGATTGTGCTTCGGACTGGCTATCCGCCGCCGCAGGGCATGGGCTTTGACGAACCGGTTCTGCCCAACACCATCGTCCGTGGGATTCTATAGCCTACCTATATAGCGAGGAGGCTGAACGCATGAAGACGCTCTTAAGGTTGACCATGGGTGCGCTCATGGCGTTTGCGGTGACGGCCGCGAACGCGCAGTCTGAAGGCGAGATTGCCGCTGCCCGCGACGCCATCTGGGCCAAGGAGCAACGCATTTATCTTGGCCGCGCGACAGGTGGTTTGACGTTCTATCTCGATAATGCGTCCGACCGCTATGTCGGTTGGCCGCCGTTCGCGCCTGCGCCGACTGATCTCTCAGGGCTTCAAGCCACGTCAGACGAAATGTCAGGCAATAATGCCGAGAAGCTGACCATGGAGCTCGTCGACTTTACGCTGGAAGGCGATACAGGCGTGATTTATTACCAAACCCATAGGACCATGCTGCCTGACGGCACGCCCGTCGATCAGCACTGGGAAGTTATTCATGTTTGGAGCCAGGCCGAAGGAGATTGGAAAATCTTCGGCGCGATGGCGCGAGGGAGACCCGACCGATGACTCTGCTTAAAGACATGACCGCTCTCATTACTGGCGCTAATCGTGGAATCGGAGCAGGTGTTGCCCGCGCCTTTGCCGCTGAAGGGGCCGCCGTGGCGATTAATTATCCCAATACCGCGTCCGCCGACGAGGCCAACGCGCTCTGCACCGAAATTGAAGCGACTGGCGGCAAAGCGATTGCGGTTGAAGGCGATGTCACCCAGGAACAAGCCGTTGAGTCTTTTGTTGCTCAAGCCATCGAAGGGCTCGGCCGCATTGATATTCTAGTGAACAACGCCGGTATCGCGCATGCCGCGCCCGTCGAAGATATTCCCGTCGACATATGGGATCAGGTGTTCGCGGTTCATGTCCGTGGAACATTCCTAACCAGCAAGCACACGCTGCCGCATATGTACGAACGCGGATCCGGGCGCATTATCAATACAACGTCACAACTGGCCTACCTTGGCGCCGCCGGATTTGCGCATTACACGGCGGCTAAGGGCGCTCTCGTGACCTTTACGCGCACAATGGCTTTGGAAGCAGCGGCCAAGGGGGTTCGCGTTAATGCGGTCGCTCCCGGTGCGACCAGAACCGCCATGCTTGATGATGTGCCCGAGGATATTCTGGAAGGCATCCGTCAAAGTATACCCCTGGGGAAGCTGGCAGAAATCGATGACATCGTGCCGAGCTACGTATTTCTCGCTTCCGAAGGTGCGAAGCATTATGTCGGTCAGGTCATCAGCCCCAACGGTGGAGATATGTTCCTGTAGCGTTATGGCTTTCCCGGAAATACGTCGGGTTCTGTGGCTGGTTCCCTACCAATCCACAACGCCGCACTAAGCACACTGAGTGCAGCGAGTGCAGCGGCAAGGCCCATCGCCCAACGAAAAGCCGTGACAAAAGAAGTCTTGATCGCTTCCACAAGAATCGCTTGAGTCTCCGCGGCGAGGTCTGGTGGGACGCTCATTGCAGCCAGATTGATTGTGCCGGCCAGAACACGTGTCGCTTCGTCGCTCCTTAGATCAAGGGCCTCGATTACAGCGATCATTTCTCGGTGGAAAATGCCGTAGACCAGAGCGCCAAAGATGGCCAGGGAGACTAACCCTGCCGCACGCGACACGGCGTTGTTTACACCCGACGCAATGCCGGCCAGTCGATCAGGCACAGCCGTCATCACGACGGTGGTCAGCGGTGAAACGCTGATCGCCATGCCAACGGCCAAAACCATGATGCCTGGAAAAAACCCGGTCAAATATGCAGCGTTTGCATCTGGCCGCATAAGGAGGAGGAACCCCAGCGCAGACACTGCGGGTCCAATGATCAACGGAAGGCGCGGACCGTAGCGGTCGACGAGACTGCCCGCCCAACGGGACATGAGAAACATAACAATCATGAACGGCAGCAAAGAGGCCCCAGCCTGCGTGGCCGACATACCTTGTACTTGGATTGCATTGAGCGGCAAAAAGAATAGGGCGCCGCCAAGCGCGCCATACAGAAATAGTGTCAACACGTTGGCGCCGACGAAGTTTGCAGAACCAAACAAGGCGGGTGGCAACATTGGGTTGGTTATGCGCCGCTCCACAATTATGAACCCGACGGTTGCGATTAGACCAATTATAGCGGACCCAAGAACGACGGGATGCATCCAGCCCAGGTTGGCTTGTTCAATCAAGGCGAATACAACCCCGGCCAGACCAAGGCTGCCGAGGGTTGTGCCCCATAGATCGAGAGGTCCGGCTTGATTGTTGCGTGAGTCTGGAACGCGGGCGATCGCCATAAGTACAACGGCGATCCCGAAAGGGATGTTCAGCCAAAAAATCCAGCGCCATGAGGCATTCTCTATCAACCACCCTCCGGCGAGTGGTCCCACGGCCATGGTGATTGCGGTGAAGGCGGACCAGGTGCCGATGGCTTTGCCTCGTGATTCGACGGGGAAGGTCGCGCTGATCAGGGAAAGACTGCCTGGAACCAAGAGAGCGCCGCCAAGGCCTTGAAGCGCACGTGCGGCGATCAGTTCATTGGCGCTTCGCGCGTATCCGCACCAAGCCGAGGCAATAGTAAATATGATCATGCCAACGACAAACATGCGGCGTCGGCCAAAACGATCCCCCGCGGCGCCACCTGCAAGAATCAAAGCGGCAAGAAGCAGCGCATAGGCTTCGACCACCCACTGCACTTGTGTGACAGACGCGCCCAGTTCGCGCTGTAGAGCCGGTAACGCGACGTTGACAACCGTTCCGTCAATAAAGGCAATGGATGAGCCTAAAATTGTCGTGACAAGAACCCACCGCCCCATTGCTGGCTGACGTTCCGGGCAATCAGCTGCCGTCGCGATTACGCCTTTATCGCAGGGGTCCGAGGTAAAACGAATCATAGTGTTACCTTAGCATGGGGCAGGGCTGTGTCGGTCACTGTGGTCAACGCGCTTACCTTCATCAGGCAGTCAAGTCTCACTGCGCAACTTGACCTCGACAGAGGCGACGGGCTCGAATACGGCATAGTGCGACAAAAGCGTGTCAAACGAAGGAATTGTATGATGCCAACAAGACGGAATGCGCTTATGGGTGCGGGGATAGCCGGTCTATCAGGCACTGTGCTGCGCTCGCCAGCGCTGGCTGCAGCTGGAATGTACGACCTCAATGATCCCGCCGATGCGGTAACAGCCTATGCCCGCATGCGCGGAAATTTGGATGGCACACCGGGGATGTGGTGGTACCGCGGCAATATGTTTGCCAAGCGCAGAGATGACGTCGCGCAACGGGTGCTTAAGATCGAAGGATTTAGCTTTAACCGCCTCGCCCGAAGGGACGACGGTCGTTTCGATCAGGTCATGGCCGAAGCCGGGTTCTTTATTGATCCGGTGACTGATGAGATCGCGGACAAGTGGGTCAATCCACTTAATGGCCGGACGTGTACGCCCGGGCATTACAAATCAAATCAAACTATTGTCGTTGGGCCCGAGGGCGTTTCCGGTTCTGAGGCGGCAGCAGTTCCAGTGCAGTTTACCGGTACAGTTGAAGCGCAATCTCACAGCGGTCGAGTTTGGACGACTGAAAACATGGTCACCAAATTGCCGAACCCACGCGCCGAAGCAGACGACCCCCTTGGCTACTCAGGCCCAGTTATTACTCTGACCTCCCTGGCGTCTTTTACCGGACAGCTGGCGGATCTCAACAACCAAGATCTCGCATTCATGCCGGCGACGTTGCATTTCCAGAACCTGGCACCCTGGATGCCGTGGATGAAAATGGGCCAAGAGCCGGGCCTGACGACCTGGCAACTTCTCGGGACCAAAGTGCAATCAACAAACGACATGCCCGACCGTTTGCGCGACCGTCTTGACGCCGACTATCCCGGTTGGCTGGACGACCCGGGCGTATGATCATGCGCAGCCTTATTCTTCTTCTCGCGATGTTCGGGATGCTGGATCTGTACACACCAGCATTCGCCGAAGACGAAAACACCGGACCCAATATCAATGTGGCCCGCGAAATTGTCGGCACGCTGCGCCTGCAGACGAAAAGCGATAAGCGGTACCGCGGCGCTGAGGAATGGCGAATTTTCGTTCATCCTGATGGTGCGCGGACCATGATTCTCAGTAAAGATTTCATCGCGGCAAACGCGTTGCAGATCATGACGGCCCACGTGGATGCCAATTTCCGACCCGTCGATGTCTACGCAACTTACTGGGTGCCAGATGGTTATCGCGGCTCGATTCGTGTCGCGGTTGACGGTGAAACGCTGCGGGCGGTCTCCGAAGGGCCGGGCGGCACACTGACTGAAAATGTTGTCGTGCCTGAAGAAATTTCAGTTGTCACACACGGTGAGTCGATGAACGGCTGGTATTTGTCTCAGGGGGATCGGGATGAGGACGGCAGACATGAGGCGACCTATTATATCTTCAGTCCGACACGGGATGGTTCAGAAATGGTGCGTGGTCGCTTAGGACCGGCGTCGTTCCAATATCTTGGCCAAGAGACCATTACCGTGCCTGCTGGAACCTTTGAAACTGAGCGCTATCTTCTCACTAACATTGAGATGTGGGTGACGGGCGAGCATCGTATACTGGTCAAGCAATCCATCGTCGATGAGGACAAAGAATACGTTCTGACCCGACTAGAAGAGGCTAAGCCGGAATAAATCGTGACAGGTAGAACAAACTTCAACGCCTTATACGTCAAGGCTACCGCTCTGATCGGGTGTTGCTTGTGTGTCTTTATGACAGCGCACCCTGCTTTGTCCGCCGATAAGACCCTTGCTGTGGGTACATCACTGATCGGACCGAACCGGGGGCATGCGTATCAAGGCATCACAATGCCAGCAATTATGGCAATCAATGCGATCTACGATACGGTCACAGTTATCGAGGAAGATGGGTCGGTCGGGCCCAGCCTCGCACTCTCATGGGAGAGTGCCGACGCTGTGACATGGCGCTTGAAGCTGCGCGAGGGCGTTCAGTTTTCAAACGGTGTTCCATTCACGGCAGATGCGATTGTGAGGTCTGTCGAACATATGCGCAGCGCCGAGGCGGGCCTGTGGTCGATCAGCACCACATTGTACCAAGTTGCCAAAGCGCGCGCCCTGGACGATTTCACAGTTGAGATTGAGCTCAATCAGCGGGATGCGTTGTTCCCTATTCATGCTGCTGTGTGGCGCATACCAGAGCCAGAGACTTGGGAAACCACGCCTCGGCCTGAGTATGAGTCTAACCCGGTGGGGACGGGCCCCTTTCAAGTGACGGAATGGAACCAGGCGGGTGTGAAGATGCGCGCGTTCAGAGACTCCTGGCGCGCGCCCAAGTTAGATGGCCTCTCCTTTACCGTCATCCCGGATCAGACCGCACGCTTACAAGGTATATTATCTGGGGCCGTTGATTTTGTGATCGGTCTCGGTCCCGATGATGCGTCATTATTAGAGGCGGACGGAGGGCGCTTGGCTCTACGTAATTTAGCGACCGTACAGTTTCTCGGCTTCCTGACAGTCAATGGCGGTCCGGTTGTCGACCCGCGTGTGCGGGTGGCGTTGAACCATGCCGTCAATCGAGACGCGATTATCCAAACGCTTCTTCAGGGCGTCGCGACACCTTTGTCGCAGTTAGCCTATCCTGGTGCCTTTGGGTACGACCCGGACCTTCCGCCTTACGACTATGATCCTGAGCGCGCCCGCTCTTTGTTGGCAGAGGCAGGCTATCCCGACGGACTCGATCTCGTTGCGTCTGTGGCATCCCGAGGGGCAAACGATCTTTTGTTCTTTCAGCAAATTGCACTCGATTTGGCCAAAGTCGGGGTCCGTGTGGAGATGCAGGGGAAGCCGGCGTATCGAAATATGCAGGACCTATTTTTTGGAAAAACGACTGGCGATATGAACAGTATGCTTGTGCGTGGGCCTGATCCGGTTGCGGCCTACCGTCATCGAGTATGCCAAGGGATTCTTCCCGACCGTTCTCCGTATCACTGTGACGACGCATTGCTGCCCCTTCTAAAACAAGCGCGGACCCAAGTGTCTGCTGAGGCTGCACTACCGTTTTATCGCGCGGTGTTGGCTCATGAGCGAGCTAATCCGCCGGGAATCATTCTTTGGCAGGGCGTTGATTTCGACGGCATGACAGCCAACGTGACTGGCTACGCGCCAGTGCAAGACGTCATGAATTTCGAAGATTTCGATCTAATACCCTGAATGCCTAACGGTCTTTCGGGTCTAGAGCGTCGCGTAAGCCATCGCCGATAAAATTAAAGCAGAACATGGTGATGGCGAGGCACGTCGCGGGGATGAGTAAAAGCCAGGGTGCTGATTCAATACTGTTAGCCCCGCGTGAAATCAGCACACCCCAACTGGTTAGAGGCTCTTTCACACCAAGCCCGAGAAAGCTGAGATAGCTCTCGACCAGAATGTTCGTCGGTACAAGCAGTGTGACATACACAATTACCGGACCGATGACATTCGGTAGCACGTGCCGCCCGATGATGCTGGTGGGTCCGGCACCACTAGCCCGCGCGGCTTCGATAAATTCTTTCTGTTTCACCGAGAGAGTCTGGCCGCGAACGATGCGAGCCATAGTCAACCATTCGACACAGCCGATGGCGAGGAAGACCAAGTAGATGTTCCGGCCAAAAACCGTGACCAGGATGATGATGAAGAAGAGCAAGGGCAGGGCATATAGCACATCGACGAATCGCATCATTGCGTTGTCAGTTCGCCCACCGACATAGCCTGCGGTCGCGCCGTAGATGACGCCAATGGATAAGGCGACGGCGGTGGTCATGACGCCGATGATCAGAGAGACCCGTGCGCCCATCCAAGTCAGAACAAATAGATCTTTGCCTGTGTCATCTGTGCCGAACCAATGGCCGGTTTCTAAAGACGGTGGCGTGCCAATGTTCATCCAGTCTAGATCGTCGATGGTATAGGCACTAAGTGATGGTGCGACGATGGCACACATTGTGATGAGCACGAGAACAATGACCCCGGCCATGGCCGCTTTGTTGGCTCTGAACCGGCGCGCGGCGTCCTCCCAAAGGGACCGGCCTTTGATGTTCGCGGCTTCCGCCATCAAAGCTTCTTGAGACTCCCGTTGGGCAGCAAGCAAAGCCATTACTCCACCTTCACTTTCGGATCGAGTAACCCGTACATCAGATCAACGATCAAATTCAGGAGGATAACGGCCAAGGCATAGACAACGACGATGCCAAGGACGAGGGGGTAATCCCGATTGATGGCGCCCTGGATAAAGAATCGCCCCATCCCCGGAAGCTGGAAGATCTGTTCGATCACAACAGAACCCGTGATGATCGACGCGGCCGCCGGTCCGAGATAACTGATGACGGGCAGCGAAGCCGATTTAAGGGCGTGAGCCCAGACGACATTGCCTTGCGTCAGGCCTTTGGCGCGGGCGGTGCGGATATAGTTCTGACGCAGAGTTTCAATCATCGCGCCACGGGTGAGGCGGGCGAGAATAGCAATCTGCGGCAAGGCGAGGGCAATCACCGGCATAATGTACGGCGTTATCGGCGCCAAAAACGGGACTGCTTCGGCTAAGCCGCCGCGCGGCTCAAGGGATGCGACGGGCAGAATTTTTAGAATCACACCAAACAAGAGACTCATTAGCGGTGCCATGACAAAGCTCGGTACGGCGATGCCCGTCATGGCGACACCCATGACCGCGTAATCTGTTGAAGAGTTGCGACGAAGTGCGGCGATGACTCCCAAGATGCCACCAACCGTTAAGGCGAGGATCATCGCGGATAGGCCTAGCTTCAAACTGACGGGGAGGCCGATTTCTAGAAGCTCGGTGACCGTGCGATCGATGTAAACAATGGACGGCCCGAAATCTCCCCGCGCAACTTTGCCTAAATAGAGCCCGTACTGAACGATGATAGGCTTATCGAGGTCATAGGCGGCCTCAAGGTTAGCGATGACTTCGGGTTCGAGTGAGGCTTCGGCATCGAA
The DNA here is from genome assembly GCA_012103295.1 of Alphaproteobacteria bacterium. GTDB lineage: Bacteria > Pseudomonadota > Alphaproteobacteria > Rhodospirillales > Rhodospirillaceae > WLXB01. The sequence continues at coordinate 1,012 of WLXB01000048.1, read as the reverse complement.
TGGCCCGCCCGGTGCGAGATGCATCAGGAAGAAGGATAGCGTGACGATTAAGAAAAGAGTCGGCGCCGCAAGTGCGAGGCGGCGCAGAGCGTAGGAGGTCATATGATCAACAAAACCTGGGTTGTGAGTCTCTCTCTATTCCGCTGCCTCTTGCCGTGGTCTGGGTTGTTTGACCGGGACTGCATCGAGCACCCAGTTTTTCGCGTCAACGCGCCGCGCCGGCGAGGGGATGACCTTGACCATCTCATCGGTGCCGTGCTGGGCTTTAAGGTCTAGCGCCCGTCCGGCCAACTCTTGGTCTTTGACCCATTTGCGGAACTCAATGCCATGCTTGTCGTTTTCGAGAGCGAGTTCATCAGACAAGGTCGGAGGCACCATGGCTGGACGGATAAAGTCGATAACCTTGGCATCTTCTTGGAACACCAGGAGTACGCGCTTGTGTGAGTCGGCGTCGTACTTGTCATCGGTGAAGAAGTTGCGGCCATGGCACCACCATACCTTGGTGCGGTTCTCATCGATTGGTGTGTAGCCGGAAACGATCATCTGCCACATCGGCGGCTTGAGGTGCATCTCGATGCGGATTGACGGTGCTGGCTTATAGATGCGCACCATGGTTTTAACATCGGGGCGGTCTTTATCGATTTTCTCCGCCCATACGCCGCGTTTACTGACCGGCTTGGCGAACGTAATGGATTCGATCTTTGAATCGTCGATGTCTAGATCGTAGTCATCAACCGTTGGTTTTCCCGGATTTCCGAAATCTGTATGGACATAAAAGGCGTGCGTGTGATCAACGCCATTCTCTATGGCGCGCACCCAGTTGGCCTCGAAAATAAAAGTTCCACGGACAAACTTCCATTCGTCAGATGTCCCCTGTTCCGTGGCTTCGTATTCGGGGAAGTAGTCCGGCAGAGGCGGGCGTTCCGCTTCCGGTGCGTCGCCCAGGAAGACCCACAGCCAGCCGTATTTTTCGACCGCAGGATAGGAGTCGACCCGCGCCCGTTTCGGTATC
>WLXB01000047.1 GCA_012103295.1 Alphaproteobacteria bacterium | reverse complement strand
TCGATAGATGTGCGATGAGGCCCGAAAGGACCGCACCAAGCGCGGCACCAGTCTCACCCGGCACCAACATCCGCTTGCCCGTCTCAACATCAAGCGGCATCAACCAAGTATTAAGCACCCACACCAAGACAATCGCCAACGGAACCCCAATAGCCCCGGTGATGATCGTATCAGTAGTGGCTTGCTTAACCATCGTCAAATCTTACTCGCTGATTCCGGCATACTCAACGTGGCCGAAATCAAGCAACGTTTGGTCGGACGATAGGCCATCACCGTCAAAGTCGCCGCCCCACCGGACACGATACCCACGCTCAATCGCACACGCCGCAAACACCCCGGCGATCAGCGCGAACATATGTGTTTCCTCCCACGGGATACCACCATTCACCCATGGACCAAAATCGATCGCAAGCGATGCCGGCAGGCACTTGCCGTCTGGACCAACCGTAACGTAGTTGTGCTTGGATTCCGGCCACATCTTTCTCGATGCGCCCGAATCAAACAGCGCATTTTGCGTATCCTCGCCACGGAACCCATGCACGATTGTGAAATCAACCGGCGTGCGTCGTATCGCAAGCTCGGCGATCTCCACCATTTCTTCGCAACACGTATCCAGCTTTTCGCGCGAGCGCGAACCGAACGCATAAGGTCGCATTATTCTTTGTTCTCTAAGTACCTTTGCAGATCTACTTGCGCGCCTTTCAAATCCTCGTTTAGCTCGGATTCGACCTGCACGAGTTCATCGACGGTCGCTTGGCGCGCGGGTGCTACCTTGCTGTTGGGGTCGGTGCGTATGTACGCCTCGAATCGGCGCCGTTCACGCCTCACCGCCCTGAGTTCTTTGCGCACTGACTTTACATCGTTGCGGTGCTGTTGTTCTTTGAAGTAGCCAAAGCCATCGCGCTGACCTTGGATAAACGTTTGCGCCTGCTTGACGCTCTCTTGCCGGGTTATGTGCCGGTCGTCTAAGTACAACATGAATCCATCCCATGCGAGATAAAATACAAGTGTGATCGCGCCCGTGATCGCGGTGGCTGCGTAGCGCAGCCAGTGTGCGCGTGTGTGTGCCAACAGTTCTGCTACGGCCACTTCGCGTGGCTCCCAGTTTTGTTTTTCGATGGTTCCATCTGCCCGCTTTGCGCCTTCGCCCCGAAGTCCACCAACGGAAAGCCCCGAAGTATATGGCCCTCAGCCCGTACGGTATACCGTGCGACGCCACAACGGGCGCAGAATCGCCCACTGGGTCACCCGTCTAGCGAAGCTGCGCAACGGCCCAGCGCGCTTGTAGCCGAGCGCCACGGCCGCCTCGGCTGCCGTTAGTTCTACCTCGTTCGACCACTCCGAACGTATCCCCTGGCTATTCACCGCCTTGGCCGACACGAAATACGTGCTACCAATTTTCAACCCATCAACACGGGTGGCGGTTTGGTCGGCGGGGAGCGTCACGCTCGATTCATACACCCCGGCCGCGGTACCGAAATACACTTCCGTTTCTGCAAGGTCAGTGAGCGGCGTGCCGTCTGTGTTTTTGGTTGGGTTCTCCCACCGCACCTCAATCGATGCGTTATCGCACGCGGGATCTCTAACCGTTTCGCCGTTGGCCGTGCCGTCTGGGTGAACGCTGCAAGGGTCGAACGTGGCTTGATTATCGTAAACCGCGATCGTGACGGTTCCATCGAAGGCGCGAGCACCGTTGGGGTCCGAACCAATCCATATCGACGCGGCATCGTCTGGCGCGGGGTCGGTGAACTCTGGCGCCAGCCCAGCGGTATACCGATAGTCGTGCGCCATCTCCTTTGAACGCATGGACCGTGTTTCACCCTTGTTCGGGTCGTATTGCCGGGTTTCCTGGCTGATTTCCCCACCAGATTCATAGACATCAACGTGCCGTCTCGCCTCGTGCTCGATGGCTTGCATTACAAATCGGACGGAGTTGACGTTCTTGACTTCGCACCGCGTGCGCAACTCAGTCTCGCCTACCGGTCGTACGGAAACGTTAGCGTCACAGCGCATCGACCCCTCGTCCATGTTCCCGTCACATGTACCTAGATAACGCAATATGGAGCGTAGCTTTCGTAGGTAGGCTCCGGCCTCATCAGGAGAACGCATGTCCGGCTTAGAGACAATCTCCATAAGTGCGACGCCGGACCGGTTTAAGTCGATAAACGTCTTCGACGGATGCAGATCGTGAATTGATTTGCCGGCATCCTGCTCCAAATGAAGGCGTTCAATACCAATTTCTCGACTAACACCGTCAGGCATGTCGAGAATGATTGTGCCCTCTCCTACGATTGGAAGATCGAACTGGCTAATCTGGTAACCCTGTGGCAAGTCAGCGTAGAAATAGTTTTTCCGCGAGAACACGCTTCGATTATTAATCTGGGCCTTCAACCCGAGCCCGGTGCGAACAGCTTGCTCGACACAAATCTCATTGATAACCGGCAGCATACCCGGCATCCCGGCATCGACAAATGACACCTGACTGTTCGGGTTCGCACCAAAGTCCGTAGGCGCACCCGAGAATAATTTGGCGTCGGATACAACCTGCGCATGGACCTCAAGGCCAATAACCACTTCCCACGTTTCAGTTTCACCCTTGATAAGGAAGGTCATCGCTTAGCCCTCCCCGTCGCTAGGCAAACCTGAAAAACCTGCTGCATGCTCAAGAACACCGGCGACACGGAACAACGTTTCTTCGTCCCAACGCTTGGTCAAAAGCTGCAAGCCGAGCGGCAAGCCTTCGTTAGACAAACCAGCCGGAACCGAAATACCTGGAATCCCAGCCAACGAAGCTGGAACGGTAAACACATCATTCAGATACATTGCGATGAGATCGTCTGAATTTTCACCAATAGGAAATGCCGGCGTTGGTGCAGTTGGTGTCAGTATCGCGTCTACATTTTCAAACGCAGTGACAAAATCCTGATGGATCAACTGGCGCACTTTTTGGGCTTTAAGATAGTACGCATCGTAATAGCCAGCGGACAGCGCGTAAGTGCCGATTAATATTCTGCGCTTCACTTCAGCGCCAAACCCCACCGCCCGTGTTTCAGCGTACATATCATCTAGACTGTCACCTTCGACCCGAAGGCCAAAACGAACGCCATCGTACCGCGCTAGATTGGCGGACGCCTCTGCTGGTGCCACGATGTAATATGTCGGCAATGCGTACTTGGTGTGCGGCAAAGATATATCCACCACCTCGGCACCCGCGTCTTTTAGCCATCCAATCCCCTTATCCCACAGCGCAGCAACATCAGAATTTAGATTGTCGGGCCGATATTCCGCGGGAAGGCCAATGCGAAGACCTTTGATATCTCCTGATAGAGCCGCTTCAAAATCTGGCACTGGCATGTCTGCAGATGTTGAATCCTTTGGATCATGCCCAGCCATAATGGAAAGCAAAATCGCGGAATCTCTGACAGTGCGTGTCATCGGGCCAGCCTGATCAAGCGAACTGGAGAACGCCACAACACCCCATCTGGAACAGCGTCCATACGTGGGCTTCATTCCGACAATGCCGCAAAACGACGCCGGTTGCCGTATAGACCCACCTGTATCAGTCCCGGTCGCACCGAGGCACATATGAGCTGCGACTGCGGCGGCCGATCCGCCGGATGAACCACCCGGAACCAAATTTCTTGGGTCGCCCTGTTTTTTCCAAGGATTATGCGCAGCCCCGTAGTAACTGCTTTCGTTTGACGACCCCATGGCGAATTCGTCCAGATTGGTCTTACCAAGCGTGACGGCCCCAGCCGCCTTCAAATTCGCCGTGACCGTGCTCTCATACGGAGGGGTGAAGCCATCAAGAATATGAGAAGCTGCGGTCGTAAGAATACCCTCGGTGCAAAACAAATCCTTGATGCCGAGGGGTAACCCCTCCAATGCACCTGCTTGTCCATGGCTCCGGTTGTAATCCGCCTCCTTGGCCCGCTCCAGCGCAAGATCAGGCACTTCGGTAATGAAAGCATTGAGCTCTCGATGAGAGTCCATCGCCTGAACATGAGCCTGGGTCAGCTCAACGGCACTGAAATCACCCTTGTCGAGACCATCGCGGGCATCGGAAAGTGAGAGCTTCGTTAAGTCGCTCATTATTCGATCACCTTCGGAACACCGAAGAAACCTTCGTGAGATTCTGGCGCATTGGCTAAAACTTTTTCCGGGTGCCCTCCGTCTGTCACGGCGTCTTTACGCCAGTTCAGTGTCATATCCGTCCCGCCCGTCATGGGCTCGACGGCGGAAGTATCCACCTCTTGAAGTTGCTCGATCCAATCCAAGATTCCGCTGAGTTCTTTCGCAAGCGGTGCTAGATCTGTCTCAGCCACATTGATGCGGGCAAGGTGGGCAATTTTCCGGACTGTGGTGTCGTCGAGCGACATGGGCTATGGGTCTCTCATTGAAGGTTAACATCGCCACCCTCCAAAATGGAAAAAGTGGCGGAAAGTAAGGGCCGCGTTGATGTATCATCGGGTATGACGATCTGCAAGCCCACCGCGCTACTGGAGGCCCTCGGACCTGGCCAATGCCTATTGGGGCTTGATGTCGGCACCAAAACCGTTGGGATCGCGGTCTCAGACAGGGCAAGGATCATCGCATCGCCACTGACCGTTATTCGGCGTACCAAGTTTACTAAAGACGCCGAGGCCCTCTTCACCCTCATTGATGACAACGATGTCGGGGCATTGGTCGTCGGTCTTCCCGTCGAAATGGACGGTAACGAAGGGCGTCAGGCGCAGTATGTCAGGACATTTGTAGACAACCTCTTGAACCTGAGAGACCTGACCGTCGCATTTTGGGATGAACGCCTGTCAACGGTCGCCGTCGAACGCATGATGGTCGAAAAGGCCGATCTCAGCCGAAAAAAGCGCGGCAAAGTGGTGGATCGCGCTGCAGCAGCTTACATTTTGCAGGGCGTCATTGATCTTTTGCGAAAGAATTGACCCAAAAAACAAAGTCAATTGCACGCTTGTCGAATGTAAAGTCCTCCCATATAGTCCGCGCTCATGCGTGACCCTATATTCCCGCACTGCCACCTGCTCGGGATCGAAGGCCTTTCCCCTTTAGAAATCAATCGGCTATTGGATCTTTCAGATCCATATGTGGCGCTCAATCGTGGCCCCGACAAGGCGTCTGAAAGCCTCAAGGGACGCACGGTTGTTAATCTGTTTTTTGAGAACTCAACGAGAACGAGGACTTCGTTCGAATTGGCCGCGCTGCGTCTAGGGGCCAACGTCATCAATATGCAGATCGGATCAAGTTCCGTCGCTAAGGGCGAGACCTTGATTGATACAGCTGTAACGTTAAACGCGATGCACCCGGACGTGCTGGTCGTGCGGCACCCGCAGTCAGGTGCCGTCAAACTGCTGTCTGAAAAGGTCAACTGCGCGGTGGTCAACGGTGGTGATGGCAGTCACGAGCATCCAACCCAAGCCTTACTCGATGCCCTCACCATTCGCCGCCGCCGTAATAAGATCGAAGGTCTTAAAGTCGCGATCTGCGGCGACGTCGCCCACAGTCGCGTCGCACGGTCCAATTTTTACCTTCTCCTCACTTTAGGAGCCGAAGTCCGAGTAATTGCGCCACGCACCTTAATTCCTAGCCAACTCGATCGACTGGGTGTGCAATCATTCACCGACATGCGTGAAGGCTTAAAGGATTGTGACATCGTCATGATGCTTCGAGTGCAGAATGAACGAATGACCGGCAGTTTTATACCATCGGTGCGCGAGTACTTTCGGTTCTTCGGCCTAGATCGTGACAAACTCACCTTGGCGAAGCCAGACGCGTTAATCATGCACCCCGGCCCGATGAACCGTGGCGTAGAAATAGACTCAGATGTCGCCGACGACTTCGAGCGCAGCGTCATCAGAGAGCAAGTCGAACTTGGCGTCGCCGTACGGATGGCGATCCTAGAACTCCTCGCAAACAACTTAGCGGCCGAACGTGACGCCACGGATAACCCAAAATGAGTGCAGCAGGCCCCACCAAGACCGCATACATCGGCGCACGCTTGCTTGACCCGGCTAGCGGACTAGATGTCGTTGGTGACATTCTGACCGATGACGAGAAGATTGTCGGTGTCGGTGCAAATCTGTTTGATGGCACACCACCAGCCGATGCAACCGTAGTTGACGCCTCAGGTCTTTGCGCGGCCCCCGGCCTCGTCGACATGCGTGTCCAAATTCGCGAGCCGGGCGAAGAGCACAAAGAGTCTTTGCGGAGCGCCGGAGAAGCAGCCGTCGCAGGCGGCGTCACATCCATGGTGTGCCTTCCAAACACCGAGCCAGTCTTGGATGATGAAGCAACACTGGAGTTTGTCGCACGCAGGGCCAGACTACACGCCCTAACCAAAGTTTATGCCTACGGGGCTGCCACCAAGGGCTTAAAGGGAACAGAGCTCGCGGAACTTGGTTTGCTAGCTGATGCAGGTGCTCTTGGGTTTACGGATGGAACCGTTGGAATAGCGGATACGCAAGTTATGCGGCGCGTGCTTGCCTACGCCGCGACATTTAACCTGATGGTCGTTCAGCATCCTGAAGACTCAGCCCTCGCCGGCAACGGCGTCATGAATGGCGGTGAAACGGCAACCCGCCTCGGCCTTTCTGGAATTCCCAGAGAAGCAGAAATTATTATGCTGGAGCGGGATATTCGATTGGTTGAAATGACCGGTGGTCGATACCATGCCGCTCATATATCGACGGCGGACAGCGTCGAAATCATTGCTCAAGCCAAACAAAGAGGGCTTCAAGTAACCTGTGACACCGCCCCCTTCTACGCTGCGCTCAACGAACTCTCTGTTGGGGACTACCGCACCTTCGCCAAACTTTCGCCACCACTTCGCAGTGAAGAAGACCGGCAAGCAATCGTTGAAGGTTTAAAATCAGGTGTGATCGATGTGATCGCAAGTGATCACTCCCCCGAAGACCAAGACAGTAAGCGCCTACCTTTTGCGCAAGCGGCGTTTGGTGGATCAGGCTTAGAGACCCTACTCGCCGTATCCCTTGATCTGGTTCACAATGAAGACCTGAGCCTGCTGGACATGCTTGCAAAATTAACGTCCACCCCTGCCGGACTTTTAGGGTTGGACGCTGGACATTTACGTGTCGATGCTCCTGCTGATCTCTTATTCTTCGATCCAGGCGTTGGCTGGAAAGTAATCGGCGACAATTTCAAATCAAAATCAAAGAACACACCGTTTGACGGCAGACCGGTTCAGGGCAAGGTTCTAAGAACCGTTATCGATGGCCGCACAGTGTTCGATGCGACGTCAGATGCCGATCCAGTTTGAACCAACATCTTGGGCGTTCACCTTAATTGTTGTGGGCGGGTACTTGATCGGTTCCATCCCGTTCGGCCTTTTGCTGACGAAAATCGCAGGTCTGGGTGACATCCGCTCGGTCGGATCCGGCAACATCGGAGCAACGAACGTTCTTCGTACCGGGCACCGCGGTCTAGCCGCAACCACTCTTCTATTGGACGGCGGAAAAGGCGCTTTTGCCGTCTGGCTCGGGGCAATGGCCGCAATCCCCCAGGCAGCTGAGGTCGGCGGGTTAGTGGCCGGTGCCGGGGCAGTTCTTGGCCATAATTTTCCAGTCTGGCTGCGTTTTCAGGGCGGCAAAGGTGTCGCGACGACGCTCGGTATGATGCTCGGGGCTGTCCCTATTATCGGTGCAATGTTCTTCGTCACCTGGATCGCCATGGCAATTATATTTAGATACTCCTCGCTTGCGGCATTGATCGCGTTGGCTGTCGCACCACTGTTTGCTCTCCTTCTAGGCATGACCAATCCTGCACTGATGTTCCTCGCCCTCGCGGTTCTCGGCTGGGTTCAGCATTGGGCAAATATCGGTCGTTTGCTTAAAGGCGAAGAACCTCAAATCGGCGGGTCATAATTCAAAATGGCGCCCGCCACTCCATCTGACGATGAGACGATAGCAGGGCTTCAACTCATTCGGTCTAAGGGCATAGGCCCAGTGACCTATCACGACCTCATTGGTCGATTTGGCACCGCTCAAAATGCGTTAGCAGCCCTGCCAGAACTCGCGAAACGGGCTGGGCGGAAAACACCATTCAAATCGTTTCCACGGGAATCCGTAGAGCGCGAGCTCGTACTGGTGGAGAAAATAGGCGGGTCCCTCGTCCGGTTTGGTAGCGATGAATATCCCGCTAATCTCCGCCAAACCTCAGATGCACCGCCGTTCTTGACAGTACTCGGTGACGTTTCTCACCTCAAAAAACCGTCGATCGGCATCGTGGGTGCTCGCAACGCGTCAATAAACGGAAAAAAGATCGCGGGCATGATAGCGACGGACCTCGCCAAAGCCGGGTACACCGTTTGGTCTGGTCTCGCCCGAGGGATCGATACAGCGGCACACGCAGGGGCGCTCAGCCACTCGACCGTGGCTGTAATGGCAGGCGGTGTTGACGTGATTTATCCTCGCGAAAATACAAACCTCCATGAGAACATTTCAGAACACGGCGCCATTGTTTCAGAGATGCCGCCCCGCACCGAGCCCCAGGCCCGCCACTTCCCCAGAAGAAACAGAATTATTTCAGGAGCAAGCCAAGGGGTTTTGGTCGTAGAAGGCACGCCAAAGTCCGGTTCACTTATTACAGCACGCTTTGCCCTCGATCAGGGACGAGACGTATTCGCCATACCTGGCTCTCCGCTTGATCCCCGGGCGCAAGGACCAAACAACCTGATTCGGGATGGAGCAGTGCTTGTTCGGTCTGCTGACGATGTTTTGGACGAACTGGAAGGCGCCGCAAAAAATCTGTTCACCGCAACCCCACCGCCACAGAGAGACTCTCAACCCATTGAAATAGTTGATGAAAAAGAGATCGACGGAATGCGTTCGCAAATCCTCGCGGAAATTGGAAGAACCCCTGTGACAGTTGACGAACTGCGGCGACAGTGCCAAGTGTCTGCCCCCGTTCTTGCTGCCGTACTGCTCGAATTAGAGCTGGCTGGCAAAATTGAGCGGCTTCCGGGCGGCAGAATATGTGGCATCGGATGACATTAAACGAAGATTGGGTGGGCCGATCATTGATCGCTTCGCCCAATAAATAGACAGGAACGCGAAACCAGATCGATGAATAGCATTGTCATCGTAGAATCTCCGGCCAAGGCGAAGACCATCAACAAGTATCTTGGCGATGGGTTCACCGTTATGGCGTCTTATGGACACGTCAGGGACCTCCCACCCAAAAACGGGTCGGTTAGGCCGGACGAAGATTTTGCAATGGATTGGGAAATTGCAGCCCAATCGAAAAAGCATCTCATGGCCATCGTAAATGCTGCCAAGAATGCCGATGCTATCTATCTAGCCACTGACCCGGATCGTGAAGGCGAGGCCATTTCGTGGCACGTACTTGAAGAACTGCGTGACCGCAAAGTCATAAACGGCTCAGATGTGAAGCGCGTTACATTTAATGCGATCACGAAAGCCGCTGTCTTAGAGGCGATGGATAACCCGCGCGAACTCGATACAGAGCTCGTTGATGCTTATCTGGCGCGTCGAGCCCTTGACTATCTTGTTGGCTTTAATCTTTCGCCAGTTCTCTGGCGTAAACTTCCAGGAAGCCGCTCCGCTGGACGAGTGCAGTCTGCAGCATTGCGCTTGATCTGTACGCGGGAGCTAGAAATTGAAAAATTCATCCCTCAGGAATACTGGACCGTCGAAGCCAACCTAACAAAAGACAGTGACCAATCGTTTACAGCCCGCCTCACCCACCATCAGAGTGAAAAGCTCGACAAATTTGGTTTACCCAATGAAGCCAGCGCAAAAGCCGCACAGGCTGCAATTGAGGGCGCAGCATTTTCGGTTGAGTCGGTAGAAAAGAAACAAAAACAACGCCGCCCCTATGCGCCGTTCACAACGTCCACTCTTCAACAAGAAGCGTCGCGACGATTATATTTTAGTGCTCGCCAAACAATGGATATTGCCCAACGCCTATATGAAGGCGCCGACATGGGTGGTGAGACGGTCGGTCTTATTACCTATATGCGGACGGACGGCGTCCACATTGACACCGACGCGGTCAACACCATTCGGTCCGTCATTGGCCAAGACTTCAACTCAGAGTACGTTCCTGAAAAACCCCGCGTCTATTCGTCTAAAGCAAAGAATGCGCAGGAAGCCCACGAAGCTATTCGGCCGACGAATCCGGCCCTGCGCCCCAAGGATGTTGCAGCATATTTATCTAAAGATCAGCTTCGTCTCTACGAACTCATTTGGAAGCGCACGGTCGCGAGCCAAATGGAATCAGCCATCATGGACCAAGTTTCCATTGTTACGGCTTCGGCTGACAAAGCCACAAAGCTCCGCGCAAGTGGATCAGTAATTCGTTTTCCTGGCTTCCTTAAGATCTATGAGGATGCGCCGAAAACAAGCACCGATAGTGACAAAGATGATGAGGCGGATCGCATCCTCCCTCCCCTCGACGAAGGAGAGGCCCTAAAACAGAGCGATGTAAAACCGGAACAGCACTTTACTCAACCGCCACCCCGCTTCTCCGAAGCTAGTCTAGTCAAAACAATGGAAGAACTGGGCATCGGTCGGCCATCGACTTACGCCTCAATCATTCAGGTTCTACAAGATCGCAACTACGTGCGCATGGATAGCCGCCGCTTCATCCCTGAAGACCGCGGACGCGTTGTCACTGCCTTTCTTGAGAGCTTCTTTGCAAAATATGTTGAGTACTCCTTCACCGCGGATCTCGAAAACAAACTGGACGAGATTTCAGGCGGGCGTTTGAGTTGGAAGGTTGTTCTCGCCGATTTTTGGCGTGATTTCATTACCGCGATTGAAGGTACGAGCGAGCTTCGCATCACCCAGGTGATCGACACACTTGATGCACTCCTTGAGCCACATCTATTCCCCAAAAACGACGACGGAACGGACTCGCGAAAATGTCCGTCATGTGAAGATGGCCGCCTATCCCTCAAATTCGGTAAATTTGGTGGGTTTGTTGGCTGCACCAAGTATCCGGACTGCCGATATACACGACAGCTCTCCGTTAGCGGAAATGACCCCAATGCAGCTGTCGCCGATGGGCCGAAAGAACTCGGAGAAGACCCTGAGACCGGCATGATGGTGACTTTACGTGCAGGTCCCTACGGCATTTATGTCCAATTGGGCGATGCCGAGGTTTTGGCTGCCCGAGCTGCTGCCGCCGCCCCTCCTCCTATTGAGGAAGAACCAGTAGAAGGCAAAAAACCTAAAAAGGCCAAGAAACCTAAGAAGCCAAAAGTGCCGAAGCCAAAGCGCTCTTCGTTACCCAAGGGCATGGACCCAGAGAGCGTTGATCTTGAACAGGCGTTAAAACTTCTATCTCTACCTCGTGAAGTTGGTATTGACCCGGAAAGCGGCGACATGATTCTCGCTGGCATCGGCCGGTTCGGCCCGTACCTAAAGTATGGCGACAAATATCAATCTCTAGGAGTCGATGACAGCGTTCTAGAAATCGGCCTAAACCGCGCAGTCGTTGTTATTGCCGAAGGTAAGTTGAAAAAAGGAAACCGCGGAGGTGGATCAGCTAAGTCACTCGGCGAGCACCCAGATGACTCTAAGGCGGTCACGGTCCGCGATGGCCGGTTCGGACCATACGTTCAGCACGGATCTCTGCGCGCTACTTTGCCACGCGACAAAGATAAAGATGCAATAACGCTTGAAGAAGCGATCGAACTTCTTGCCATCAAAGCAGCAAAAGCCGGCACAGCAAAAAAAGCGCCGAAGAAGAAGGCTGCGACTAAGAAGAAAACCGCAACGAAGAAAAAGGCTGCAAAGAAGAAAACGACGGCCAAGAAAAAAACCACAAAGAAAACGGTTGCGGCCAAGAAGGCTGAACCTCAGGGCGCTACAGCGGATCAGGATGATTAACTTCTTTTGACAACGCGCAAGAAAGACAAACGAATTTCCCCGCTGCCGACTAAGGCAGACATCCTCGCCTATATACAAAAATCGCCAAACCGTATTGGAAAACGAGAACTCGCTCGCGCGTTCACCATACGGGGTGCGGATCGCCCTGCCTTCAAATTAATCCTGAAGGAATTAGAGTCTGAAGGCGTCATAGATCGAGGGGGAAAACGGCGGTTTGCGGAAGCGGGTCGTTTACCAGAGGTCGCGGTTCTCGACGCGACAAAGATAGACGCAGACGGAGACCTCATTGGCCAGCCAGCCGGTTGGGAAGAACCAGACCAACCACCCACTATTTTCATCGTCCCCTCCAAAGAAGTACGCACTGCTGTGGGAGTCGGAGACCGGGTACTCGCCCGGCTTAAATTAGTCGGTGATGGTGCCTATGAAGCCCGGCCTATTAGGAAGCTCACCGGCGGGCCACGCCAAATCCTGGGGGTCTGCGAAAAAGCTGACCACGGCGGTTTAATAATTCGTCCGGTTAACCGCAAAGAACGACAGACAATCACAGTCGAAAAGAAACACACTCTGGACGCGCGCCATGGTGAATTTGTCTTAGTGACGGTCGATAGCGGCGCACGACGTGGCACAGCAAGGGGCCGGGTGGTTGAGCGTATCCACGGGGCTGGCATTGAGAAAGCCCTCAGCCTTATCGCCATACATAGCCACGGCATCCCGCATGAGTGGCCCGCAGCTGCCCTGGAGGAAGCGGAAGGTTGTCGCCCAACAAAACTTGGAAAGCGTACTGATCTGCGTCAACTACCGTTGGTCACCATTGACGGTGATGACGCTAGAGATTTTGACGACGCAGTCTGGGCTGAACCAGATGAAAGTGCAGGCAACGAAGATGGCTGGCACCTCATGGTCGCGATCGCCGATGTCGCCTCGTATGTGCAAAGCGGCTCAGCATTGGATCGATCAGCGTTCGACCGCGGAAATTCAACTTATTTTCCCGACCGTGTCGTGCCGATGTTACCGGAAGCATTGTCAAATGGATGGTGTTCATTACGGCCGAACGAAGATCGACCATGCCTTGCCGTCCACATGTGGATCAACAAGCAGGGTGAAATAATTCGCCACAAGTTTTTGCGTGGCCTTATGCGATCACAAGCGCGCTTGACCTACGAGCAGGTACAGGCCGCGATGGATGGTGTGACTGATTCGGCTACAGCACCGCTTCTCGATACCGTTATTAGGCCGCTCTATGGCGCGTACGCGTGTCTCGATAAAGCGCGAAAAAAACGGGGGGCACTTGCCCTCGATCTGCCAGAGCGAAAAATTTTGGTCAATGAAGAGGGAGAAATGACGGGCGTTCTTCCCCGCCCCCGCCTCGCCAGCCACCAATTAATCGAAGAGTTTATGGTAGCGGCAAACGTCGCCGCCGCGCAGACGCTACAAAAGGCTAACGCGCCCGGCGTCTATCGCGTTCACGAGACGCCTGATCCAGAACGAGTCAGCACGCTTAGAACTGCTTTGCAGAGCATGGACCTAAAACTATCTCCCTCAGGCAGCCTTCGGGCGAAAGACTTTAACTACGTTCTCAGCGCATCAAAGGGCGACCCTGCAGAGTCTTTGGTCAATACCATGATTCTTAGGACGCAATCCCAAGCCAGATATGAGCCAGAAAATCTGGGACACTTCGGTTTGGCACTCAGCCAGTACACCCATTTTACGTCGCCTATTCGACGATATTCTGACCTCATTGTTCATCGCAGCCTCATTCGCGCAATGAAACTCGGACAAGATGGTCTTGATATCAGTGATCAGGACTTAACAGCCGCAGCCGAGCATATCTCAATGACTGAGCGCAGATCGGCCGGCGCCGAACGAGAAACTGTTGATCGTTTCACCGCCGCTTTCTTATCTGATCGCGTTGGAGCAACGTTTGCCGGCAGAATCAACGGCGTCAGTCGTTTTGGCCTATTCATCACCTTGGATGAAACAGGTGCAGATGGCATCTTGCCAATCAAACGCCTGCCATCCGACTATTATGAGGTCTTTGAAGACATTCATATGTTAGCGGGTCGGCATTCTGGAATGGCGTTCTCGGTTGGCGACCTCATTACCGTATCGCTATCTGAAGCGGACGCCATGACTGGAAGCTTGGTTTTTAACTACATTGAGCACACGCCTCTGCGCGAAAAGGCTGGCAAAACATCATCCAAGCAAGGTCGCCAGAACAACCCGGGCAGCACGAAACCAGGAAAACCCCGACGAACTGGCGGAAAATCAAAGCGTAAGAAGTCTCGCCGTTAGTTCTTTCGATTTTTGGCGTGCGCGAAGGGCTCCAGGTTCGTATGATTTCCTTCTCCAGTTACCCCCTGGAAATTGGATATTGAGTGTGAATAGGCGGCCTTCTAAATCCACGATCAAAACACTAAGCACAGCTGCGGTGCTTGTTCTTGTATCGGCCTGCGCGTCAAACGGGGTCGTGTCAAATAACAACTGGCCGAAAGACCGCAACGTCGTCGAAGGTTTCGAGTTGAGGGAGTCAAATCGCGTTCTATCCCACGGCCTTACGCAAATATCGGCCCGGGCCCTTGAGCAACCGCATCTTGGGCGATTCGTCCTCACTGGTATAACCGGGCTCGCTGACATTGACCCCTTGTTCTCAATAATAGATGCCGATGACCGCGTACAAACTTACATCGGCAGCACACTCGTTTCAGACTTAGCTAAACCGACCGACCAAGTTGCGAACTCGTGGTTAGATCTCTTCCACGGCTCCGTCATCGGCGCTAGACGGAGATCGGACCTGATTGGTGGCGCTGACTTGGAGCAGATCTACGCAGCATTTTTCGATGCCGCGCTTGACGATCTTGATCCATATTCTCGATACGCTGGCAGACTGCAAGCACGGTCTAATCGCGAGACAAGAAATGGTTTTGGCGGAATCGGTCTAAGATATATTAGCAGCGACCTCGGCTTAGAAGTCCAAGGCTTACAACCTGGCGCGCCAGCTGAGACGGCTGGGCTAATGGTCGGTGATCTTATCACCCATGTCGACGGGGTTTCACTTGCGGTCAAACGAAGTTGGACTATTCGCCGGATTCTTCGCGGCCCGATTGGATCAAAATCAACGTTCTCGGTGATTCGCCCGGGCTTTCAGCCGGCCAAAGCCATATCCGTTGTTAGAAGCTTGATTGTTCCCCAAACCGTTGAAATTACAGTGCGGGACAGCGTCGCTGTCATCGAAATTCATAGTTTCAATCAACAAACCAGTCAGACGGTTGAGTCACTGCTGACGAAGGCGTTGGTCGACGACTCATCCATCTCTGGGGTCATTCTGGATCTGCGAGGTGACCCCGGGGGACTACTCGACCAAGCCGTTACCGTGAGCGACCTTTTTATGGAGACCGGCCGGATCGTATCCACACGCGGCCGACACCCCGAATCTATACAGCGCTACCAAGCCTTTGAAGGCGACATCGCAGGAGGACGGCCAATCGTTGTTCTCGTGGATAGTCGCTCAGCGTCTGCTGCAGAGATCGTAGCGGCAGCCATTCAAGACACAGGGCGTGGGTTAATCGTCGGAACCTCTTCATATGGCAAAGGAACTGTCCAAACCGTTGTCCGCCTGCCCAACGATGGAGAGATCACCTTAACCTGGTCACGTTTTCATGCCCCGTCAGGCTACGCGATCGAGGACCTGGGTGTCCTTCCCATGATCTGCACAAGTGGCCTCCAGGGACCGGTCGATGACGCTCTGATACAGTGGCAGGAAACCAGCAGCCGAATAGCCGCGTTGAAGGCTGATTGGCGAACCGTGGCGCCCAATGATGTAGAGGCCCGGGCTAGCCTACGAAGTCACTGCCCAGCACAGGTGCGGCCTGAGACCTCAGTCGACCTAGCTTTGGCTAGGAAGCTGATATTAAAGGATTCCTTGTACGCGCAGGCCGTCGGCCTGACAGCCACCAGTGCAGCCAAAAAGGAACCCTAGCCCTAGACCAATCAAGCAACACAGGCTTGACACTGGGGCGAGGCAGAGTATGTTGCCGCGCTTCACTCTTAACGTTTTCCGCGAGACCGAACATGGCCAAATCGGCGACTATTCAAATCAAGCTCGAAAGCACAGCGGGCACCGGATACTTCTATACAACACGGAAGAATCCCCGGACCATTACGGAGAAAATGGAAGTGCGGAAATACGACCCGAAGGTCCGGAAGCACGTGATTTTCAAGGAAACGAAAATCAAATAACCGGCCAAGAATGGTATCGGACCAACTCGCCACAGCCCGCGTCCATAAATTAGCGAATAGACCAGATATTGCCGTGATGCCAGCGTAGACGGCGCTAACAGCTATGCGGCATCCAGGTACTTGGAAATTGTCTGCAAGAAGCTGGAAACTGAGATCGGCTTAGCGATATATCCGTCGCAGCCCCCATCTCTAATTTTCTCTTCATCACCCTTCATCGCAAACGCTGTGACCGCGATAACAGGAATAACTTTCAGATCGTCGTCTGCCTTAAGCATTTTCGTTATTTCTAAGCCTGATATCTCAGGCAACTGAATGTCCATGAGAATGAGGTCGGGGCGCTGCTTACGCGTCAAATCCATGACCTGGCGCCCATCCTTGGTTTGCAACGTGACGTATCCGTGCGCCTCAAGGAGGTCATTGAACAATTTCATGTTCAGATCATTATCTTCAACAATAAGAATGGTCTTGGTCATGCCGGACCGGCCCCCAAAAAGACACAGGGTAGTGCCAAAACGAGCCAATATCGCAAGCCCGCAAAGGTTTCGACTTGATCCATTTACACCATGCTAACACTGAAAAAACAAGGGGTTGGAGTGACTGGCCTTGTCAATTTTACCGAACTGCAGTCCAGCTAGGGGTTGTATGCGCGCGCATACAGCCGCTATCAGAGACCTCATGATCATCGCTGACGACCCTCTCCCGCGCCCGTTCATATTTGGAATTCTGCTTATCTTGTTTGCGGTTTGCGAAACCCTTCTGCCACGCCGGACACGAACACTTGAGCGCGCGGGCCGCTGGATTGGAAACCTGGGTATTCTCGTCACAGGATCCATTTTAGCACGCGCCATACTACCCATCGCGCCTGTTGGTGTCGCCGTGTGGGCGCAACGCCAGGATATTGGTTTATTCAACATCGTCGACACGCCACCGTTTCTTGCAGGCGTTCTCGCTTTTCTAATACTTGACCTCTGGATATATGGACAACACCGGCTATTCCACAGTGTCCCGCTATTATGGCGTTTACACCGCATGCACCACACTGACATGGATCTCGATGTAACCAGCGGCCTACGTTTTCACCCATTGGAACTGTTGCTGTCGTTGATATTGAAAATAATCGCCGTCTACGCACTCGGCGCGCCGCCAATTGCAGTAATTATTTTTGAGATCGTTTTGAACGCAACATCTATGTTCAATCATTCTAATCTCGCCCTGCCGCTCAAACTGGATACAGCATTGCGCCTCATTCTCGTGACACCGGACATGCATCGCGTGCACCATTCGGTTCGGCCATTGGAAACAGATAGTAACTTTGGATTCAATATTCCGTGGTGGGACCGCCTATTCGGCACCTACATCGATGAGCCGGGCGACGGTCAAACGGCGATGACCCTAGGATTGCCGACCTTTCGTGATGAACGGGCTGTAAGGCTAAAGTACCTATTAATTCAGCCATTTGTCCAAGATAGCGATGCGACCAATAAAAAGGGCGGCGAAGAAACTCCGCCACCCTAAATATTGAAAGCCTGCTGGCAATTGGATGTTACGCGGGAGCCGTCAACAAAGACATTGGCTCCTTGGCGTTTTCATCTAGTTTCTCGGCCGCCGCTCGAACCGCATCTTGCAACTTCTCAAAAGCACGGTTTTCGATCTGGCGAACTCGCTCACGGCTGATACCGTATTCAACTCCGAGATCTTCCAGCGTGCGCGGCTCTTCGGCCAAGCGACGCTGTTCTATGATGCGGCGTTCGCGGTCATTCAAGGTGGTCAGAGCTGTGCGCAGAAGTGAATGACCAACAGTACGCTCTTCTTCCTCAGCCAACACGGTTTCTTGATCTGGTGTGTCGGACATCAACAAATCAATGCGATCAAGGTCTCCATCTTCACCAACAGGGACGTTGAGCGAGGCGTCTGACCTCGATAACCGTCTGTTCATATTGTGCACTTCTGTAGTGCTTACGTCCAAACGCTCAGCAATATCATCCGCAGCTTCGGAACTAAGGTCGCCATCTTCATAAATGTTCAGCTTGGCCTTGAGTTTGCGCAAATTAAAAAACAGCTTTTTCTGGGCAGCCACAGTGCCTAGCTTAACCAGGGACCAGGAATTCAACACGTGCTCGTTGATGGCCGCTTTGATCCACCACATCGCGTATGTAGAGAGACGAAATCCGCGATCGGGATCAAATTTCTTAACAGCCCGCATCAGCCCAACATTTCCCTCTGAAATAAGGTCGGATACAGGTAGGCCGTAAAAACGATAGCCCATGGCGATTTTAGCGACCAAGCGTAGATGGCTGGTCACCATTTTATGCGCCGCCTCAGTATCATCATGCTCCACTAAACGTTTCGCTAGCATGAACTCCTCTTCTTTCTCGAGAAGTGGGAAGCGCTTGATGTCCTGCATATACGCGGACAGGCCGCGGTCGGACGCCAAAATTGGAAGAGTTGTCGATGTCATTGGATGTTTCCTTCACACATACGTTGTGCCCAACCCATTAGGGCGAGGCAGAAAAACAGAGCGGGGCGCGCTAAAAAGCGGTCGCTCGCACTAAAATGTGTCGAAAACAGAGCCGGACTCTGGCTGTCATTGTCATATCCTCCTTGAGCAACATGACCGAATGTTATGGTCCACCCGAGGGTCGAACCGGAACGACGACCTCAATACTGAGCACCGTCATGGAAGGGGATACTAGACTAAAACCGAGGTTCTGTAAAGATATATTAGATAAGTCTTATATGTAGAGCGCCTACTGACAACCTATCTTTCTGTATACTTATCAATGGGTTGTGCTTCCCTTATCTTTTTACTCGTAGCTGAAACACCGAACTAATAGAGGCTCGCGGTTCCGTTTTCGATTTCCATCGGCTAGGGTGCGCCGTTCCGCGAATAGAAAAAGAAAAGGGGAAGTGCATGTCCTTTGTCCCCTCAATAAAACCGGAGACAGCACCCAGTGGTTCCCGTAGCCAGGTTCTTGCCTGCTTCGAGGAAACACGGGCCTTAACTGACGCTCTCGCTGCCCCGCTTTCAGCTGAAGATCAGACGATCCAATCCATGCCCGATGCTAGCCCTGCAAAGTGGCACCGAGCGCATACGTCATGGTTCTTCGAAACATTCATTTTGATCTCAAAAATGGGCGGGCACGAGCTATTCGACAAAAATTACGGATACCTCTTCAATTCATATTACGAAGCCATTGGAGCCAGGCATCCGCGGCCCGAACGCGGTCTTATAACCCGTCCAAGCGCTGAAGACGTAAGCAAATACAGATCACATGTGAATGAGTCTGTAATTGCGTTGATCGAGAACTGCAGCGACGATACTTGGGCCGAGATCAATCCCACCCTCACATTGGGCATTCATCACGAACAGCAGCACCAAGAACTGCTCTTAATGGATATCCTACATGCCTTCTCGTGCAGCCCCCTTGAGCCAGCCTACGCCGGAACAACCCCCCTTCCCGCCCATGACGCCGTTTCTCAGGCCTGGATCAGTTTTCCGGGCGGAATAACCCAGATCGGTTTTAAGGCCGCGACAGAGACAGAGTTCGCATTTGATAACGAGAGCCCTCAGCATGAGGTCATTCTGCGTCCGTATCGTATGGCGAACCGCCAGGTCACCAATAGAGAGTGGCTAAATTTTATCAATGATGACGGATATAGACGTGCGGAATTTTGGCTAGCTGACGGCTGGTCTCATGTTCAGAACAACGGCTGGAACGCCCCTTTATATTGGCAACAGGACCCTTCGAACCAATGGTCCGCCTTCGGCCTTCGTGGGAGGCAGCCGCTCAATCTCGATGCGCCCGTGTGCCACATCAGCTATTACGAGGCCGATGCCTTTGCCGCGTGGGCAGGCAAGCGCCTTCCGACCGAGGCCGAATGGGAAGCAGCCGCAGAGAACGTGCCTATGGATGGCAATCTACTTTCGAGCGGTGCTCTGCGGCCAACGCCAGCTGCGAGTACTGAAGGCTTAGTCCAAATGGTCGGGGATGCATGGGAATATACTCAGTCACCCTATGTGCCCTATCCCGGTTTCAAGGCAGCCACAGGCGCTGTTGGTGAGTACAACGGCAAATTCATGTCTAATCAAATGGTGCTGCGTGGTGGCAGTTGCGCGACGCCAGCCGGTCACATACGTAAGAGTTATAGAAACTTCTTTTACCCCCATCAGCGATGGATGTTCGCCGGTGTACGTTTGGCGGAGGATATCTAATGTTGGGCGCTGAAGATCACAGCAGTGATAACCAATTTCTTAAGGATGTCATTGAAGGCTTATCGCAAAAACAAAAATCCCTCTCACCCAAATACTTTTACGATGCCACTGGTTCCGCGCTATTCGACAAGATATGCACTCTTGATGAATATTATCCGACGCGAACAGAGGTTGGACTACTATCGGACAAGGCAGGCGAGATCGCGGAGTTGGTCGACGGACAGCATCTAATCGAATTTGGGTCAGGCTCCAGCGTTAAAATACGTATCCTACTAAACGCAGCCAAAGGTCTGGCGAGCTACGTTCCCGTCGATATTTCCCGCGAACACCTGTTTGGAGCGGCAGAATCTATCGCAGAAGATTATCCCAACCTTGACGTTATTCCGGTTTGTGCAGACTTTACAAGGTCCTTTGACCTCCCCGATGTGGTTGATCAAGGAGCTAAGGCTGGGTTCTTCCCGGGTTCTACGATTGGCAATTTCTCAAAAACTGAAGCGCATGACTTCCTTGCCATGGCTGCGGGAATGCTCGGCGATGGTGGCGGGCTGGTCATTGGCGTCGACTTGAAAAAAGATCCAAAGATGTTGCAGGCTGCCTACAACGATCAACGGGGTGTTACCGCTGAATTCAACTTAAACCTTCTTGCTCGGATTAATCGAGAGCTTGGTGGAACATTTGACCTCGATAATTTTATCCATGATGCACGGTATGTCGAAGACAAGGGACGCGTAGAAATGCATCTGGTCAGCCTCAAAGAACAAGTTATTTCTATAAATGGAACACCCTTTGCTTTCCAAAAAGATGAAAGCATTCACACCGAGAATTCCCACAAATACGACATCGACGAGTTTCACGACATCGGGCGGGAAACAGGATTTGAGCCAGACCGCACCTGGACGGATAAAAACAACCTATTCAGCGTCCACTATCTAAAAGTCGCTGCCTGAACTCACTTTTATCGTCGCGCGTCAGTCGCGCACTCCACGCACAAGGGCTCGGCCGGGTCTGCCTTCAGCCGTCCAATAGCTATGTCTTCGTCACAGCTCGCGCAGTATCCGTAGTCATCCGTATCAAGCCGCTTTAGGGCAGCTTCAATGCGGGTGAGATCAACCTCACGCCTTCGCTGAGTAGCCAGCGCCATTTCTCGCTGCTGTAGAGCGTCTATTCGCGATAGTCGTCCTTGCACAGTCTGATCTAACTCAACAGGTTGCCGGTCTCCGGTCGTCGACTCAGTTGTCTCCATGAGTTCGGACTTCCGCTGTTCTAGCTCCTTACGTAGGGCCTTCTGATCAATTTTCGGTTTGGGTACCATGGCCGCTAGCCTATGCCGAGCTCCGCTATTCCGTAAAGTCCATGCGTGTACATGAAAATACGTATCTTTAATTTTTAAGCGCCAGGTCCGCGAGCTGTGTTGCTGTCGGGATAACCTCAGGCACGGTTGAAGCTGCACCGGCCTTCTCTAGGGTTTTGGCATGCTGAGCGTCACGAGCCCGTGCGTAAACTGTAAGATCAGGAAGAATGTACTTCACTAAATTCATCATCTGGACAGCGCAGTGTGGATCATCGATGGCTATGACCACGGCTTGAGCTCGATTCAAGCCGACCGCATACAATACTTCAGGGCGAGTAGCGTCGCCAAAAAATACCGATATGCCAGCTTGCCGTGCAACAGCGATGGCATGGGGGTCAAGATCAAGACAAACGTAGAGTCGATCAGCGTCTTGAAGTCGTAACGCAACCTCTCTGCCAACCCGGCCAACGCCGATAATTATAATATGGTCCCGTAGCTCACCTATCTCTTCTTCTACTGCATCCACATTGACAACTGTTGCCAACTCCCAGCGGGCAATTAGAAAGGCAGTAATACGCGCGAGAAGTGGAGTAACCAGCATGGAGAGAGCGACTGCAACAGCAATCACTTGCACCATTGGCCCCTCAACAAGTCCAGAACTCCCACCTGCAGCGAGCAACACAAACGCAAACTCACCGCCTTGCGACAGATACACGCCAGATTCAGCGGCCTCGATTGTCGTAAGTCCAGATATCCGTGCAACAACGAACACCATAAGAGCCTTCAGTGTCATTAGGCTCGCGACCAACAACGCGATATCACCACTTCTCTGAAGCACAAGATCGATATCGATCCCCATGCCGACGCCCATAAAAAATAGACCCAGCAGAAGGCCTCTAAAGGGTAATATCTCGGCAGCGACTTGATGACGAAATGGCGTGTCCGCCAACAACATCCCAGCCAGCAACGCCCCAAAGGCAAGCGAAAGCCCGCTGTACTCGGTCAACGCGGCAGCGCTTAAGAGCACGAGTAAGGTGAAGCCTGCAAAAACTTCTGTGCTGCGCACGCTGCTGATCGTGATGAATACGCGCTCTAGCAACCATCGACCAAGACCAAGAATGATGGCAATTGCTGCGATCATCTTTACGCCTGCCATTCCTAACGTCGCGGCGAACGAAGCACCGCCGACACCTGCCGCAACCACGACGGCCAATAGCGGGCCAACGGCCAGATCTTGCATGAGGAGAACACCAAACACACTCCGGCCCATGCGGGTGGTCAAACGCCCCTGATCCGACAGCAGAGCCAAGACAACCGCTGTAGATGACAGCGACAAAGCGGCACCGAGCAACAAAGCCGCGGCAACCGGAATATCAATCCAAAGGGCAATCAGAAAAATTACAACGGCCGTTGATAGTATTTGAACCAGACCCAGGCCAAATATAGGACCCCGCATCACTCGAATGCGTTCGAGCGGTAGCTCCAAGCCAATAATAAAAAGTAAGAAAACGACCCCGTACTCGCCGAGAAGGGTGACGATTTCTGTTTCTGTGATAAGGCCGAATGCGTATGGACCGATTAGGCTTCCAGCAACCAGGTAGCCGAGGACCGCACCAAATCCGAGCCACTGAAAAAGGGCAACAACGGATACACCAGCCGCTAAAAGAATAATAACATCAGAAAGTATGTGCATAGTGGCGGCAACTAACCCATTTCGGTTTCGCTACCAGACTACAGCAAGGATAGGGACGTGCCTAACGGCAGGCCACGACCGTGATTTCTACCAAGAATTCAGGCATTGCAAGCTTGGCTTCAACTGTCGTCCGCGCCGGCGCCGCACCAACCGGCACCCATTTTTTCCAGACGTCATTCATTTCTGTAAATGTTGAAATATCAGCGAGATATATTGTCGCCGAAAGGATTCGGGTTTTCTGCACTCCAATCTTCGCCAAAAGCGTATCAATTTTATCGAGAACACCCTGTGTTTGGCCTGCTACATCTGCGGCGACTGAGGACACCTGACCGGCAAGATAAATCATGTCTCCGTGCACAACGGCCTGGCTCATGATTTCGCCAACGTCTGTTCTTTCGATCTGCATCGTATCCTCCTCGTCTGTACGAACGGCGTTAGTGTAGCTGTTCTTTGGTTTTACGAAATTTGACTTTTGGCCAATCTTCCTCAGCCTTACCCATATGCCATGCATTTCGAGCCAAAAACACTGGGGCTTCATCATGATCCTGACCAACGCTCGCCTCGTTCTTGTCGATAAATTGTTTGACCATGGCCGGGTCGTCCGCCTCAATCCAACGTGCGGTGTATAGGGATGTGGATTCGAAGTGCACGGGCACGTCGTACTCTGTGCGAATGCGGTCGGCCATAACTTCGAATTGCAGGCCGCCGACAACACCGACGATCCAGTCTGATCCTATACGGGGTCTAAACACACTGGCGGCCCCCTCTTCTGCAAGTTGCTGCAGTGCCCGGCCTAAATGCTTCGCCTTCATGGGGTCTTCTGGTCGGGCTGCCTGCAAGAGTTCAGGCGCAAAACTTGGAATCCCCGTAAAATGAAGTTTCTCACCTTCTGTCAGTGCGTCGCCAATCCGCAAGTTCCCATGATTGGGGATACCAATAATGTCCCCGGGCCAGGCTTCCTCTGCGGTCTCTCGGTCCTGAGCCAGGAACAGGACGGGATTATGGATGGTGAGGGTTTTACCCGAACGGACATGCAGCAGTTTCTGGCCTTTCTTGAAATGACCAGAACTTAGCCGGAAGAACGCGATTCGATCGCGATGCTTTGGGTCCATGTTGGCTTGAATCTTGAATACAAACCCTGCCACTTTCTTTTCGTCGGGCGTAATCGCCCTCTCGACAGTCGGTTGTGTTCTTGGCGGAGGTGCCAATTTCGACAGCCCTTCAAGCAACTCTTGAACGCCAAAATTATTGACCGCGCTACCGAACCAAACCGGCGTCAATGTTCCTTCCAGGTAGGCCTGACGATCAAACGGTGGACACAGCCCCCGCACCATCTCGACCTCTTCACGCAACTTTGCAACCGCGTCAGCCGGAAGCAACTCATCCAGTTGCGGGTCATCCAGCCCCTTGCACACAGTTCCCTGATCTGGCCGCTCCCCTTTGGATCGGGCCACCAAAACCAATCGGTCGTTTAATAGGTCATAACAGCCCAGAAAATGCCGCCCCATGCCAATGGGCCAACTCGCCGGCGTAACATCCAATGCTAATCGCTGCTCAATCTCATCGAGCAAATCGAACGGGTCCTGCCCATCGCGATCCATTTTATTGATAAAGGCTATTCGCGGAACTTTATATTTATCTGCCTGACGCCAAACCGTTTCAGTCTGTGGCTCGACACC